>JAKZRT010000108.1:0-9794 GCA_047518005.1 Brevirhabdus sp.
ATGCCCGGTCGCCCGCGCCCAGCCGCGGGCGGCTTTGCTGGCCGCCTCGACTGCATTGCGAATGTCCTTGCGGTTGGCCTCGCCCACTTCGCCCAGCATCGCACCTTTTGGACCCCAGATAGCGCGCGAATAGCCGCCGTCGGGGCGCGCCTGTTTACCGGCGATGTAAAACTTCGCGGTGCGGTCGATGCGTGGGAGCGCGTGGCCTGTGCCTGCCGCGTTGGCAGCAACTTTTGCCAGTTTCGCGGCCTTTGCGCGGGGCCGCGTATACGCCGCAAGCCCTTCCCAGCCGCCCTCACGGCCGAAACCGGATTCGCGCACCCCGCCAAAGCCTGCCGCCGCGTCGAAAAGGTTTGTGGCATTGATCCAGACGATGCCTGCGGCCAATTTCGGCGCGATGTCGAGCGCCAGGTTCACGTTTTCCGTCCACAGCGTCGCCGCCAGCCCATAGCGGGTGTTGTTGGCCAGTTCGACGGCCTCGGCGGGCGTGCGAAAGGTGGTGCCGACCAGCACCGGGCCGAAGATTTCTTCCTGCATCAGCATTGACGCGGCATCGAGCCCGGTGATCAGCGTCGGCGGATAGAAACACCCGCCTTTGGGCAGGGGCGTTGAAGGTTGATAAAGCTGCCCCTCGCCGGCGCCCTCGTTGACCAGCCGGGTGATGGTGGCCAGTTGCACCGGGTCGACCACTGCGCCGATGTCATTGCATTTGTCCAGCGGATCGCCGATGCGCAGCCCGTCCATGCGGCGCTTGAGTTTGGTGTGGAACCGGTCGGCCACACCTTCCTGCACGATCAGCCGAGAACCGGCGCAACAGACCTGGCCTTGGTTGAACCAGATCGCATCCACCAGCCCCTCGACCGCGCTGTCGATGTCGGCGTCGTCAAAGACGATGTAGGGCGATTTGCCGCCCAGCTCGAGGGTCAGCGATTTGCCGGTGCCCGCCGTGGCGCGGCGGATGGCGCGGCCGACGGATGTGGACCCGGTGAAGGCGATCTTGTCGCAGCCGGGGTGATCGACGATCATCGCGCCGACCGCACCGTCACCGGTCACGATGTTCACGACGCCTTCGGGAAGGCCGACCTGCGCGCAGGTCTCGGCAAAAAGAAGCGCGGTCAGCGATGTGTATTCCGCCGGTTTCAGGACCACCGTGTTGCCCATGGCCAGCGCTGGCGCAATCTTCCACGACAGCATCAACAGCGGGAAATTCCACGGGATGATCTGACCGCAAACGCCCAAAGGCTCGGCGTCGGGCAGTTCGGCCTCGCTCAGCTGCGCCATGCCCGCGTGATAGTAAAAATGCCGCTGCACCAGCGGAATGTCGATGTCGCGGGATTCGCGGATCGGCTTGCCGTTATCGAGGCTCTCGAGCACCGCAAATCGGCGCGAGTGCTTTTGCAGGGCGCGGGCCAGCGCGTAGAGGTATCGCGCGCGTCCATGCCCGCCCAGATCGGCCCAACCGGGCTGCGCCGCGCGCGCCGCTGCAACCGCGGCATCGACGTCGGCCTTGCGCGCCTGGCTGAGCGTGGCCAACGTTGCCCCATTGGCCGGATTGCGGCTGGCAAACCCCTTGGTGGGATTGGTGAAGGCCCCGCCGACGAAATGCCCAAAGCGGCGTTTGCCACCCTCCAGCCAGTCCATGACCGGCCCCGCATCTTCGGGCGCGGGGCCGTAGTCCATGGTCTCGAAGCGTTCCTTGACGGTCATATCTATCCCATCGGATGGCGGTAGAGCGCTGAATAGCGCCCGGTGACGTGGTGTTCGAGCTGGCGTTCGATATCGCCCAACAGCGACGAGGCCCCGAACCGGAAAAGGTCATTGCGCAGCCAGCGATCGCCCAGCTCGTCTTTGATCAGGGCGAGGTAAGTGACCGCGTCTTTGGCCTTGGAGATACCGCCCGCGGGCTTGTAGCCGATCCGGTATCCGGTGCGGTCGAAATAATCGCGCAACGCCCGGATCATCACCAGGCTGACCGGCAGGGTTGCGTTGACGCTTTCCTTGCCGGTCGAGGTTTTGATGAAATCGGCACCGCCCATCATGGTGACCAGCGAGGCGCGGGCGACATTGCGCAACGAGCCGAGCTCGCCGGTGGCCAGGATCGCCTTCATATGGGCCGGGCCGCAGGCCGCGCGCATGGCGCGGGTCTCGTCGTAGAGCGCGGTCCAGTCGCCAGTCAGCACGTGACGGCGCGAGATGACGATGTCGATCTCGCCAGCCCCGGCCTTAACGCTGGCGCGCACTTCGGCGAGCCTTTGCGCAAAAGGCGACAGACCGGCGGGAAAGCCGGTCGACACGGCGGCAACGGGAATGCCGGTGCCCGCAAGGGCGGCCAGCGCTGCCGGGATCATGTCGTGATAGACACAGACCGCACCGGTGGTGATCGGGTCGACGCCGAGAGCATCGAGAATTTCAGACCGCACCGGATGACGCGCCTTGGCGCAAAGCCGGCGCACCCGGCCGGGCGTGTCGTCGCCTGCCAGCGTGGTCAGGTCGATCATGGTGATGGCGCGCAACAGCCAGGCTGCCTGGTGGTCTTTCTTGACCGACCGCCGCCCCGGCAGCGTTGCGGCGCGCCGCTCGATGGCCGAGGTGTTGGCCTGGACCCGGGCGACCCAGTCCAGATCCAGCGCCATGCCGGGATTGCGCGGTTCGGTTACCTGCAGCGCAAGCGGGTCGCTGATCGCGGCGCTGCTGGCCGGTGCGGTGGCTGATCGGGATGGGCTCACGTGACCGCTCGCATTCGACGCTCGGGGAAGCCCGCAAGGTCGCACGTCCGCTGCGCCCGCGCAAGCCTTGGCGGCGCGCGTTTGGCTTTTCATCCCGGTCGGGCCGCGCTAGACCGGGCGCAGGCCCACGACCCGAGGTTTATCCATGCCATTCGACCGCTCGATCAAGATTGCCGCGTCCATTCTGGCCGCCGATTTCGCCAATTTCGGGGCTGAATGCGAAGCAGTCGAGGCGGCAGGCGCGGACTGGGTGCACGTTGACGTTATGGACGGGCAATTCGTGCCCAACATCACTTTTGGTCCGGCGCTGTGCGCGGCGATCCGGCCGCATATCAAAACGCTGATGGACGTGCATCTGATGATTTCACCGGTTGATCCTTACATTCAGGCTTTCGCCGATGCCGGGGCCGATGTGATCACCGCCCATGTCGAGGCCGGGCCGCATATTCACCGCACGTTGCAGGCGATCCGCGGCACCGGCGCGAAGGCGGGCGTGGCGCTGAACCCCGGCACGCCCGCGGGCGCAGTGGCCGATGTGCTGGATCTGGTCGATCTGATCTGTGTGATGACCGTGAACCCTGGCTACGGCGGGCAGACATTCATCGACATGACGGCCAAGGTTCGCGACCTGCGCGCCATGATCGGCGACCGGCCGGTGCATATCGAGATCGACGGCGGTGTTGATCCGGGCACCGCGCCCGCGCTGGTCGCAGCAGGCGCTGACGTTCTGGTGGCTGGTTCTGCGGCGTTTCGGGGCGGATCGGTCGATAACCCCGGGCCCTACGGCGACAATATACGGGCCATTCGCGCCGCGGCTGAGGGCGCGCATTAAGTGATTGCGCCGCAAGGCGCGCCGTTTGGTCAGAGGATCATGCGGTGCTCGGCCAGACCGGGGCCGACACCTTCCAGCAGATAAGTCTTGCCGTGGGCTGGTTCGCGGGCAAGCGTCTGGGCATCCATTCGTTGACTGGCGGTTGTTATGATCATGCGGGTCAGGTCGGGCCCGCCAAATGCAGGACATGTCGGGTTCAGCGCCGGGACCGCGATCGCCTCCACGAAACCGCCGTCAGGACCATAAACCGCGACCCGAGCGCCGCCGTATTGCGCGTTCCAGAGATTGCCAGCGGCATCGACAACAGACCCATCCGGGTGCCAGCCCTCGGTGCGGGTGTCGATGTGAGTTTCGGGCTCGCCTATGGGCCAACCATGCGCCGGGTCAAGCCGCTGTCGCCAGATCTGGCGTCGGTCGGTGTCGGTGAAATAGGCGGTGGTTCCATCGGGGGCGAAACAGATCGAATTCGGGATCGTGATTGACGGGTAAAGCACGCGAAGTTCGCCCCGGTAATATCTGTAAATAGAGCCTGCCCCGGCCTCGCCGCCGATCCCCATCGTGCCGATCCAAAAGCCACCGTAGGGGTCGGCGCGCCCGTCGTTGGTGCGGGTGCGCGGATCGTCGGCCTCGAGCGGGCACAGATCTTCGTGGGCGCCGGTTTCGATGTTAAAAAGCATCAGCGCCCGCTGCCCCGCGACGATCATCCGGTCGTGGTCGACCCAGCCCGCCGCGCTGACGTAACCATCAAATTCCCAGACCTGCCCCTGGTCCGAAAAAAGCCTGTGCGCGTTGATGTCGAACCAGAAAAACCCCTGCCGTTCGGGGTGCCAGAGCGGACCCTCGCCAAGCGACAGCGCGCGGTCGTCGAAGATCGCGGCGCTCATGGTGCGACCGCGTCGTATGCGGTGACCATCCGGGACGCGCGTTCGCCAACTTCGCTGGCGGTGAGCCCAGGTTTGTAAAGCGACGATCCGATGCCGAACCCATTTGCCCCGGCGGCCAGCCAGGCGGCGAAATTATCCGGCCCGACGCCGCCGACCATGAAAATCTGGGTGTCCGCTGGCAAAACCGCGCGCAGCGCCTTGAGCCCCTCGGTGCCCAGCAGGAACGACGGGAAGACCTTCAGCCCGTCAGCGCCCGCCGCCAGCGCCGAAAAACACTCGGTTGGCGTCAGAACGCCGGGAAAGCTTTGCATGTCTTGCGCCTTGGTGGCGGCGATCACCGCCGGGTCGCAATTGGGCGACACCACCAGCGTGCCACCAGCCGATTTGACCTCGGCCACCTGGGCGCGCGACAGCACGGTGCCCGCCCCGATCACCGCGCGCGCACCGCAGGCCCGCGCCAAAGCGGCGATGCTGGACAAGGGGTCGGGCGAATTCAGCGGCACCTCGATGCGAGTGATGCCTGCGGCAATGATCGCCTCGGCGACGTCCACCGCTTCGGACGGGTCGATACCGCGCAGAATAGCGATCAATGGCCGCATGATGTCCCCATTCGTCGGATGGGTGGGTTTTGCGTCAGATCAGCTTTGGGCGCAAGCGTCAGCGTTTGCCGTAGTAAAGCCCCACCACATGCTCGGCCTCGGCAAAAAAGAGCCAGCGCGCAGCCAGAGCGCCGATCAGGTGGAAGGCGGCGGCGAAAGCGCCATGGGCGAGGCTGGCACCGATCAGAAGGATCGCGGCCGGGATCAGGGACATCGATATGACCGCGATGATCCGGACTTTGGCGGCGTGGCGGCGACCGACCACATAGACCATTTCACTCAGCAGGTAATTGGTGCCGGTGTGCGGCGGCTCGAAGGCGCGCACCTGGCCGTGGGTCCCGAGCCCGGTGGCGGTGCCGATGGTGTGGCCCGCATCCGCGAAACGCCGGTCGCCGATGTGCCAGGCATAGATCTGAAAGGCACCGGTCGCGACCAGCAGGCCAAGGGTCAGGGCCCCTTGAAATGTCAGGATCGCGCCGCCGGTCGCCGTCAGCGCAATAAATATCGCCGGCGTGGTCCAGTGGTTCCAGCGCGGCACCGCCTTGATCTGAGCATAGATCATCGAAGTTGCGCCCACGGTGGCGAGCGCCAGCGCTGAAGCGGCGAGGCCGAGCCAGGGCAAGACAACGCCGAAAAAGACGATGAGAGCGCCGTAAAGCGTGGTGATCACCAGCGCGGCCAGCGACAGCCAGCCTTCGCGGCTGAGCCAGCTTGACCGCCACTGGGTGAACGCCTTGAGCGCGCGTTCGGGGTGGCCGAGGTGAAAGACCGAGGCCAAGAGCCCGACAACCGCCAGCGCGCCGCCGAGGGCAAACTGGAAAAACCCGGCCCAGCCGGGACCCGTCGGCGCGGTCAGCCCAAGGAAAAACAGCACCCCGAAGCCGAGGCTTGAGAGCGTCGTGAACGCGATGATCGACGGTGCCGGGTGCATTAACCGAGCCGTTCCAATGCCTTGTCAAGCCAGCCGAGCCAGCCTTGCGGGTCTTCGGCGACGGGTTGAAGGAGCGGCGCGAGCACATCTGTCGGCGCGTCCTCCCAGGCGTCGCGGGGGCGCGGCGGCAGATATTTGTTGACCGGTTTGGTGCCCTGTTCGGGCATCAGGTCGACGCCGCCGCGCGCGGCCACCAGTTTGGACACGTCGCTGTCGGGATCGCCCAGATCGCCAAAGTGGCGGGCCCCGACCGGGCAGGTGCGCACGCAGGCGGGCTCGCGGTCTTGTTCGGGCAGGTTTTCGTTGTAGATGCGATCGACGCAGAGGGTGCATTTCTTCATCACCTTCTCGACCGGGTCCATCTCGCGCGCGCCGTAGGGGCAAGCCCAGGCACAAAGGCCGCAACCAATGCAATCGGCCTCGTTGACCAGGACGATACCGTCTTCGACGCGCTTGTAGCTGGCCCCGGTCGGGCAGACGGTGACGCAAGGTGCGTCGTCGCAATGCAGGCAGGATCTGGGGAAATGCGCAAGCTGGGCCGCGCCCTGAACCGGCTGAACCTCGTAGGAATGCACGCGGTTCAGAAACGCACCCACAGGGTCGGCGCCGTAAGCATCGACGTCGGCCAAGGGCGCGCCGTAGTTCTCGGTGTTCCAGCCCTTGCAGGCGGTCACGCAGGCGTGGCAGCCAACACAGGTGTCGAGGTCGATCACCAGGCCGAGTTTCTTTTCGGTTTTGGCGGGGAGCGTAGTCATGGGCGGTTTCCAAACGGACACGCCTGCGGCGTGCAGTCTTTTGTTTGCGCCGCGTCTCTTGGGCATTGCCGAGCAATGCCCTGCCGACAGGCGATTGCCAGCAATCGCCGAGAGGGCGTCGCGGTGCCTCCGGCGGGAGTATTTTTGGAAGGATGATGACTCATTTGCCCACCTTCTGAGCGCGGTCTTTCGGGGCGCGGGGCACCGGCGATTTGATTGGGTCGAAAGCGGGATTGGCCTCGGACAGGGGTGGAACTTTCTCGATGCGCACGCGCAGGTCGAACCATGCGGCCTGGCCGGTGATAGGGTCCGAGTTGGCCCACCTGAGGCCGTCGCCTTTGGGCGGCATCAACTCGTGGATCAGGTGATTCAGCAGGAAGCCTTTGGTGGCCTCGGGCGCGGCCTGGTCAAGTGCCCAGGTGCCTTTGCGTTTGCCGACGGCGTTCCAGGTCCAGATGGTTTTGGCGTTCAGCCCGGCGTGCAACGCCACCGGCACCGTGATCGACCCGTGCGGCGAGGTGACGCGCGCCCAGTCGCCGTCAATGAACCGCTGCGCCTCCCAGACTTCGGTCGGAACATAAAGCGGGTTGACCCCGTGGATCTGGCGCAGCCAGGCATTTTGCGACCCCCAGGAATGGTACATCGCCATCGGGCGCTGGGTGAGGGCGTGGAGCGGGTATTGGTCGGCGTTAGCTTCGGCGCTCGGGTACCAGGCGGGCAGCGGGTCCATGTGGTTGAGGATGTGGCTCCGCAGGTGATCAGGCGGCTGGCGGTCGCCGATGCCCTCGGCGGCAAGGCGGAATTTTTGGGCCGGTTCGATCCAGAGTTGAAAGAGGTACGGCGCGGGCGCGTCGTAAAGCCCGGTTTCAACCGCCCAGTCCTGATAGGCTTGGTTCCAGGGTTTATAGAAAGCGGCCTCGGGCGGGACGTGGCGCGTCCAGAAACCGCCGTTTTCGATGTAGCGGTCAAGCTGATCGGGGTTGGCGTCGCCGCGACCTTCGCCCGCCCCGTCAGCGCCGCGAAATCCGGCAAGTGGGCCGATGCCGGGGCGGCGGATGTGGTTGGTGATGTAATCGGCGTAATCGGCGTATTTCGCGGTGCCGTCGTCGCCCACGAACCCCGGCAGGCCCAGACGGCCGCCGAGATCGCAGAGCACCGACTGGAAGCCGCGCACATCGCGGTCTGGCTCGATTACCGGCCAGCGGATCGCATCCGCCGCGGCGTCGGCTTCGCAGATCGGCCGGTCGAGCAGGCTGATGCAATCGTGGCGTTCGAGGTAAGTCGTGTCGGGCAGGATCAGGTCAGCATAGGCCACCATTTCCGAGCTATAGGCGTCGGAATAGATGATGCGGGGGATGACATAATCACCGTGGGCATCTTTGTCGGTCAGCATCTCGATGACCCGGTTCGAGCCCATCGACGAATTCCAGGCCATGTTGGCCATGTACATCATCAGCGTGTCGATCCTGTAGGGGTCGCCGGCGTGGGCGTTCGAGATCACCATGTGCATCAGCCCGTGGATGGACATCGGGTTTTCCCACGAAAACGCCTTGTCGATGCGCGCCGGGGTGCCATCGTCGTCGAGCGCCAGATCCTCGGGGCCCTGCACGAAGCCCAGATGCGGACCGTCGAGCGGCTGACCGGGTGCCGATTTGCAATGCGGTTTTGGATGCGCCCAGGATGGTTTCGGGTAGGGCGGTTTGAAGCGGAAGCCGCCGGGCACCTCGACCGATCCAAGGATGATCTGCAAAAGATGCAGGGCGCGGCAGGTCTGGAAGCCGTTGGCGTGGGCCGAGATGCCGCGCATGGCGTGAAAGCTGACTGGTCGCCCGATCATTTTTTCGTGCCGGTTGCCCCGCAGATCGGTCCAGGGCTGGTCAAGCTCGAAGGCCTGCTCAAAGGCGGCGTGCGCCAGCTCGGCGGCGATCCGGCGGATGCGGTCCGGCGTCAGGCCGCAGCGTTCGGCGACCGCTTCGGGCGCGTAGTCGTCGGCAAGATAGCGCGCGGCCATTGCGTGAAATACGGTGTGGTGCGAGACGCCTGCATGGCGATAGCTGCCGTTGAGGTTCGGCTTCACCTCGGGCGCGAAGGCCGACATGCGCTTGCCGGTGGCGCGGTCGATGACCAGCGGATTGCCATCTGCGTCGCGCAAAAATAGCCCGCGCTTGGGCGATTTCGGGTCGGCATCGACCAGATAGGGCGCGTTGGTCAGATTGGCGAGATAATCGAAGTCGATCTTGCCGGCCTGCATCAGGAGATGCACCAAACTAAGGATGAACAGCCCGTCGGTGCCAGGCGTGATGCCCACCCATTCATCGGCGATGGCGTTATAGCCGGTGCGGATCGGGTTGACGCCGATAATCTTGGCACCGCGCGCCTTGAGCTTGCCCAGCCCCATCTTGATCGGGTTTGAATCGTGGTCCTCGGCCACGCCAAACAGCATGAACAATTTTGTGCGGTCCCAGTCGGGTTGGCCGAACTCCCAGAACGACCCGCCCATGGTGTAGATACCGGCCGCCGCCATGTTGACCGAGCAGAACCCGCCGTGGGTGGCATAGTTCGGGGTGCCAAACCCCTGCGCCCAGAACGAGGTGAACGACTGCGACTGGTCGCGACCGGTGAAGAAGGCGAGTTTCTTGGGGTCGGTGTCGCGGATTGGCTTTAACCAGCTGACCGCCAGGTCCAGGGCCTCGTCCCACGATATTTCCTCAAACTCGCCCGATCCGCGCGGCCCGGTGCGCCTCAAAGGCGCGCGCAGGCGCGAGGGCGCGGTGACCTGCATGATCCCCGCCGAACCCTTGGCGCAGAGCACGCCCTTGTTGATCGGGTGGTCGCGGTTGCCCTCGATATAAGCAACCAGACCGTCCTTCATATGCACGTCGATCCCGCATCGACAGGCGCACATGTAGCAGGTGGTCTTGCGTACCTCGTCCGAAACTGGCGGCGAAGTGTCGATCTGCGGCTGGACGAAGCTCATGAGCGCGCGCGCCTTTCGAGGGTCTTCGGGCCAATCTGGCCCGAATTTCCGCGACATGCGAGTGGAAACTTCCCGCCCGAAGCGACTTTT
>JAKZRT010000109.1:0-3275 GCA_047518005.1 Brevirhabdus sp.
TAAACCTCCTCGAACTTCATCAATCTCAGTCCCTGTACCTGCTCCGTCCGACGCATCGCCTCCCTCCATGGCTTGGAGGCGTTCTAAAACCGGACAGATCATCTGGTACATAAACCGGACATATCGCGTGTTACCGACAGCTTGCCTTCTGCGCCTTGCAGAATGGCGTTTGCGCGCATAGTATCGTCAACGTCCAGAGCCGCTCGGTGGTTGTAACGGAACTCAAATTCAGCCGCGTAGCGGTGCAGGTGTTGCTTGCTACAGTGCTGATAGACGCCCTTCATGCCGCGCTTAAAAATGGAGAAATAGCCCTCAAGAGTGTTCGTATGGGCCTCGCCGCGCACGTATTCTTCGGCGCTGTGGTTGACCGCCAAATGCTCGGAGAACTCTTTGCCGAGGGCCCGGTAGTAGCTGGCCTCATCTGTGGACAGGCGCGCCTCTTTGTCGATGTTCTCGCGCAGAATTGGGCCAATGTCGCGCTTGCTAAGATGGTCGATAACTTGGCTGCGGACTTTGCCGGTTTTGCGGTCCACAAGCGCCAGCACTTTCATTTTCTGGCGAATGCCGATTTTTTTACCCTTGGGGTAGTACCGCATCATTTTAGGGTCTTTGCCGATAAAGGTTTCGTCGGCTTCCACAACGCCGCCACCGTCACCCATGAGCGAACCGTCGTTGCCGTTCATTGCCTCACGGATGCGATGGAACATGAACCACGCGGTTTTGTAAGTCACACCGATTGAGCGGTGCAGTTGGTGGGCAGACATGCCTTTTTTCGACTGCGCCATAAGGAAGGTGGCCAAAAGCCACTTGTTCAGAGGAACCTTGGAGCGCTCAAAAACCGTGCCGACTGTCACGGTGAATTGCTGGCGGCAGTCACCGCATTGATAGAGGCCGGGGCGGTGCGATTTGCCTTCCAGCTTCCTGATCCTGTCCGTGCCCCCGCAATGGGCGCAATAGACGCCATCCGGCCAACGCTGCGCCTCAAGATGCTTGCGGGCGGCGTCTTTGTCAGTGAAGATGGGGTCGGTCAGGTTCATGGGTTTAACTCCTTGAACCTTATATGGGAATCCGAAACTGCTTTGTCAAGTATACAATCGCCCCAACCTTGGACACTTTTAGCTCCCGCAGTCAGGGGTCTTTGCCCACCCTCAGCTGATAAACCCCCTCGGGCAGATCCAGGGCCGCGCCCAGGTCGCGCAGCTGGGTCAGCGACAGGGTGACCTGATGGCTCCGGTCGGTGCGCGCGTCGTGCTGTTCGATGGTGATACAATCATCGAATGCGTTGATGGTCACGTCATCGCGCAGGGGGGCCGGACCCTCGTCAACCAGCGTAACAACGGTGGCGTCGAAATCGTGTTCGATGGTAAACATGGGACGAGCATAGACTGGTGGGCCGCGGTCTCAACCCCCCGCGCACCGGCCTTGAGCAGGAGATTTTCGATGCGGTCCTTGGTTGTCTGTCTGGCGCTGATATTGGGCGCGTGTCACGCGCTGCCGCCGCCTGCCGAGAGGCCGCAGAATTCAGCCTTCAGCGGCCCCGTGGGTGCTGCGACCCTGAGCCGGGTTGCGGCGCGGGTGATGCCGGTGGCGCGGTCCGAATGCCGGGCGCGGACGACCGGCCTGCGCTGCGATTTCCAGCTCACGCTCGACGACCGCGCCGATCAGCCGCCCAACGCGTTTCAATCGCTGGGCCAGGACGGGCAGCCGGTTCTGACGGTCAACCTGGCGCTGCTGAACGATCTTGAGAACGTCCACGAACTGGCCTTCGTGTTGGGTCACGAGGCCGCGCATCACATCCGCAGGCACCTTGAAAAGACCAATTCGAACGCCACCGCGGGGGCGGTTCTGGGCGGAGTACTGGCAGCCGTCCTGGGCGCCGATCCGCTGTTGATCGACACCGCCCAGCAGGCCGGCGCGGCGGTCGGCGTGCGGTCGTTTTCCAAGAAATTCGAACTTGAAGCCGACGCGCTCGGGACCGTGATCGCGGGCCGCGCCGGATACGACCCGGTGCGCGGGGTGGCTTATTTCTCGCGGATTGCGGACCCGGGAAATGTCTTTCTGGGCACCCATCCGCCGAATTCCGACCGGATCGACACCGTGCGCGCGGCGGCTGCGGCGCTCTGAAGAAGGGCTTGGCCAAGCGGGGTCGAATGCGCCATGATGGGCGCAGTCGTGATGCAGGGTGGTGCCCATGTCGACCGCCAAGATCATCGAACGGGAACAGACGCGGATGAAAAACCGCGTGGTCTGGTCGCTGGCCGGGTGGCGCGACGCCTGGGCGACCGAGGCGAGCCTGCGGATGTGGACCACCATGAACGTGCTGTCGGTCGTTGCGATGTTCGCCCTGCCGCTGAGCGGGGTCGAGCGGATGGTGATCATGGCGCTGGGGGTGCTTGTTCTGGCGATGGAGCTGGCCAACACCGGGCTCGAGCGGGTGATCGACCTGATCAGCCCCGAGGAAAACCAGCTCGCCCGCCGGGCCAAGGATTGCGGATCGGCCGCCGTGGCCCTGACCGCGATCTCGGCCGGGGTGGCCTGGGGCTGGGCGATCTGGCGGATGCTGGCGGGGTAGGAGATTTCAGAGGGTTTCAAGGTTGAAACACGTCCTAAGACGCTGAAATTATTATGTTAAAATCTTAAAGAGTGGATGTTTGCGCATGCAGGATGGGGCGCTAGCCGCCGAAGGCGAACCGCGTCGCCGGGGTTAGCCCGCCAATTTCCAGGATCAGTTTTCTGCGCACCGCGTCGGCAAAACTCGCCATATCGGTGACGCCGACCACGAAGGCGCCCGGACCGCCGATGATGCGGTCGCGGTAGAGCGCGTCGAGGCCGGATTGCGCCGGACCGTTGCACGATCGGCAGAGGATCGGCAGGCCGTTGATGGTGATCCCGGCGGCGATGACAGCCGCGCGGGCGCTGGCGATCGAGGGTCCGTTGAAATTGTTGGCACTGTCGCCCGAAAAGTCGATGACCTTGCGCCAGCCGTCGATGTCATTGCCCTCGATCAATTCCTTGCCCTTCAAAAGCGCCGCCCCGATGGCGTTGCGCCCGAACGCGAGGCGCGGCGGCCTGATCAGATCGCGGGCAAAGCGCGCGGCGGCCTCGGGCCCGTCGATGACAGCCCACGGCACCACGACCGCCTGGTTCAGATAGTCGCCCCATTCGACGTAGGTGACCGCGATCTTGCCGTAGGCGGTCCGGGTGATCGCATCAATCACGCGCGGATCGGTGATGGCTTTGGCATAGCCGAGCCGCTGAAACCTGATCTCGGCGGC
>JAKZRT010000110.1:0-40605 GCA_047518005.1 Brevirhabdus sp.
CTTCAATCCCCCATGTCGCCGTATCAGGTCATGGCCGGGACCATCATTTCCGCCAGCCTGATCACGGGACTGAATTCCGATTTGCCGGGGCGGGTAATCGCACAGGTGACGCAGCCCGTTTATGACACAGTAACCGGCCAATATATGTTGATTCCGCAAGGTTCGCGTCTGCTCGGCAAATATGATTCCGTGGTTGCTTTCGGACAGGAACGCGCGCTTGTCGTCTGGCAACGCCTTATTCTGCCCGATGGTTCATCAATCATCATTGACAATCTGCCTGCCACCGACCGGGCCGGTTATGCCGGGCTGGAAGACAAAGTTGATTTTCATACATGGCGGCTCATTAAAGGCATTGCATTATCCACACTCTTCAGTGTTGGGGCCGAGCTTGCCTTTGACAATGACAGCGATCTGGTGCGGGCCATTCAGCGCGGCTCACAAAACTCGATCAACCGAGCGGGCCAGCGCATCGTTGAGCGTGAAATCAATATTCAACCCACCATCACAATCCGGCCTGGCTATCCGCTTCGCGTGATCGTCCATAAGGACATTATCCTCAGGCCCTTCATTCAAAGAAAGACGACCCCATGACCTTGAAACTCTCAAAACTGCCCAAGCGCACACCGGTCAGGATCACTGCAACCTTTCCGCCGGAAATCCATGAGGCTTTGACCGATTACGCCCGCATCTATGAACAGGATTATGACGTGAAGGAAAAGATCGAAGACCTCGTACCCTATATTATCGCAAGCTTTCTTGACACGGATAATGGTTTCAAAAAAGCGCGCCGCCAACTTGCCGCCGCATCAAAACCCACCCCACGCCCGCCGGTTACTTCAGCCAGAGAAGGAGACAAATAATGGCTTTGAAAATCGGAACATTTTACGACAAGGGATCACATTTTGAAGGGATGCTTGAAACCAGAAAACTGCACGATCTTGGAAGTATCATCATAGACCCATATGACAAATCACCGGACAGCAGCGAACCGGACTATATCGTCCGCAGCGGACAGTTTCAGATCGGACGCGGCTGGAAACAGACCACCAAAGACGGTGAGCGGGAATATATCAACCTCATCCTCGATGATCCCCACATGGACGAAGAAATCCGCGCCCGCCTCGTCAAACAAGGCGATCAGCATATCCTTCTCTGGGAACGGATGATTGAGTAGGTGGTTTGCACATAGGCCAACTTACAGCCCGCATATTGCGGGCTGTTTCATAAGCAGGATCAATAAGATAAGCCTCTGACTTTCTTGTTGATTATCAAAGGTTTGCAATTAAAGCTCAATTGTTTCATACCAGTGCCCATCTATGTCCCCTGTGGGGCACCATTATATCAATTGTACCATTCAGTATTCGATCGGGACGCCACCGATGCTTATTCGGCGAGCGGTAAATACTTTGAATTGTCTGCGGCTTTAACCGGCACGAAACACCCTTGGCTTAGGGAATGGCAGCGACGTCGCACATGGTCGAAATTCGCGGCGCCAGCGATTGGACAAGGCAAAGATGAGCCGAACGTGATCAAATTCAAAAACATCGGTGTCAAGCGGGGATTGGCGTTGTTTTCGGCGCTGGTCGTTGGGATAACAATTGGGGTCGCCGGTACATCTGAAAACCGAAGTACGGGACCCAAGATTGACCCGGCTGCGCTGGAAATGCAGGCAGGTGCGACGGGCAACATGTCTGGTCCGGTCTCTGGTACGACCGGGCCAACTGTTACAATCTTCATTTTTGGTGTCTTGTTTGCAGGCGCCCTTCTGACACTGATGGTGACGATCAATGCGCGCCGTAAACGACTCCCTCGGGCCGCGCTTTCGAAGGTTCTGCGCAGACTATCGACCAGCGAAGAAGATCTGCGCGTCCCCTATTTGGATCGCAAGGGTGAGATCGGCGATTTTGCCAAAGCGATCGAAGAAGTCAGGCTTGCCCGCAACCATCAACGGGACCTTGAGGCGCAATCATCCGAGACGTGCCAGACAGCGATAATGGCCCAGCAAGCGGCCGCGCTGCGGGCCAAACACGCCGAAGCCGACTGCGCCGATGCCCAATCAGCGCGCAATTACCATCTGAAAAATTTGGCGGCGGCAGATGCATTTGTCATCGCGCTCTCGCGCGTGGTCGCGAAGGCCGAAAAAGGCACCTTTTCCGAGCGATTGGGCGCGCGATTTGACCACCCGGAATATGATAAGCTGGCGATATCCGTAAACCGGCTGTTCAAGTCGATCGAAGACAGTTTCTGGGAAACCGGCCAGGTTGCTGGCGACATTGCGTCCGGCCGCCTGCAAACGAAAATTTCCGGCGAATACGAGGGCGCGTTTTTTGATCTGCAGCGCGATATCAATACCACCGCCGACAGGCTTCGCGACGTGGTGACCAGAATCAGTGCTGCGAGCGATGCGGTCTCGGGCGAGTCCTCGCTGTTGTCGCAAAACGCCGATGAACTATCACAGCGCAGCGGGTCACAGGCCGACGCGCTGGCGATTACGCATTCGTCCATAGATCAGGTGACCCAGAACATTGGCCAGAACGTCGCCGGGGCCGAGCGGGTTGCCGCCGGTGCGGTGGACGCCTCCGAGCAGGCACTGACCGGTCAGAAGGTGGTTGCCGAAGCCGTTTCGGCGATGAAGCAGATCGAGACCAGCGCCAGGGAAGTCGGCCAGATTGTCGATGTGATCGATGATATATCCTTTCAAAGCAACGTACTTGCCCTGAACGCTGGCGTCGAAGCCGCGCGGGCGGGCGATGCGGGCAAGGGATTTGCGGTGATCGCCCAGGAAGTGCGTCATCTGGCGTCGCGCGCGTCCGAGGCCGCGCAAAATATCGGTCAGTTGATCAGCAGCAGCGCATCGGATGTCAAAAAGGGTGCCAAGCTGGTCAATCGAACCGGCGAGGTACTGGATGGCATCGTCACTGCGTTTGCTGAGGTGAAAGGCACCGCCGAAGAGATCGCATTGTCGAGCCGGGACCAGTCGAACAGCATCGGCGAGGTGGCTTTGGCAATCACCGACTTGGACCGGATCACCAAAGGCAACGTAAGTGCGGCGGATGAAATGGCAACCGCGGCGCTGCGGTTGAACGACGAGACGCATCGCATGGAAGAGCTGATCGGATTTTTCCGCGATGAAGACGGAAACCTGAGAAAGGGCGAGCAGCGTGCGCGCGCGGGGCGCAGTTCGGACTGGAAAGAAGGTCACGAGCGGCGCGCGCAACATTTTGTCGGCGCGAACTTCGTTGCGTCCAAAAGCCCCGCTTCGCCAGCGCGCGCGACGGCTGGACCCGATAGTTCGCTCGGAAAAACCGGCGGCGCGACGTCCGGCAAAGCGCTTGGCAAAGCCGCGCTGCCGAATGTCGGGCCCGCCGGGGACAGGAGTGCAGATTGGCGCGCCGACCTGCGCGCGTCCGATCCGAAGTCCGACCCGAAGTCGGGCCCGATTGTCGACGAAAAACTGTCCTCGATCCGGTGATGCCGCCACGGCGCGCGGCACCGCCCGCCGGTTCGGGTTGATCGCCGCGCGAGGGTCTGACCATTTGCGCCCGACCCGAAAGTGGAGCAATTTCTGGCTCGGCGTCGATCTGCCTTGGAAAATACCTTCACATAGGCCGGAAAATCGGTCTCAATGCGGATCGAAATGGGCAGAACCGGGCGGACCGTTCCAGGGGCCGCCGCAGCACCGCCCGAGACTTGGAAAGTCCGCGAGCGCCGCCATTGCCATTCTCTTACGACCACGGGTCGAAGACCGAGCTTGATCGACAGTATTCACCCAGTCTTTGGGCGAAGGATTTCGCAGGGGTGCTGGCGCGCCACCAGGCCGAGACCGCCGCAGCGCTGACCGCCAGCGACCTGATAGTGACCCGCGATCTGAGATATGGACCGGCACCGCGGTCTTGCCTGGACATCGTGCGGCCCGGCGGGGTCGGCCCGTTCCCGTGCCTTGTCTTTGTTCACGGCGGGTTCTGGCAAGAGGGATCCAAAGCCGGATCGGGCTTTGCCGCGCGCGCCTTGGCGCGCCACGGTTGGGCCTCGGCGCTGGTCGGGTATTCGCTGACCCCCAATGTCCATGTCGTCGACATTATCGCCGAGATCGCCGCCGCACTTGCCTGCCTGCAAAGAGTGTCCGGTGATCACACGCTTGATCCCGCGCAGTTGACCATGGCAGGGCATTCTGCGGGCGGCCATCTGGTTGCTGCCCTGATCGCAGGGCTTGGCGGTGATGATGCGGCGGCAAGCATATCTGGCGCTTTGCTGGTGTCCGGCGTCTATGATCTGGCCCCGGTGGCAGCCTCATACGTCAACGACCTGGCGCGGCTGGACCCGGCAGCCGTCAAGGCGCTGTCGCCATTGGCGCGAAGGCCGCTCGGCGATGTACCGGTCCATATTCTGGTCGGCGCAGACGAGCCACCGGCGTTTTTGGAACAGTCAAAATCGCTGGCGCAGGCCTGGTCCCCGCATCTGAGCGCACTGACCAGCCGCCAGGCACCTGGACGCGACCATTTCGATGTGCTTGACGAACTTGCCGACCCCGCCTCGCCAAGCTTCAAATGCCTGATGGAGATGAGCCGATGACAGAACTTGAGGCCCGCGCCGCCGATCTCGACCGCGCCGACCCCCTGGCCCCGTTGCGCGCCGTCTTTCACATTCCCGACGGGTTGATATATCTCGATGGTAACTCGTTGGGACTGATGCCGAAATCTGTCCCTTCTCGGCTGGCCCGTACGGCGACGGACGATTGGGCCGAGGGGTTGGTGCGCAGCTGGCAAGACCCCGACTGGTACGATCTGCCGGTCCGCGTGGGCAACCGCATCGCGCCGTTGATCGGCGCCGGCGCGGATGAAGTGATTGTGGGCGATTCGACCTCGGTCAACATTTACAAGTGCCTTGGCGCGGCGCTTGCGCTGAACCCGGCGCGGCGCGTGATCCTGGCCGAGGGTAACAACTTTCCAACCGACAGCTATATGGCCCAGGGGCTGGCAACACTGGTGCCCGACGTGAGCCTGCGGTATTTTGGGCCGGATCAGGACCCGGCAACGCTGGTGGGCGATGATGTGGCGGTGGTCCTGGCCAGCCACGTCGATTACCGGACATCGCAGGTCAAGGATATGGGTGCGGTGAGCGCAGCGGTGCAGGCCGAAGGCGCGCTGATGCTGTGGGATCTGTGCCACAGTGCCGGCGCTGTGGCCTGCGACCTGGCTGGCAGCGGCGCCGATCTTGCCGTCGGTTGCACCTACAAATACCTGAACGGCGGCCCCGGCGCGCCCGCCTTCGCCTGGGCCAACCCGGCCCATTTGCCGACCCTGAGCCAGCCGCTGACAGGGTGGCACGGCCACGCCAAACCCTTTGATTTCCAGCGCGATTTCGCCCCGGTTGACGGTGCGCGGCGATTCATCTGCGGCACGCCGCAGATCCTGTCGCTCGCGGCACTGGATGAAGCGCTAAAGCTGTGGGGCAGCGTTGATCTGACCGCGCTTTGGGCCAAGTCCCAGGCCATGACCGGGCTGTTTATCGAAGCGGTCGAAACGCTGTGCGCGGGCCACGGCCTGACGCTGATCAGCCCGCGCCAGGCCACCGAGCGCGGCAGTCACGTGATGTTCGAGTGCCCCCAGGGGTTTGCGGTGGTTCAGGCGCTGATCGCCCGCAACATCATCGGCGATTACCGCGAACCGGCGGGGATGCGTTTCGGCCTTGCACCGCTTTACCTGAGCTATGGCGAAGTTGTCGGCGCGGCAATTGCAATGGCCGAGATACTGAACACCGGCGAATGGGACCGCGACATCTATCGCCAACGCGGCACCGTGACCTGAGGGGTTGCGCCGCGTTCTGCGTCGCCACACGGGGCGGCCCCCCCGAGGACATATTCAACCAGAAGAAATCAGTTTTTCGTTGTTTCACAATTACTTCGGGGAGCGCGAGGGGCAGCGCCCCTCGCTAAGCGGGCGACGCGCCAGCGCGGCGCAAATCCTGGCCGAGGCGCTAGCTTTCAACCAGATGGCAGGCCACGCGGTGACCCACGCCGATGCCCTTGAGGTCGGGCGAGACTTCGCGGCACCGCGCTTCGGCCATTGGGCAGCGGTTGGCAAAACGACAGCCTATGGGCAGGTTGACCGGGTCGGGCGGATCGCCTGGGATCAGAATGCGCTTGGTCTCGGCGCGGCGCTTCTTGTCGACGCTGGGTACGGCGGACAACAGCGCCTGCGTGTAGGGATGGCGCGGCGCGTTGAAAAGGCTGATCCGGTCGGCGTGTTCGACAATCTTGCCCATATACATCACAGCGACCGCATCGCACATGTGTTGCACGACGCCCAGATCGTGGCTTATGAACAGATACGTCAGACCAAAGTCGGTCTGCAAGCTTCTCAGAAGGTTCAGAATTTGCGCCTGCACCGCCACATCAAGCGCCGACACCGGCTCGTCACAGATAATCAGGTCTGGCTGGGTGGCCAGCGCCCGGGCGATGCCGATGCGCTGGCGCTGGCCGCCGGAAAACTGATGCGGAAACAGGCGTTTTTGCTCGGGGCGCAGGCCGACGGCCTTGAACAGCCGGTCGATGGTTTCCTTGATCTCGGCCTCGGGTTTGTCCGCGAGGCTGTCGAGCGGTTCGCGCACGATGACCTCGGCGCGTTGGCGCGGATTGAGGCTGGAATAGGGGTCCTGGAAGATGAACTGCACGCGGCGGCGCATCTGGCGCAGGTCTTCGCCGTCAAGCTTCAGGATGTCGCGGCCCGAGATCTCGACCCGGCCCGCATGGGCGGTGACCAGCCGTGCGACGGCAAGTGCTGCGGTGGTCTTGCCCGAACCGCTTTCGCCGACAATGGCCAATGTCTGACCGCGATTGACCTGAAACGATACACCATCGACCGCATAGAGATACGACTTTTGCCTCCAACCGCCGCCGCGCTTGACTTCGAAACGCACGGTCAGGTTTTCGACGTTCAAAATCGTGTCCTGGGCCATATCCTGCATCTAAAGCGCCTCGGCGTGCCAGCAATCGGCACTTTGTCCGTGCGCAAAATCGACCGGCGGCGGACGTTGATCGACGCAGTCCTGGGTTACATGACCGCAGCGCGAGGCAAACAGGCACTGGTCCCTGCCGAAATCGCGCAACGCGGGCACAATGCCCGGCACCTCGACCAGGTCTTGGCGGTCGTGCGTCAACTGCCTTTGGATATGCGGCACGCAAGCAATCAGGCCTTGGGTATAAGGGTGGCGCGCGTGTTCGATGATCTGATCGACCGGGCCGATTTCGGCCTTGCGCCCGGCGTACATCACGATCATCCGCTGCGCCATTTCGGCCACCGCGCCCATGTCGTGGGTGATCAGAATGATCGCCGTGCCGGTCTGACGCCGCAGGTCGCGCAGCAGGTCGAAAATCTGCGCCTGAACCGTGACATCGAGCGCGGTCGTCGGTTCGTCGGCGATCAGAATCTTCGGCTGACAGGCCAGCGCCATGGCGATCATCACCCGCTGGCGCTGGCCGCCGGACATCTGAAACGGGTAATCGCCGACCCGGCTTTTGGGGTTCGGAATGCGCACCGCATCCATAAGCTCGGCGGCCTGATTCCAAGCGGCGCGGCGGCCAAGTCCCTGATGGGCGCGCAGAACTTCGGCGATCTGCTCGCCCACGGTAAAAACCGGGTTGAGCGAGGTCATGGGCTCTTGGAAGATCATCGAAATATCGTTGCCGCGAATATCGCGCAGCCTGGCTTCCGAGGCGACGGTCAGGTCCTCGCCATCGAAAATAATCTTGCCGCTGGCGACGCGCCCGATCTTGTCGGGCAAAAGCCCCATCAGCGCTAAAGCCGTCATCGACTTGCCGCAACCGCTTTCGCCGACGAAACTCAGCGTCTCGCCGGGGTCGAGGGTAAAGCTGAGGTCGTCGATCACCGGGGCAACGCCGTCGCGCGTGGTCAGCTCGATGCGCAGGTTGATCACTTCCAGCAGCGGCCCGGCCATCAGCGTTGCCTCAGCTTGGGGTTCAAAGCATCGTTCAGCCCGTCGCCGACCAGCGAAATCGCCAGAACGGTGACGAAAATCGCCAGCCCCGGAATGGTCACGGTATAGCTGGCGTCAAGAATGTATTGCCGGTTCGACCCGATGATCTGCCCCCAGCTGACCACGTTCGGGTCGGTCAGCCCCAGAAACGACAGCCCGGCCTCGAACAATATCGCCGAGCCGACCATCAACGCCGATTGCACGATGATCGGCGGCAGGGCGTTGGGCAGGATCACCCGAAACATCAATTTCATGTTGCTCACCCCCGAGGCGCG
Organism: Brevirhabdus sp.; assembly: GCA_047518005.1. GTDB lineage: Bacteria > Pseudomonadota > Alphaproteobacteria > Rhodobacterales > Rhodobacteraceae > JAKZRT01. The sequence continues at coordinate 8,271 of JAKZRT010000110.1, forward strand.
GCTGGCCATGACATATTCCAGCTCGCGGATGCGCAGAAACTCGGCGCGGGTGATCCGGGCGACGGCGGTCCAGCTGACCACTCCGATGGCCAGCGTGATCATCGGCAGGCTCGCGCCGAAAAGTGCGACGATAACCATCGAGAACAGCAGCGTCGGCAACACCTGGAAAAACTCGGTAATGCGCATCAATATCTCTTCGACGAGGCCGCGATAGAACCCGGCCAGCGCGCCGATGGTCACGCCGATGAAGATCGACACGAAAGCCGCAGAAAGGCCGATCACAATCGACACCCGCGCCCCGTTGATCAGCATCGATAGCAGGTCGCGGCCCAGATAATCGGTGCCCAGCAGAAAACCGGCTTCGCCCGGTGTCGAGAACGGCACCCAAACCATTTCAAAGGGGTCGGTGGGATAAAGGAACGGCCCGAAGACCGCGCCAAAGCAGATCGCCGACAGCACCACCAGGGCGACCACGGCGGCGTAATTGCGGCGGAACATGCCCCAGGCTTCCATAAACGGGTGCTGGGCCTTGGGGTCCTGGTCTTCGGGGATGATCGGCGTGTCGCTCATGTCTTGCTCCCGACGCGCGGGTCGACCAGCCGCAGCGCCAGATCGGTCAGCAAATTACCGACGATCACCACCAGCGCCGAGAAAAACAGGATACCCAGGATGGTCGGCGTATCGCGCGCGATGATCGACTGAAACGCCAGCGTGCCAAGGCCAGGCCAGGAAAACACCGTCTCGACCAGCACCGCGCCCGAGATAACCGCGGAAAACTGCAGGCCGGCCAGCGTGATCACCGGCGACAGCGAGTTTTTCAGGGCGTGTTTATAAACCACCTGCCGGTCGGTCAGCCCCTTGGCCCGCGCGGTGCGGACATAGTCCGACCCCAGGACCTCCATCATCGTGGCGCGGCTGAGGCGCGAATACAGCGCCAGAAAGATCGACGACAGCGTGATCACCGGCAAAACCAGATGCCGGGCCACATCGACGAAATGCACCCAGAACCCGCCCTCGATCGTGACGTCGCGCATTCCGGCCACCGGGAACCAATGGACGTGCAACGAAAAGCCGATCAACAGCAGGATACCGGTCCAGAAAACCGGGGCGGCATAGCCGAAGAGCGCGAGGAAAGTGACGAAATGGCTGACCGCGCCGTTTGGGCGCCGCGCCGAGATCACGCCCAGCACCACGCCAACCACCAGGGCCAGAAGCTGCGCCACGATCACCAGCAAAAGCGTCGCCGGAAGGCGTTCCAGTATCAGGCTGGTGACGGGTTGGTTGTAGAAAAACGAATACCCAAGATCAAAACGCAGGACGCCGCCAATGTAACGCCCGAGCTGAACGTAAAACGGCTGATCCAGCCCATAGTCGCGCCGGATCGCGTCCAGCACTTCCTGGTCGGCGCCACCCATGGACTGGCTGATCGTGTCGGCGACGTCGCCGGGTGCCATATGCAACAGCGAGAAATTCAGGACCAGCACGGCGACAAGCAGAACCACAGCGTAGATGACGCGGGTGGCGGTGGTGCGCGCGAGTGCGTTCACAAGTTTCCTGCCTTCGCCCTTGGGGGTCCCCGCGGCAGGGTGCCGCCGCGGGGTGGAGTGTTATTGCCTGATCATTCTTTCAGATAGGTCATGTCGATTGGCGTCGACGTGCCCCAGATGCCCAATGGCGGGTTGCCGACCTTGTCGGAATAGACCGTGTGATAGGGCAGCGTGTTGGTGTGATAGACGGGAAGTTCGTCGGCGATGATCGCCTGGAACTCGGCGTAAAGCGCCGTGCGCTTGGCCGGGTCGCCTTCGCGCGACGCCATATCCAAAAGCTCGTCCACACGTGCGTTGGCATAGCCTTGCGTGTTCGACCACACGCCCTTGCCGATGTTCGACGACACATAGGTCCGATGCACGCCGATCACCGGGTCGCCCCAGTTAAACACGGTGTCCCAGCTCAGGTCGAAATCCATCTCGCCCATGCGCTTGGCCCAGGTCGGGAAATCGGCGCTGGCACGGACCTCGACGGCGATGCCAACCTTCTTGAGCGCGGCCTTGACGTATTCGACCTGCGGCTTCACGCCCGGCCAGCCAAAGTCGATGGTCAGGGCGAACCGAGCGTCGCCGTCCATCGGGAACCCGGCCTCGTCCAAAAGCGCATTGGCCTTGTCGAGATCGAGATCATAGGTCTCGACATCAGCGTTATAGAACGGGCTGTCGGGGTGAATGCCGGTACGGCTGTCTTCCGTCGTGCCTTCCATCAGCGCATTGCGGATAAAGTCCTTGTCGACCGCATAAGCCACCGCTTTGCGCACCCGCACGTCGGCCAGCGGTCCGCGTTGGGTGTTCATCGCCAGCCAGTCGAGCGGGCCGATGGCGCCGTATCCCTCGGGCGTCACGGTCAGACCGTCGACACCCTTCAGACGGTTGATAATGCGTGGCAGCGACTCGAAAGCGCCCATGTGAACTTCGCCGTTTTCATAGGCGATGGCGCGGGCGGCGGGGTCGGTGATGACGCGCATCACGATCTTGTCCAGATACGGGCGGCCTTCGATGAAGAAATCATCAAAGCGTTCCAGAATGACGTGCTCGCCCGACTTGTATTCGACCAGCTTAAAGGGACCGGACCCAATCGTATCCACATTGTTGCGCGGGTGGGTCTTGACCTCGTTGATCGGTACGTCGCCATAAATGTGTTGCGGGATGATCGACATCAGCTGCCCCGACATCGCCAGCATCAGCGCCGGGTGCGGCTTGGAAAGGTTCAAAACGGCAGTGTAATCGTCGGGTGTATCGACCGATTCAACCGGTGCGAACATCGACTTGAACGGGTGGTTCGCCTTGATCACCTCGACCGAGAACGCCACGTCGCGCGACGTCAGCGGCATGCCATCGTGGAATTTGGCGTTATGCACCAGGTTCAGCGTGACGGTCAGCCCGTCTTCGCTGACTTCCCAGCTTTGGGCCAGATAGGGCTGCGGCGTCCAGTCTTTGTCATAGCGCAGCGGCGAGGCGAAAAGCTGCGCGCCAGGATAACCGGTGACAATGCCCGATTGCACCGCCGAGTTCAGGTTCCGCACGTTCGAGCCGAGCACCGTGACCAGCGTACCGCCCCGGCGCGGTTCGTCCTGGGCAATGGCGCCGGTTGCAAGGGTTGCGGCCAGTGCCGTCGCCGCAAGTGTCAATTTCAATATGTGGGTCACGATCATTTCCTCCCTGATCGTTGGATATTTGCGCGGCGCTGCCGCCGTCTTTGATGTTCTGCGACCCGAGCCTAGCCCAGTAGTGACGCCATGGAAAAGAAAATTCTTTCGGAATTCCGGCGACGTAGTAGTCTGCAAAGGCGAACATCGGGGGCCGGTCGTGACCACAATATTTTCGGCCAGAAAGATCATCACCATGAACCCCAGCCGCCCTTTTGCGACCCATGTCGCAGTGCGCGGCGGTCGGGTTCTGGGAGCCGGGACGCTGGACGACCTTGCCGGCTGGGGCGGCTACGTGCTCGACGACCGGTTCGGGGACAAGATCCTGATGCCCGGCTTTGTCGAAGGCCACGCCCACACGATGGAGGGCACGCTGTGGCAAAAGACCTATTGCGGGTTTTTTGACCGGATGGACCCGGATGGAAACGTCTGGCCGGGGCTCAAGACAATCGACGCGGTTCTGGACCGCCTGCGCGCGGCCGAGGCCGGGCTTGCCGACGCAGATGCGCCGCTGTCCGGCTGGCAATTCGATCCGATTTACATGGATAAGCAAAGGGTTACGCGCCAGCAGCTTGACCGGGTCTCGTCGACACGCCCAATCGGCGTTTTTCATGCCTCGGGGCACATCATGAACGTAAACACCCGCGGGTTGGAGCTTGCAGGGCTTTTGAAGCAGGGGATCAACCACCCGGGCATCCCGCTGGGCGACGACGGTCTGCCAACCGGCGAGCTGAAAGGCCCCGAGGTGATGTCGCCGGTCGGCCCCCATGTTGGGTTCAACCGGTCGATGACCGATTGCGACGAAGACGGGCTGCGAAATTTTGCCAAGCTCTGCGTGCGTACCGGGACCACCACGATTACCGATCTTGCCTCGCGCCTGAACGACGACAGCGTCAAGATGATGCTGCGCGTAACCGGCGAGGACAAGTTTCCGACCCGCGTCGTAGCGCTCAGATTTTTCATGGGTCTCACGCCCGCAGAACTGATCGACCAAGTGTCGGCACTGAAAGGCCAGTCGACCGACCGTCTGCGGTTAGGGCGGATCAAGATCGTCGCCGACGGCTCGATCCAGGGGTTCACGGCGCGCCTGCGCTGGCCGGGGTATCACAACGGTGCGCAAAACGGCCTCTGGTACATCGCGCCCGAGCAAATGTCCGAGATCTATCATCTGGCGCTCGAGGCCGGGATCCCGGTGCATACGCACACCAATGGCGATCAGGCCACGCAACTGGTGCTCGATACGCTGGCCCCGGCCCTGCAAAAGCATCCCAACCCCGACCATCGGTTCACCCTGCAGCACTGCCAGTTGGCCGACGGCGCGCAGTTCCGGCAGGCCGCCAAGCTTGGCATGTGCGTCAATCTGTTTGCCAACCATCACTATTATTGGGGGGACGAGCATTTTGCGCTGACCGTCGGCCCCGAGCGGGCCACGCGGATGAACGCCTGCCGTACCGCGCTGGACGCAGGTATTCCGATGGCCATTCATTCCGACGCGCCGGTCACCCCGCTCGGTCCGCTTTTCACCGCCTGGTGCGCAGTCAACCGGCGCACGGCTTCGGGGCGCGTGCAGGGCGAGGCCGAGCGGATCACGGTCGACGAGGCGCTGTGGGCAATCACCATGGGGGCGGCCTATACCCTGCATCTGGACGGCGAGATCGGGTCGATCGAGACCGGCAAGCAAGCCGATTTCGCGGTGCTCGAAGCCGATCCGACCGAGGTTGGCGGCGAAAACCTGAAAGATGTGCCGGTCTGGGGCATTGTTCAGGGCGGCCGTGTCTTTTCTGGCGATGCGCAGTGACCAACGCCCCCGAGACGCTGCCGGTCACCGTGATCGGCGGCTATCTTGGTGCCGGAAAAACCACGCTGGTCAACCATCTGCTCAGGCATGCGGGCGGGCGAAGATTGGCAGTTTTGGTGAATGAATTCGGGGATTTGCCGATTGATGCTGATCTGATCGAAGCGCGCGACGACGGGCTCATTTCAATTGCGGGCGGCTGCATCTGCTGTTCGTTCGGCAGCGATCTGGCGGCAGCACTTGTTGACCTCGCGGCCTTTGAACCGCGCCCCGATCACATTTTGATCGAGGCTTCGGGCGTGGCGCTGCCCGGCGCGATTGCATCAACTGTATCATTGCTGGGGGCCTATGCCATCGACGCGACGGTGGTGGTTGCCGATGCGGTCACCGTCAAGGCGCGCGCGTCCGACGCTTACGTCGGCGACACGATTGCCCGGCAACTGACCGACGCCGACATCGTGGTTCTGAACAAGACCACAGATCTGTCGGCCTCGGCTGTCGGTGACCTCAACGACTGGCTGTCGGCCAAGTCCGGCGGCGCGCCGGTGCTGGCAACCCCTGACGGGGCGGTGCCGGTTGCGGCGGTGTTCGGGCTGCGGGCCGGGGTGACCGCCGGGGGCACCATCCAAGGGCACGCCGATGGTTTGTTTGAAACGCTGGTCCTGCGGCCCGAGTGTTCGGTGGATGTCCGTGCCCTGGCCCGCGATCTTGCGGCAAGCGACTTGGGGGTGGTTCGCTGCAAGGGGTTTTTGCACGACGCGCGCGGCGGCGTGGCGCTGATCCAGACGGTTGGCACGCGGCACGATGTGGTGCCCGCCGACGCCAACAGCCGGGTCGGGCTGATCTGTATCGGTCTGAAGCGACAACTTGACCGTCCCGGTCTTCGTCGGCTGGTCGAGAAATCTGCCGCGCTCGCGCCTGCACCGGGGCCGTCTATCCGCTGACCGCCCCGGCAATCGTGCGCGCCTGGGCGGTCAGGATCGGGATCGCGCGCCGAAACCCTTCGACGCCAGCGGGGTTCGAGGCATTGCCGTCGGCGGCGCGGCGCACCACGCCACTGAGAATGGCAATCAGCCGGAAATAGCTGAAAGTCAGGTAAAATTCCCAGTTCGCGGGCGGCTCGATCCCACGTTTTGCACAATAGGCGGCCAGATAGCTTGCCTCGGTCGGGATGCCCAAAGCCTGCCGGTCGATATCGCCCATGCCCCGCAGTTGACTGCCTTTGGGCTGGCGCCACTGCATGGCCTGATAGGCAACATCGGCCATCGGGTGACCAAGCGTGGAAAGTTCCCAGTCCAGAACCGCGATCAGCTTGGTTCCATCCGAGGCAAAGATCAGATTGTCGATCCGATAGTCGCCATGAACGATCGACCGCTGACCATCGTCTTCGACCTGGTGGTCGCTCAGCCAGTCGATGATCCAGCGGATATCGTTGTCCGGGCGCGCCTCGGCGCCCAGATACTGCCGCGACCAGCGCGACAGTTGGCGTTCGAAATAATTCCCCGGCGCGCCGAAATCGCCCAGCCCGACCGCGATCGGATCGACGTCGTGGAGGGCTGCCAGCACCGTAGCGATCTGGCCGTAAACCTGGCCACGCTCGCCGGACGTCAGATCAGGCAGCGCCGGGTCCCAGAATATGCGCCCCGCAACCAGCTCCATGACGAAAAACATGACGCCAAGCGGACTGTCATCGTCGCTGAGGTGAAACACCCGCGCAACCGGGACCCCGGTCCCGGCAAGTGCTGCCATCACCCGGTATTCGCGATCCACCTGATGCGCCGATTTCACAAGGTCTCCGGTCGGCTTGGCCCGCAACACGAACTGCGCATCATCGCAGATCAGGCGGTAGGTCGGGTTCGACTGACCGCCGCCAAACTTTTCCATGGCGCGCAGGGTCCCGAACCCGGGAATGTTGCGTGCCAGATAGGCCGACAGGTTGCCGATATCGATATTGTATTGCGCCCCGGCCACGATAATCCCCTTGCCGATGCAGCGGTTTCCACCGACGCCCGCGTTGACACCATGCGCGCCAGACTGTTTCAGTCGCAAGGGCGGTGTAAAGCGGAAACTGGCGGCGTCGGGCGCGACCTGCGCAGGGGGGAAGGATATGGATTTCGGTCTCGGCCCGGACAAAAAGGTGCTGCTGGACAAAGTGGCGGCGATGATCCGCGACCGCATCCGGCCCATGGACGACGAATTTCTGGTCGAGGTGGGCAAGGGCGACCGTTGGCAATTCACGGCGCGCCAGACCGAAATACTGGAAAGCCTGAAATCCGAGGCCAAAGCGGCGGGCCTGTGGAATTTCTGGCTGACCGACAGCGACAAGGGCCTGGGTCTGAGCACCGTCGAATACGCCTATTTCGCCGAAGAAATGGGCCAGAGCCTTTTGGCACCCGAGGTCTTTAACTGCAACGCGCCCGACACCGGCAATATGGAAGTATTCGAACGCTACGGCACGCGCGCCATGCAAGACCGCTGGCTGACGCCGCTTCTGGCCGGCGAAATTCGGTCGGCCTATATGATGACCGAGCCCGATGTGGCCTCGTCCGACCCGACCGGCCTTGCCATGACCTGCGTGCGCGATGGCGATGATTATGTTCTGAACGGCGAGAAATGGTGGGCCAGCGGTGCTGGCGATCCGCGCTGTGCGGTCTATATCGTCATGGTGCGCACCGGCGACGACGCCTTGCCCAAGCACCAGCGTCATTCGATGATCGTGGTGCCTGCCGATGCCCAAGGCATCGAGGTGTTGCGCCCCATGCAGGTCTACGGCCACGACGACGCGCCGCACGGGCATATGCATGTGCGGTTCACGTCGGTCCGGGTTCCGGGCGAAAACCTGTTGCTGGGCGAAGGCCGGGGTTTTGAGATCGCGCAAGGGCGGCTGGGGCCGGGGCGCATTCACCACGCCATGCGCGCCATCGGTCAGGCGGAAATGGCTCTGGAGATGCTCTGCCAGCGCGCCAGCGCGCGCCAGGCATTCGGCAAGCCGCTGGCGCAGTTGGGGGCCAATTTCGATGTCATTGCCAATTGCCGGATGCGCATCGAACAGGCGCGGCTTTTGTGCCTGAAGGCGGCGTGGATGATGGATCAGGGCGACGCGCGCGCGGCGGCCCCCTGGATCAGCCAGGTCAAGGTTGTGGCCCCCGAGGTGGCGCTGATGGTTATCGACGAAGCGGTGCAGATGCACGGGGCCGCGGGGATCAGCCAGGACACGCCGCTGGCCCGCGCCTGGGTCCATGCGCGCACGCTGCGCCTTGCCGACGGCCCCGACGCGGTGCATCGTCGTCAGGTTGCGCGCGCCGAATTGCGCAAGTTCAATTCGCCAAAGCGGGGTTAATTATGGATCAGCGCGTTTCGATGGTTACGCTGGGTGTCGATAACCTGGACCGGGCGCGGGCGTTTTACACCGCCCTTGGTTGGGCATCCACCGACGCAGGCGACGAGGGCATCGTTTTTTTCAACGTACAAAACGCGGTGCTTGCGCTTTATCCCTGGGCCGGTGTGGCCGACGAATTTGGCCTGTCGATCGACGACTTTGGCAAACCCAGTGCGATGCTGGCCTATAATGTTCGCACCAAGGACGAGGTGGCCAATATTCTGGCCGAGGCCGAAGCCGCGGGGGGCACCATAGCCAAACCCGCCCAGGATGTCTTCTGGGGCGGGCATTCGGGGTCTTTCCGCGATCCCGACGGACATTACTGGGAGGTGGCATTCAACCCGTTTTCGCCGCTGGGGCCGAACGGTGAAATGCAGATCGGGGGTGCCTGATGGACTTGCCGCAGACACCGTCGTTCCGGCTGGGCGGCAAGCGCGCGCTGGTGGCGGGCGCTTCGTCGGGCATCGGGCTGGCTTGCGCCGCCGCGCTGGCCGAGGCCGGGGCCGAGGTGACGCTGGCGGCGCGTCGGGTCGACGCGTTGACCGCGATTGCGGCCGAAATGCAGGGCCGGGGGTGGAAATCACACGCGCTGCCCCTCGATGTGACGGATATTGCCGGGACCCAGGCCACAGTGGCCGCACGCGGTCCGTTTGACATTCTGGTCAATTCCGCCGGTTCGGCGCGCCACGCGGCGGCTATCGACGTGACCGAGGAAGACTTTGACGCGGTTGTCGCGATCAATATCAGGGCCGCGTTTTTCCTGACGCGGGCGGTTGCGAAAGGTCTGATTGCGGCGGGCAAACCTGGCAGCCTGATCAATATCTCGTCGCAGATGGCCCACGTGGGCGGCATTGACCGGTCGGTCTATTGCGCCACCAAACACGCCGTTGAAGGCTTCACCAAGGCCATGGCCATCGAATGGGGGCCACACGGGATCAGGGTGAACACGATTTGCCCGACTTTCATCCGAACCGCCTTGACCGCTGCGACATTTGAAAACCCCGAGCGTCGCGCCTGGATCGAGGACAGGATCAAGCTGGGGCGGGTCGGCGAGGTGGAAGACATCATGGGGGCGGTGGTTTATCTGGCCTCGGACGCTGCCGCGTTGGTCACCGCGAGCGCGCAGGTTGTCGATGGTGGCTGGACCGCTGATTGATGGCGCAGGCGGCGGTAAAATATCCGGTCTTCGATGGCCACAATGACGCTGTTCTGCGTCTGTGGCGTGGTGGGATCGCCAACGCGGTCGCCAATTTCCGGTCGTCTGACACCGGCCACATCGACATCGAAAAAGCCTGCAAGGGTGGCTTGCGCGGCGGATTTTTCGCAATGTTCGCGCCGCCGGGCGGGATGTTCAAAATGCCTGCCTTCGATCCGCCTTACGATGAGCCTCTGACCGAGGAATTGGCCCACGAGCGCGCTTTGCGGATGATCGTCGAGCAGGCGGGCGTTCTGCGCGCGCTCGACCGGGCCGGGGCGCTGTCGCTGTGCCAAACCGGGTCCGAGGCGCGCGCCGTGTTTCGCGCAGGCGGGTTGGCCGCGATCATGCATCTTGAGGGCGCCGAGGCGATAGGCAAGGACCTGGCCTCGCTCGAAACACTCTACGCGGCGGGGCTCAGGTCGCTCGGCCCGGTCTGGTCGCGGCCGACGATCTTCGGCCACGGGGTGCCGTTTCGCTTTCCCTCGGACGGCGACATCGGACCGGGCCTGACCGAGGCCGGCAAGGCGCTGGTTGCCCGGTGCCGCGACCTGGGGATGATCGTCGATACATCGCACCTGAATGTTGCCGGGTTCCGGGATGTGGCCCAAGCTGGTCTGCCGCTGGTCGCGACCCATTCGAACGCCCATGCCATCAGCCCCGGTGCGCGCAATCTGACCGATGACCAGCTCAGGGCGATTGGCGAAACCGGCGGCATGGTTGGGCTGAACTTCGGCACCATGTTTCTGCGCGAAGACGGTCGCGCATCGCCGATCGGGGGCATCGATGCGGCGATCCGGCATCTTGCGCATATGGTTGCAGTTGCTGGCGAAGACTGTGTCGGCCTGGGCTCGGATTTTGACGGCGCGCCGATGCCGCAGGGGCTGGAAACCGCGGCGGGTCTGCCCAATTTGACGCAAGCGATGGAAAAGGCGCAGTTCGGGTCGGCCCTGATCCGGAAAATAACCAGCGAAAACTGGTTGCGGTTCGTTGAAAAAACTCTGGGCTGACACGCCCGACGACAACGGGACTTGCGCTGGCCGAACATTGATCTAGGGTCGCGCGCACTTGTCGGAGGCGGCGATGCGCATTCTTGTTCTGCAACATGTCGAGATCGAGCACCCCGCGATCTTTCGATCCTTCCTCGATGAAGATGGCCACGACTGGACCCCGGTTCAGTTGGGCAGCGGCGCGGTCCTGCCACCGATTGACGGATATGACGCGCTTTGGGTCATGGGCGGGCCGATGGATGTCTGGGAAGAGGACCAGCACCCCTGGCTGGTCCCCGAAAAGGCCTATATCCGCGATGCGGTCGAGGGCCGCGGGGTGCCGTATTTGGGCCTCTGCCTGGGGCACCAGTTGCTGGCCGAGGCCTTGGGCGGAACAGTGGGCAAGTCGACAACGCCCGAGATCGGCGTGATGCCGGTTCATTTGACCGAAGACGGCGCATCGGGGGTGTTTCTGGACGGCGTGCCCGAGGTCTTTGACACCTTGCAGTGGCACAGCGCCGAGGTGCGCCATATGCCGGCGGGCGCGACCTGCCTGGCCACCTCGCCCGATTGCGCGGTTCAGGCCATGAAATGGGGCCCGCGCGCCTATTCGGTTCAGTTTCACGTCGAACTGGAATCCGACACCGTGCCGAACTGGAACACCATCCCCGCCTACCGCGATGCTCTCGTGGGCGCGCTTGGGGCCGGGGCCGCCGAAAAACTGGCCGCCGATTGCGCGGCACAGATGGGCGCGATGAACACCATCGCCGAACGCATCTATATCAACTGGATGCAGACCGCGGCGCAGGCCGGTCCGGGCTGAGGACAGGCATCGCCTCAGGTCGCGGCGGCCCGCGTCAGGCTCAGTCGCGCGGTTTCAAGGTGGTCCTTCATCAAATTCGCCGCGCGTTCAGGCTCGCGGGTGCGGATCGCATTCAATATCTGCCGGTGCTGGACGTTGTATTGGGTGATGATGCTGTGACCGAGCGTCACCTGCCGCATGCGCGTCCATTCGTTCTGCGACCGGACCGCGTTGATCTGACCGACGATCCAGATCAGCAGACCATTGCGCGTCGATGCCACAAGCTGCCGGTGAAACTCGGTGTCGGCTTCCGAGAATCGCGCCGGTTCGTACAAATTCGATTCCATCTGCTTGCAGAGGTCGTCGAGCAGATCAAAGTCGCCGCGCCGCCCGTGCATGACGGCCAGACGGCAGACATGGGGTTCAAGCGCGAACCGCGCGTCGATCAGTTCCATCGGGCTGGCCGCATCAATCGGCGAACCGGCGGGAATTGCGTTGCGATAAGTCACATAGGTTCCGCTGCCGGCGCGAATTTCGACCAGGTTTTCGGATTCCAGGTTGTTGAGGGCGCTGCGCAGCGTGCCCCGCGCGACGCCATGGGATTGCGCAAGCTCACGTTCGGCCGGCAGCCGGTCGCCCGGATGCAGCGCGCCCTTGAGAATCTCCCGCCGCAAAACCGCTGTCAGATCAGCGGTTCCCAGCTTGCGTAAGGTCGCGTCGTTCACCGGACTCTCCTTTTTTGAGCCAATAGTATACCAATACCGAGAAAAATCCACGAAATTTTCAAAATTGGATCAGAAACGTTTGATTTTCGGATCAAAGCGGGGAAGTATGGCGTTGAAAACAACTCAACTTGGACCGCATTTAGGCCAGTTGCATCACCCGGGGGATTAAATGGCGTTTCCTGACTCTGCTGACTACGTCGTTGTGGGTGCCGGCATCCATGGTCTCAGCACCGCTTATCACTTGGCAGTAAGGCTTCGCGAATCCGGTCGTGGCTCGGGCAAGGACATCGTGGTCCTTGACAAGTCCGGCGTTGCTGCGGGCGCGTCGGGGATCGCATGCGGGGTGGTGCGCAACAATTACTTCCAGCCCTCGATGCGCGAGCTTATGGCGCATTCGGTCAGCGTCTGGGAAAGCGACCCCGAAGCCTATGCCTATCACGCCGTCGGCTATATGCAGATCAGCCCCGAATCGATGCACGAAGATGTCGCCTCGATTGCCAAGCAACAAAAAGACCTTGGGTACGAGTCGGTTTTCATCGAGGGCGAAAAAGACTGCACGAACTATATGAAGTCGATATTCAGTGATTGGCAGGCCCAGGGGATTACATCGGTCCTGCACGAAAAGCCGGGCGGATATGCCAACAATACCGCCATGGTCTACAGCCTGGCCAACAAGGCCGAATTGGAAGGCGTGCGCATCATCACTGGCGTGAAGGTCACAGGCTTTAAAAGCGACAACAGCAGCGGCGCGATTTCCGCCGTTCAAACCGACAAAGGTGCCATCGAATGCGATTATGTCGTCGTCGGTGTCGGACCCTGGGCAAAGACGGTATGGGACATGCTGGAAATGCCCAAGGGCGTGGACGTCAAAGGTTCAGACGGCAAAATCCACAAGGACGTGCCGATGTGGGTCTACTGGTCGCTGCAAGAAGGCACGTTGGGCGTTGATCCCTCGATTCATCGTACCGACGAAGGGTTTTTTCCGCCGGTTATTCATGTCGATTCCGACGCGCCGCTTTATTCCGACGTCGATGGCTCGCTGATTACGGACCAGATGTGGGGCATCTATTACAAGCCGGATTACAATTTTGGCGGTATTCAGGGTGGTGCTGCACCGTTCAAATTGACGACAGATCCTGATGACGTTGCGGTTGATCCGTATGGGGCTGAATCGCCCGAATTCATCGTCGGTGATGATTTCGCGCATATGTGGTGTTCGGCGCTGGCGCATTGCCAAAAACGGTTCGAAGGTCAGATCCCCAAATACAAGAACGAGGCGTCCGGTGGCATCGGAGCCTTCACGCCAGACAGTTTCCCGGTGTTCGATGTAGTGCGCGAAAACTGTTATTTTATTGCCGATTCCAATCATGGATACAAGATGCTGGGGGTTGGCAAATTGGTTGCGCACGAGATCATCGAAGCCAAAAGCGCGCTCTTGGAGCCGTTCAGGTTGTCGCGCTACGCTGAAGGAAAATTGCATCCCGTTTCAAGCAGCCCATTCCCCTGGAGCTAGACCCTGGTAAGCGGAAGATTTGAAACCGGAAAAAGGGAGATCAAAATGGCCAGATACGCCAGAATAACGACGCTGGAATATATGGATCAAGATTCGACCGAGCGCCTGAGCAAGGAATATGTTGATACGCTGATCCCGAAATACCGCGAGCTTGGCGCGATTGGGCTGATGGCCGTCCGGGTGGGTCCGCGCAGTGTGGCCTATGTCAGTCGTTACGAGAGCAAAGAACAGGCCGACGCTGCATCGGCTTCAATTCGGGCAGAGGTTCTCAGGAAGTTCACGCAGCATATTGTCGCTCCGCCGATGACTGTTGCTGGCGAGATCATCGGGGAATCGATCGACTAAGCGACGGTTTGAAAAATAAAGGTCTCTTGACCCCAGAACTGCAAAACAGGGAGAAATAAATTGGCAACCGATCTTGAAAGATTTGTCGAGGCACCGGGGCGCGACGAGAAAATTAAGCAGGTTCGCGAGATGATTGACCGGATGGGGATCGAATATCTCTATCTGCAATTTGTGTCGGTCACCGGCAAGATCATGGGCAAGGGCATTCCCTCGGACCACTGGGAAAATATCGCCAAAAAGGGCTTTCAGCTGGTTTACGGATCGACCATGAACTTGTTCACCGACCGCGCTGGCAACTATCTGGGCTATGGCCCCGAGGCCGCCGAACTGGTCGGAATTCCCGAGCCTGAAACTTTCATGCAACTGCCATGGGCCAAAGAGATCGGGCGGTTTTATTGCACCTTGTTCCGCAATCGCGAAGAAAAGGAGAATCCGGGTGGCTACCTGACGTCGGATGGCCGCGGCAACTTGCGCCGTTTGCATGATGAGTTCAAAACCAAGCACGGTCGCAGCCTGCGCATTGGCACCGAGCCCGAAATGATGTGGCTGAAGTTCGACGAGAACGGCAAACCCAAGGACGGGTATTCCAAGCCCTATTGCTATCACATCGACCAGTTTGAATCGCTGCGCCCGGTTTCGATGCAGGTGATCCGCTATTCGCGCAAGATGGGTCTCGACATGATCCAGGGCGACCACGAAGACGCGCCCGGACAGCTAGAGTTGAACTGGATGTACGATGACGTGCTCAGGAACGCCGACCGGCTGACCACTTATCGCCAGATCTGCGCGCAGGTGGCGCGTGAATTCGGTATTTTTGCCTGCTTCATGTCCAAGCCGTTCGAGGGCGTTTCTGCCAACGGTTGCCACCACAACATGTCGCTTTGGCGCGGTGGTGACGATAAGTTTGTCAAATGCGGCAATGATCCTGACAACCTGCCCGGCATGGCCGAGAACTACATGTACGTCGGTGGCGGCGAAAACACCTTCATGCCGGACGGCGATGATGTGCAGATGCCGGGCAAAGAGGGCCTGGTGGCCATTGGCGGCGTGGTGCATCACCTGCAGGCGCTGACTGCGATCGGGTCGTCAACGGTGAACTCGTATCGGCGTTTGTGGGACACGGGTTTCTGGGCGCCGGTCTTTGCCGACTGGGGGTTCCAGAACCGCACCACGGGCTTGCGGGTTTCGGCGCCGGGGCGGTTTGAATACCGCTCGGTCGACTCGATGGTGAACCCGTATCTGATGGGCTCGACCCTGTTGGCGGCGATGGATGACGGCATCGACAACAAGCTCGACCCGGGCGAGCCGGAAGAGCGCAACATCTATGATGCGATCAAGGCCGGCAAGCAGGTCAAGAAACTGCCGATGTCGCTTGGTGAAGCATTGGATTTCCTAGCCAGCAGCGAAGTTGTTAAGCGTGGTCTGCCGGGTGAAATGTACCGGCTTTTCGATGAGTACAAGCGCGACGAATATGCCCGGTTCATGGCCACTGTCACCGAGTGGGACAACGAGACTTACATGGAGTGCCTGCCCTAGGGCACCCCGCAGCCACCGGCGGCGGGTTCGCGCCCGCCGTCTCGTTTCGACAATCGCAAGAGGGAGCGCATCTAAATGTGTGGAATTGCAGGAATTATCCATAAGGGCAAAAGCTCGAACGTGGGCGGTGAGATGACCGCGATGCTGCAGGCATTGAAACATCGCGGGCCGGACAGCACTGGATACGCCGTCTATGCCGACGGTGCCGAGCCTGGTGACTATATCATGCGCATCAAGGTTGCCGAGGCCGAAGATCGCGCTGTGGGCCACAGCGTTCACAAGCTGATCGCCGACCGGGTGGCCCGCGTTGACGCCATTCTAAAAGAGCATGGCGCGGTGGTGAAATCGAAAGAGGCCCCGCAAGAATATGCGCTGCGTTATTTGCTGACCCACGACGGCAACACGTCAGCCATGGCCGAGCACATCGAAGAAGACGGGGCGACCGAAATTCTGTCCATGGGCAACGGCCTGGAACTGGTCAAAGATCTGGGCGATGCCGCCGAAGTGGCCGCCGCTTACGGTCTGAACAATTTCACCGGCACTCACGGAATCGGCCACACCCGCATGGCCACCGAATCGGACGTCGACATCAGATCGGCGCACCCCTATTGGGCGTTCCCCTACAACGACATCAGCGTTGTCCATAACGGCCAGATCACCAATTATTGGACCATGCGCCGCGAGATGGAGCGCCGGGGCCACCGGTTCATGTCAGACTGCGACAGCGAGCTTTTGGCGGTCTACACAGCCCGCAACCTTGCCAACGGCATGAAACTGGAAGACAGCCTGAAACAGTCGATCGAAGAGATTGATGGCGTTTTCACCTATCTGATCGCCACCAGAGACCAGCTGGGCATGGCCAAAGACTCGATGGCCGCCAAACCGCTGGTGCTTTATGAATCGGATGACCTGATCGCCATGGCCTCGGAAGAGGTCGCGATCCGCGCCATCCTGCCCCAAGAAATTGACACCACTGACCCCTACGACGAGGAGGTTCGCGTATGGCAAGCGTAAGCGATGCTGAGCTAAAGCAAATGAGCCAGGAAGAGCGCGTGACCGCGCTTGGAATGCGGACCGACCAGTTGACCGGCCGCGCCATGCGGATCGAATTCAACCCCGACGAAGCCGAGCGGTTTGAATACCCCTGGGCGCCGGATGTTGATTTCAACAAACGGACCGAACTGGATGTCGATGACCTGACCTCGACCCAAGCCAATCGGCGCATTCGCGAGCTGATGGCCGATGGCTACGGCACCATAGTGATCAAAAACCCGCGCGGTATGCACTCGCTTGGTGTGGGCATCCTGACCCGGCTGCGACTGATCATCGAAGGCTCGTTGGGGTATTTCGGCGTCGGCCTGATCGACGGGCCGAACGTCACGGTCCATGGCCGCGTCGGCTGGTCCTGCGGTGAAAACATGCTGGCCGGGACCATCGTGATCGAAAAGAACGCCGGCTCGACATTTGGCGCGGCCCTGCGCGGCGGTGACTTGGTTTGCAGGGGTTCGGTCGGCTCGCGCACCGGGATCGACCAGAAGGGCGGCACCATCATCGTTGGCGGTGACACCGGCATGCTGTCGGGATTCATGATGCAGCGCGGGCGGATGGTTGTCTGCGGAAACGCCGGCAAGAACCTGGGCGATTCGATGTACGACGGCACCATTTATGTCGGCGGCGAGATCAAGTCGCTTGGCGTCGATGCAGTGCCGGGCGAGCTGACCGATCTGGACAAGGCCTGGCTGACCCGGAAACTCACCCAATACGGTCTGTTGCCCGAAAATGGCGTGGATCATTTCACCAAGGTCGTCGCGGGCCGGATGCTCTGGAACTACGACAATCTGGAACCAGCTGAGAAAAAACTCATCCTCTAAGTGGGCGGAAAGGATAAATAAAATGGCTGATGGCGACATCAAAACGAAACGACCGCTCGATCGTGACACATCCCGGCTGGGGGAAAGTTTTATTTTCCCGCCGCATGTCATCGATGACATTCACATCAAGTCCGAACTGGGCCGTTATCGCATGCGGGCCATGAGCTTGTTCAAGAAAATCCCGCATTGGGATGATCTGACCTTCATGCCCGGCACGTTGACCCGGTTTGTTATCGAAGGCTACCGGGAAAAATGTCTGACTAAGACCGTGATCGGACCGCGTGCCAAGCGCCCGCTGGAACTGGACATTCCGGTTTACGTGACCGGCATGAGCTTTGGGGCATTGTCTTACGAGGCGAAAACCGCGCTGGCGCGGGGGGCAACGATGGCGGGTACCGCGACCTGTTCCGGCGAAGGCGGGATGATCCCGGACGAGCGGCGCTATTCGTCGAAATGGTTCTACCAGTGTATCCAGTCGCGGTACGGGTTTAACCCGAACCACCTGGTTCTCGCGGATGCGTGCGAGTTCTTCATCGGACAGGGCTGCAAGGTTGGCCTTGGCGGCCACCTGATGGGGCAGAAAGTGACCGACCAGGTTGCCGAAATGCGCTCGCTTCCGGCTGGTATCGACCAGCGCTCACCCGCCCGTCACCCCGACTGGCTGGGCCCCGACGATCTGTCGCTGAAAATTCGCGAGATTCGCGAGGCAACCGACTGGCAAATTCCGATCCAACTGAAACTGGGCGCGGCACGGGTTTACGACGACGTTCGCATGGCGGTGAAATGCGAACCGGATTCGATCTATATCGACGGTATGGAAGGCTCGACCGGCGCGGGTCCGCACTTGGCCACCGAAGATACCGGCGTTCCGGGCATCGCGGCGATCCGTCAGGCGCGCAAAGCCATCGATGACCTCGGCAAACGCGGCGAGATCAGCCTGGTCTACGCCGGTGGTATCCGCAACGGTGCCGATGTCGCCAAGGCGATTGCCCTGGGTGCAGATGCGATTGCCATCGGCCATTCGGTTATGATGGCGCTGAACTGCAACAAAGACATCCCCGAGGCCAACTACGAGGTCGAAGTGGGGGCATCACCGGGCCATTGTTACCACTGTCACACCGGCCGTTGCCCAGTCGGCGTTGCCACCCAAGATCCGGTTCTGCGCGCGCGTCTTGACCCGGACGAGGCCGCCGAGCGCGTCTATAACTTCCTGCACACGCTGACCATCGAGGCGCAGCTCTTCGCGCGCGCCTGCGGCAAAACCAATATTCACAGCCTCGAGCCGGAAGATCTGGCAGCGCTGACGATGGAAGCCAGCGCTATGGCAGGCGTTCCGCTGGCCGGCACCAACTATACGGTTGGCGTCAAAGACTATCACCATCTTTAAGGACCTATTGATATGGCTGGAACACAGTACAGAGGCTCTGAGATCACCGATGTTGATCAGTTCGTTAACGACGCGGCAGGGCTCGCATCCGAGCGCGAAAAAGAGATCGGCCAGCACATCGGCTATCGTTACGACGTTAACCTTGTGCCGGATTATGAACAGATCACACCGTTTCTGACCAAATACATGGAAGTGATGGGCTGGGATGACCTCAATTGGCTAGAGGATGTTCACATGGGCTATGAAGACGGCAAACCAGCTGTTTTCGACCGAAACAACAACGGCTGGGTGTCGATCCCCGACGCCATCGACTTGCCAGACAATCAGCAGGATCGTGACATGATCGCGCGCGAGCTTCTGTTGAAATTCCAGATGTCTGACCGGCACCCGCTGGTCATGCTTCGGAAAGCCTATATGAAGTTCTGATGCCCAGATTGCTTGAGCTTGCCTGTCTTCAAACACGGCCGATGCCCGATTTCGCAAGCGCGACGGCCGAGGTCCTCGCGTTGGCGAAAACGGCGGTTCATGCCGGGGCGGGCATCCTTTTTCTGCCGGAATATTGCGGCGGGCTGAAAACCGACGGTGCGCGGCTGGACCCTCCGGCCGCGCCCGAACACTCGCACCCGGTGCTGGCGGCGCTGAGAACATTTGCGGCGGACCGGAAGGTCTGGATCAACGTCGGGTCGGTGGCGGTCGAGGGCCCCGGCGGCATGATCATCAACCGCGGTCTGATGATCGACGACCGGGGCGCTGTGCGCGGGCGCTACGACAAGATCCACCTCTTCGACATTCAGCTCAGTGAAACGGAAGTTTACCGTGAAAGCGCCAGCGTCCTGCCGGGTGAGCGCGCGGTTATTCACGACACCGCCTATGGCCGGATCGGACACACGATCTGTTACGATCTTCGGTTTCCTCATCTGTATCGGTCCCTTGCTCAGTCCGGCACCGAGATACTGGCGGTCCCGGCGGCCTTCACGCGCATAACCGGCGCGGCGCACTGGCACGTCCTGAACCGTGCCCGCGCCATCGAAAATGGCGCATTTGTCGTTGCGCCCTGTGCGATCGGCCCGATCCCCGGCGGCGGCGAAAGTTACGGCCATTCGCTGGTGGTCAGCCCCTGGGGCGAGGTCGTTGCCGATGGCGGCGATCTTCCCGGCGTAGTGCAGGTGCAGATCGACCTCGACAAGGTTGGTGAAGCCCGCTCAAAGATACCCAGTCTGACCCACGACCGGGTGTATTCCGCGCCCGACGACATCAGCAGGAGCGTGGCATGAGTTCTATCTCGGCCGTTCTCGGGGCAAATGTTGAGCCGCATCCGCTGAAGGTGGCATTTCTCAAATGGCAGTGCCACGTGCGCCAGATCGCGATGCGCGAAAATGCTGGCCGTCCCGATGACGGCTTCATGCCCGAGGTAACGCTGGCCGGCGAGAGCGAACCGCTGGGCCATGTCATCACCGTTCTGAACAAAGCGCCGGGGTACAGCCTGACGCCGGAAATGCTGCATTTGGCGCGCAACACCAACGATCCGGCGCAGACCCGCGACGCGGCGCTCGGCTTTCTGTCGGCCACCTATTACCAAAAGCACGCCGAATTTTCCGACATCCTGACCGCCACCTTTCCGCCAGGCTCGCCCGGGGCCGCGCAGATTCGCAGAGCCGGGCGCGCGGCGCTGACCTTCAATGCCTATTCGCAACGGTTCGACCTCGATTGCAAGGTCTGGAGGTTGGCCGCCCACAATCCGCTTTTCGAGGCGACCATGGCGCACAATCGCCTGTTCAATCCCGTGCTGCCGGGCGACACCGAAGTTCTGGCGTTCGAACCCGACTGGGACGCGTCATCGGCTGACCCCGACATCGCGCGCCGCTGATGACCTTGGGCTATGTTATCGCGCAGATCACCGTGACCGACCCGGACGCCTATTGCGATTACACCACCATGGTCGGCCCCATCGTCGCAAAGTTTGGGGGCGAGTTTCTGGTACGCGGGGGCCGCGCCCGTTCATACGAAGGGACCCCGGCGGGCGACCGCAATGTGGTCATTCGTTTCCCAAGTTACGCGGCCGCGCAGGCCTGGTATCATTCCCCCGAATACGCACAGGCCAAACAATTGCGCATCGCCGCCTCGACCGGTGTGCAGACCATCGTCGAGGGCGTCTGATTGTCGCTGCACCCTCGTTTCGGTGGACCGATGCGGAAAAAGAAATAATAAGGCAACGGACTATCAACGGAGGATTACATGGCGAAACGGGTTGTGATCATCGGGGCGGGGCCATCCGGGCTGGCTCAGCTTAGGGCCTTTCAGTCGGCCAAGGCCAAGGGGGCAGATGTGCCCGACGTGGTCTGCCTTGAAAAGCAATCCGATTGGGGCGGTTTGTGGAATTACACCTGGCGCACCGGCGTCGATGAACACGGCAATCCATGCCATGGGTCGATGTACCGCTACCTCTGGTCGAACGGGCCCAAGGAGGGGCTCGAGTTTGCCGATTACAATTTCGAAGAACACTTTGGCAAACCGATCGCCAGCTATCCGCCGCGCGCGGTGCTCTGGGACTACATCATGGGTCGGGTCGAAAAGTCCGGGATCCGCGACCAGATCCGGTTCAACACCGTGGTTCGCGATGTGCGCGCCGCCGACGGCGGCGGTTTCGACCTGACCTCGCGCGATTGCATCACCGACACCGAGACCACCGAGCATTTTGATCATGTCATCGTCGCCTCGGGCCATTTCTCGACCCCGAATGTGCCGCATTATCCCGGATTTGAGGGCTTCAACGGGCGTATCCTGCATGCCCATGACTTTCGCGATGCTCGCGAATTCATCGACAAGGATATCCTGATCCTGGGCACCTCGTATTCCGCCGAGGACATCGGATCGCAATGTTGGAAATACGGCTGCAAATCGCTCACCGTCGCGCACCGGACAGCACCCATGGGGTACGACTGGCCGCCCAACTGGCGCGAGGTTCCCGCCCTTGAGCGGGTCGAGGGCAGGATGGCCTATTTCAAGGATGGTTCATCGGGGTCGTTTCACGCGATCATTCTGTGCACCGGTTATAAGCACCATTTTCCGTTCCTGCCCGACGAACTGCGCCTGAAAACCGCCAACCGTCTGGCGGCGGCGGGCCTTTACAAAGGCGTGGTCTGGACCGCGAACCCCGACATGTTCTATCTGGGGATGCAGGACCAGTGGTACACCTTCAACATGTTCGACGCCCAGGCCTGGTGGGTCCGCGATGCCATTTTGGGCCGGATCGACCTGCCCGATGCGGCAACGATGGCGGCCGACCCGAAACGTCGCGAGGCCGAAGAAGATGCCCTTGAAGATGACTATGCCTGCATTGCCTACCAGGGCGCCTACACCAAGGAACTGATGGACCAGACCGACTATCCCGAGTTTGACATCGAGGCGGCAAATCAGGCGTTCTATGCGTGGAAGAAGCATAAAAAGAAGGGCATCATGACCTTCCGCGATCATGGATATGTCAGCCCGATGACCGGCACAATGGCGCCGCCGCACCATACGACCTGGGCGCGTGCGCTGGACGATTCGCTCGAGGATTACCTGCGCGGCTGATTTCAGCCGGGGGAAAATCGCTTGCGTCGGGCACTGGCTGAGATCAGCCAGTTCTCGACGATTTTCAGTTCGGAAAAGACTTTTCTTCGCGGTCGCTTGAGCAAATAGTACCCCGATTTTGTCCGTGCATACCGCTCACCCGAGACCCGGACCAATTGACCGGACCGAAGCAGATGATCGACCAGGTGACCCCATCCCAGGGCGATGCCCAACCCGTCAACCGCCGCCTGAATGGCCAGCGGGTAGGTGTTGAAATTCGTGGTCTGTTTCAAAGTCGGTTCCGAGCCGATCTGTGTGTAAAGCCACGACTTCCAGTCCATCCACTCGTAATGGCTGCTTGTCACTTCGATCAAGTCGAGCCCGGGCAGGTTTTCGATTTCAACTGCGCCCGAATTTTTTTCAAGGTAGGCCGGTGAAGCGACCGGAAAGACCGTTTCACCAAATAGTTTTCGCGCTTCAAAACCCGGCCAGTCACCTTCGCCCCGCAAAATCGCAAGGTCCATCTTGTCTGACAGACATTCTGCATCGCTGTCTGACGCAACCAGCATGATCCGGATATGCGAATTGACCTGGTTGAATTTTCGGAGCTTGGGCATCAGCCAAAGCGTGGCAACCGAATTGGTAGCCGCCAGATTGACCGTCCGACGATCGCTTTGCGCATGCATCGACCGTGACGCGTCCCGCAGAATGTCGATGGACCGCCCAACCGAACCCAAAAGGTCCTGGCCCTGGGCGGTCAACGTAACCGACCGGTGGCCGCGGACGAACAGCGGCAGTTGATAGTGCTCTTCCAGCAGGCGTACCTTGCGGCTGATCGCCGACTCGGAGATGTGCAGAACATTGGAAGCACCGGAAAAACTGCCCGATTTCGCAGCGGCTTCGAAAGCCAGAAAATAATCCAGCGGTGGTAACGAGGGTGTCTGTGCCATTGCCGGCCCTCTAGCGCCGCCAGCCGCCGGGCCGCAAACCACCAAACCCCTGGTATTTTATCGTGAGCATCTGTTCGGCCCGACCTTAGCTCCGAATCTCTAACATTCTGATTAAAGCACAAAAAAACTAATTTGACCCGAAAATACTGGGCCTTTGCCACTCAAAATTGTGTGCTAATATTTCCGGCTTTCTTTGCAACAATGCAGGCACTCGGGATTCAAGAATCCCAGCCAAAATTACGACGATGAAACAGGGAGTTATCATGAAACTTAAGCAAACACTGAAGGCGACCGCGGTTGCCCTTGCTACGGCGTCGGTCTCGGGATCGGCATTCGCGCAAGACTCGGCCGAGCCGATCGTCATTCCGACCCACAACTGGTCAAGCCAGGTTGTCATGGCCTACGTGATCGGCGGCATCTTTGAAAGCCTGGGCGACAATGTCGAATACGTGCCTGCAGACAGCCAGGCGGTTTACGAGGCTATCCGTATCGGCGACATTACCATCAGCCACGAAGTTTGGCAGTCGACGTTCGGCGGATCGTTCTACAACGCAATGGCCAAAGGCGGCTTGATCGACGCTGGTACGCATTCAGCGGCGACGCTCGAAGAAATGGGCGTTCCTCAGTACGTGATCGACGATAATCTTTGCCCGGGCCTGCCCAACTGGGAGGCGCTTAAGGATTGCCAGGACGTTTTTGCAACAGCAGACTCAGGCGGCAAAGGCCGCTGGCTGGAAGGTCCGCAAAGCTGGCATGGCGACCTGATGCCGGTCCGGCTTGAAGCCCTTGGTCTTGGCGATATGTACGTCGTGAAGTTTGCCGGTGGCGCAGATGCGATCTGGGCCGAACTGGCATCGGCCAAGAAAGAGGGCCGCGGGATTATCACCTTTAACTGGACCCCGAACTTTACCGATGCCGAAGGTTTCGCTTTCATCGAATTCCCCGCCTACACTGATGGGTGCCGGGTTGCCGATGGCGGTGACGGAAGCTGCGGGTCGCCCAAGGGCTGGTTGAAGAAAGCGGCGAACTACAAGTTCCCGAAAACGCATCCGTCAGCGTATTCAGCCTTTACCAAGCTCGACTTCTCGTCGACGGACATCGGCCAAATGGCAGCACTGGTAGACATCGACAAGATGAGCCACCAGGACGCCGCCGCCAAGTGGCTGGCTGACCACGAAGACGTCTGGAAGCCTTTCACCGAGTAAGCTTGCACAAAAAATATCTCTCCCCGCGTACAATTGCGCGGGGCGAGACCACAGCTTTGACCGCAATGAAGCTTCGCAAACCGCATCAAATCAAGTTAACTATGCTTTAGGCAATCGCGCTTCGGGCGTTGCCAACATTGAAGATGTCCAACGAGGAAGCCGATTATGCCGCTTGATAGTGACTCCGCTCAAACCGCACCCGTCATCAAGTGCAGTTCCGTCTATAAAATCTTCGGCGAAAACGCCGACAAGATGCTTCGTGAAGCCAACGGAAATGTAGACGCGAAAAAGTTTCAGGACGCGGGCTGCGTTGTCGGCGTCAACAACGCATCCTTCGAGGTTTATAGGGGCGAAATCCTCATGATCATGGGGCTTTCCGGGTCGGGCAAATCGACGCTTCTGCGGTGCATCTCGCGGCTGACGGAAGCCACTGCAGGCGAAATCCATATCGATGGCGAAGACATCATAGGCATGAGCAGCAAGCAGTTGATCCATCTGCGCCGCAACAAGATGGGCATGGTGTTTCAAAGCTTTGCGCTTTTGCCGCACAAGACGGTGCTGGAAAACATCGCCTTTCCATTGCAAGTCAAGGGCACCAGCACCCCTGACGCGATGCTGCGCGCCAAGGAAATGGTTGATCTAACCAGCTTGACGGGCCGCGAAAACTATTTCCCCCGCCAACTGTCCGGTGGTCAGCAGCAACGCGTCGGCATCGCCCGATCGCTGGCGGTTGAACCCGACATCTGGTTCCTTGACGAACCGTTCTCAGCGCTTGATCCGTTGATCCGCAAGGAAATGCAGGACGAATTCCTGCGGCTTCAGGACGTGCTGAAAAAAACGATCCTGTTTGTGACCCACGACTTTGCCGAGGCGCTTCGCCTGGCGGACCGGATCGCCATCATGAAAGACGGCGTGATCGAACAACTGGATACGCCAGCCAGAATTGTTTTAAAACCCGCTACCGAATATGTGAGGAAGTTCACCGAGGAAGTGCCGCGCGAGAAGGTTCTCAAGATTAAATCCGTCATGGAGCCGATTGATCCTAACGAAGAATTTGGTGATCTAAGAGTTTCTGCCGACGCTATTATCGAGACAGTGGCCGAAGCGGTCCTGTCCGAGACTAAACCTGTGGCGGTGATTGACAAAGACAACAACGTCGTCGGCTCAATTCACTGCTCGAACATGATCCACATCCTGTTCGGCAAAGACGACGCCGAACCGGCAGCCGGATAGAAGACCATGGAGTTTTACAAAAAACACCCGCAGCTGGTGCAATTCGCACTGATCCTTATCGGTTTTTTCCTGTTGATACTGCTGGTCCCGCGAAACGAGGGCAACGTCTTGTGGCGATTTCCGTCGCTGATTGCCTGGCTCCCTGGGTGGATCAACACACTCGCCGAAAACCTGATGTTCAATTGGTTTCTGATCGAAGTCTACGACGCCGATCTGGAAGAATACGAGCAATCCGCGTTGATCCGCGAAATCACCCGGGGATTTTCGCGCAGTGTGCTTTTCATAATCGAATTCATTCGCGAAATACTCGTTGGTGGGATCAAGACAATAGCTGCATTTGTCGGCTATGAATACATCCGCGAAAATCCCTGGGCCGTCTGGCCGGCTCTGCCCTGGACCGTGGTCGCAGGCGGTGCGGTAATATTGGGCTATGCGCTGCAAGGCAGAGGCCTTGCTTTGCTGGCAGGGCTCGCACTGGGCTACATATCGGTGTTTGGCCAGTGGGAACCGGCGATGGAGACGCTGTCGTTCGTTCTGGTTGCGGCACCGATTTCGATCTTGGCTGGGTTGGTGCTCGGCGTCCTGTCATTCAAAAGCCGCGCCCTGGAAGCGACCTTGATGCCGCTGCTCAACGTTGCGCAAACTATGCCGCACTTTTCCTATTTGGTCCCGATAACGGTTTTCTTTGGTGTTGGCGATCATGCCGGCGCGATTGCTACCATTATTTTTGCCACTCCACCGATGATCCGGCTGACGCTGTTGGGGCTGAAAAGGGTTCCGATAGAAGTCGTGGAAGCCGGTCAGATGAGCGGCTGCACCGCCAGCCAAACGCTTCTCAGAGTTATGGTGCCAACTGCGCGACGCGACATTCTGATCGGCGTCAACCAGGTGATCATGCAATGCCTCGCTATGGCGGTGATTGCCTCGTTCATTGGTGCCAAAGGACTGGGGTTTAACCTTCTGCTGGCGCTGAATGGGCTAAGAATTGGGCTGGCGCTGGAATTGGGTATTTGTATCGTCCTGATTGCCGTAGTCCTTGATAAATTCTCATTAGCCTGGGCCGAAAAGCAAACCGACTATTTCGCCGATCTCACCTTTGTGGAGCGCAACAAATTCGCGCTTATCTTTCTGGCGTTCTTTGGCGTCTGCATCGTGCTGGCGTTTATTGGCCGGTTTCTCTTTGGCGAGGGCATCAATTATCTCTACCTGATCCCTCACAACAAGGGCTTCACCACCGAAAACGTCTGGCAATCCGGTGTCGATTGGATCGTCGAAAATTGGTATTCGGGCCTTCAGGGCTTTAACGTCTCGCTGATTATTAACGTCCTTCAACCGATGAAAAACGGCTATCTGGCCATGCCGGTCAGCGCGACTTTCCTTTTGGTGATGGGCGTCGGGTACATCGTCGGCGGCGTAAGATCTGCGCTGATCGTTGGTGGTTTCTTGCTGTTTATCGCCTTGACCGAATGGTGGGACCGGGCCCTGATCACTGCTTATATGGTTTCCTTTTCGGTCGTCGTTTCGGTGACAATCGGCGTGGTGGTCGGATCGGTGGTTGCCCAGTATTCCTTTGCCTCAAAATTCATGCTGCTGGTGTGCGATACCTTCCAGACCTTCCCATCGTTCATCTACCTGATCCCGGTCATCATGCTGTTTGGCGTAACCGATACGTCGGTTTTGATCGCGGTCATCATTTACGCGACCATTCCCGCCACCCGGTACACCATCCAGGGCATACGACAGGTGCCGCCGTCGCTGAAAGAGGCCGGAATGATGTCGGGCGTGACCACGCTGCAAAGGTGGGTCAAGATCGAACTGCCGCTGGCGTTTCCCCACATCATGCTTGGGGTCAACCAAACGGTCATATTCGCGCTGTTTATGGTGATCATTGGCGCGATGATCGGGACCGATGATCTGGGGCAATTCATCCTGAAAGCGCTGTCGGACAAACAGGGCATCGGCAACGGGCTTATGCTGGGTCTTTGCGTCGCGTTTATCGGTCTTGCCGTTGATCATTTGATCAATACTTGGGCCGCTGAACGCAAGGATGCTTTGGGAATCCGTTAATGACCGTCAGGCCAATATTTGAGACCCCTTACGAGCGGGGCGGTATCCTTTCGCCCGGGTTGCCGATCCTGCCGCATGGGACCGAACGCTATCCGGTGCCGGGCGGCGGCTCGCGGGCCGTGCGGATCGAGCGTGGCGACGAGATATCGGTCCTGGACCGCGAAGGGTTGCAACCCGCCGAGCTGGTTTTTTTCGCGCCCGATGGCACGTCCGATGCAGGCATGATCGGTGCCGCCGGCGGCCGCGACCCCAAAGGCCTTCAGGCCGCGCTTGCCAGCGGCGACGCCTCGGGCCGGAAAGTCCTGAAAGCGCTGGATGCGGCAGGTTTCGACATCGGCCGCGCCGACGGCACGCTCTTGTTCGCCGAAAGCTCGAAAGCCGGCGACATGGAAACCTTCTATGCCGGTCACGACGGACTGTTGATCGTCGCCGCCCCCGGCAGCGCGATGGACCCGCACACCCAGGACGTGCCGACCGAGATCGTGGTCTACGTCCGGCGCGCCAATCCCGGCGAAGGCAAGGGCGGCGGAAAACCCGCCGATCCGCTGGCTGACACGCTGCAGGATTACAACATCCAGCCCGGCAACGCGCAGGCCTACGAGGTGCAAAGGGGCCAGTTCATCCAGATCATGGATGTGCAGGGCCGCGAATGCACCGACTTCCAGTGTTTCTCGTTGGCCGAGCTGGACCAGGGCGTTGAGCGCGACATCAACATGACCACCACCCGGTCGCTGACCGGTTGCATTTACCCGGTACCCGGCATCATGTCCAAATTCTGGAGCGTCGACCAGGAACCGCTGGTCGAGATCGTGCAGGAAACCTGCGGGCGTCACGACGCCTACGGCCTGTCGTGCTATCCGCGCTATTACGACGATGCGGGCTATCCCGGCCACGTCAATTGTTCCGACAATATCAACGACGAACTGGCCCGTTGGAACATCCTTCCGCGCGTCGGCTGGCCTTCGATCAACTTTTTCTTCAACACCATGATCGACGACCATCACGTGCTCAGTGTCGACGATCCGTGGTCACGCCCCGGCGATTACGTGCTCTTGCGCGCGCTTACCGATCTGGTGGCGGTCTCGACCGCCTGTCCCTGCGACATCGACCCGACAAACGCCTGGAACCCGACCGATATTCAGGTCCGGGTTTACAAGGACAGCGAAGACTTCAAACCCTCAGCGGGTTTCAGAAAATCAGCGGAGGCAGATGTGGAGCCGACAAAAGAAACCGGATTTCACAAGTGTTTTGCAAGGCATACACGCGAATTCATCGAATACAACGGCTATTGGCTGGCCAACCAGATGTCCAACCATGGTGCGATTGCCGAATATTGGGCGGCGCGCAAGAAATGCGTGGTGATGGACCTGAGCCCGCTCAGGAAATACGAGATCATCGGGCCCGATGCCGAGGCGCTGGTGCAGATGTGCGTCACCCGCAACATCAGGAAACTCAGCGTCGGCGGCATCGTTTATACCGCCATGTGTTACGAGCACGGCGGCATGATCGACGACGGCACGGTGTTCCGGCTGGGCGACAACAATTTCCGCTGGATTGGCGGCTGCGACGCTTCGGGCAAATGGCTGCGCGACCAGGCCGAAAAACACGGGCTGAACGCCTGGGTCAAATCCTCGACCGACCACCACCACAACATCGCCGTGCAAGGGCCCCTGTCACGCGAAATATTGGCCGAAGTTCTCTGGACCCCGCCAACCCACGCCGCGGTCGAAGATCTGGCCTGGTTCCGCTTCACCACCGCGCGCATCCGCGACATTCAGGGCACGCCGGTGATCCTCAGCCGGACCGGGTATTCGGGTGAATTGGGGTACGAAGTGTTCTGCCATCCCAAGCACGCCGAAGAGGTGTTCGACGCGATCTGGAAAGTCGGCGAACCCAAGGGCATGGTCCCGCTGGGGCTGGCAGCACTTGACATGCTGCGCATCGAGGCGGGTCTGATCTTCGCCGGCTACGAATTTTCCGACGAGACCGACCCGTTCGAGGCGGGCATCGGATTTACCGTGCCGCTGAAGACCCAGGAAGACGACTTTATTGGCCGCACCGCCATCGAGAAGCGTAAGGAACATCCGCACCGCAAGCTGGTCGGGCTGGACATCGAAGGCGGGCTGGTCCCGTCGCACGGCGATTGTGTGCGCATCGGCAAGGCGCAGGTGGGCGTCGTCACCTCGGCGATGAAATCGCCCTGGTTGGGGCGCGTCATCGCTCTGGCCCGGATGGATGTGACCCATTCTGAACCCGGCGAAGCGGTCGAGATCGGCCAGTTGGACGGGATGCAGAAACGCCTGAAAGCCCAGGTCGTCCGCTTCCCGCATTTCGACCCCACCAAAAAGCGCGTCAAAGGCAACTACGATTGACCCGCTGGACCGACGAAGCGCCGCTTGGTTTGCCTTACTGGTGGGCGGGGGCGGATGCGCCGCCGGTCCTGTCGCCCACCCCGCCCGGCGGCCCGCCTGCCAAGACCGACATTCTAGTCATCGGGGCCGGGTATACCGGACTCAGCGCTGCGATTGCTGCCCATGACGCCGGTGCCCAGGTCGCGGTCGTGGATGCCGACCAGCCGGGGCAGGCGGCCTCGACCCGCAACGGCGGCATGTTCGGTGCGCATCCGCGGCTGGGCTGGCCTGCGCTCAAGGCCGCCTATGGCGCAGATGTGGCCGATGCGCTTTTTGCCGAGGCCAACCCGGCGCTGCGCTTTGTCCGGGATCTGATCGCGCGCGAGGGCATCGACGCTGATCTGACCAATACCGGCCGTATCCAGCTGGCCTGGACCGGCGCGCATTTCGAAGCCCAGAAACAAGTTGTCGGCCACCTTCAGGAAAAAACCGACATTCAGGCGCGGATGCTCGGGCGCGATGATCTGGCCGGCGAGATTGCGTCCGAGCTCTACTATGGCGGCTTTGTCCTGCCCGAGCATTGCGCCATCAATCCGCGCAAATTTCATGACGGTCTTTTGGCTTCAACGCAGCGTCGCGCCATCCCGGTGGTCGCCAATTGCCCGGTGACGGGCTGGCAGGAAACCCGCGGCGGTTACCGGGTCAAGACAACCGGCGGCGATGTCCAGGCCGAAAAACTGATCCTGGCAACCAACGGCTACACGCCGCCCGCCTTCCCCTGGCATCGGCGGCGGGTGTTCCCCTTGCCAAGTTTCATCATTGCCACCGAAGCGCTCGATCCCGATCTGATCGGCCGCCTAGCGCCGGGGCGGCGGATGATGGTCGAAACCCGCGCCCGGCATTCCTACTGGCGCATCTCGCCCGATGGCACCCGCGTCTTGTGGGGCGGACGGGCCTCGATGCGGCCCTTGAACCTGACCGAGGCGGCGGGGCGGCTTCAGGCGACCATGGCCCAAGTCTGGCCCGAACTTGCAGATGTCGCGCTCAGCCACGTTTGGACCGGCAACACCGGCTATTCGTTCGGCCACATGCCCCACGTCGGCGCGCATCGCGGCCTTCACTACGCGCTCGGGTTCTCGGGCTCGGGCACTGTTATGGCGCCTTATCTCGGGGCCAAGGCCGGTTTGCGCGCCGCAGGGGCCGATGGCGGCGACACCGCCTATTCCCGGACCAGCCTGCCGTTCAGCTGGCTCAATCCGACTGGCCGGCCCTGGTTCCTCTATGCCGCCGATCTCTGGTACCGATATTGGGTGGACAGCGCCGAGATGCGTGCGCGATATCGGGGCCCGACCGCTTAGGCCGCACCGGTCCTAGATCGGCGCGCCGCCTGCCCGGGATCAATCCGAAGGCGCCAGGCAGCGCCTGCCCGTCCCGGCGGGTAGGCGCTTTGGTCATCGCCCCGCCAACGCGCGAGGGCAGAAGTCGTTGGCAGGATAAACCGCGCCGTTCGTCTGTTGGTGCGCCCGCCCACGGGCAGGCGCTGCCCGGCTGGGCTGCGCCTCGCTTATCGCAACCTCCAGGTCTCTTATCGTTATAAAACAGTAAGGTACCCATAGTTTCAACCTTGAAACCGGGGGTGTCGTTCTGCCCTGATCCGCTATCCCGCCACCACCCGGACCGGCAAAATCCGGGGGCTGGTATTGCCTGAATCGGGCAGATATTCCGGCGTGCCGTCCCACTCAAACCGCCCCACATGCCCGGCCAGCGCCCTCAGGGCGGACGCAATATCCGCCCGCGCCACCGCCTGCCCCAGACAATTATGCGCCCCCCCGCCAAACCCGAAATGGGTCTTCCGGCGGCTGGTGATGTCAAAGCGCGTATCGGGCACAACCCGAGGGTCGGTCGCCGTCGCGTGGACCAGAATATGAAGCGTCTGGCCGGCTTCAATATCGACACCGCCAAAGGCGAAATCCTCGACTGCCTCGCGCGTGCTCCAGGTCGTCGTCGGATTGTGCCGGATTGCCTCTTCCACCGCGTTCGGGGCCAGATCGGGGTCGGCCCTCAGGGCGTCCCACTGACCCGGATGCCGGATGAAAAGCCGCGCCAGAAAGCCAAGCTGTGCACGCGTGGTATCGACACCGCCAAAGATCGAGATGACGATCAGGTTCAAAAGTTCGGCCTCATCGACCCCCCCCAATTCGCCCGCCCGCGCCACAAGCCGCGCGACATAGCCCCGCTTGTCCC
>JAKZRT010000111.1:0-15659 GCA_047518005.1 Brevirhabdus sp.
CAGCAGCTTTCGCTTTTGAAGGGTGGCGGTCTGGCGCGGCTGGCGCGACCCGCCCCGGTTCGGTCGCTTGTCATCTCGGACGTGGTCGGCGATGACCTCAGCGCCGTGGCCAGCGGCCCAACCGCAAGACCGCTTGGAACCCGGCAGAATGCGGTTGATCTGCTGGCGCGTCGGGGTTTGTGGGCCAAAGTGCCCGAGGCTGTGCGCGATTGCCTCAGCGAGCCGCACGGGCCTAGCTCTGAGACCGGACCGCAGGCCGAAAACATCCTGGTCGGTTCGAACCGGGCCAGCCTTCAGGCCGCAGCCCGCGCCTGCGCGGGATGGACACCCCAGATCGTGACCAGCCGCCTGACCGGCGATGTCTCGGAGGCGGTCGAAAAAATACTCCGCCACGCACGCCTTGTCGAACCCGGCAACAAACGCGTGCTGATATTTGGTGGCGAGACAACGGTTCATCTTCGGGGCACCGGCACGGGTGGCCGCAATCAGGAACTGGCGCTGCGGTTTGCGACGGGTTCCAGCGGTTTGCGTGCGCTGGATTGGGTTTTTCTCAGCGGCGGAACCGATGGACGCGATGGTCCGACCGATGCCGCCGGAGGCATCGTCGATCACGGCACGGTGGCGCGCATCCAGGCCGCCGGCGGCGACCCAGTGGCGCTGGCCGCCAACAATGACGCCTACCATGCTCTGAAGGCTGCCGGTGACTTGCTGATAACCGGCCCGACCGGCACCAATGTTGCCGATGTTCAGCTTTTTCTGATGCCGTAAGTCACCGCCGGATAATTTAGCTTGGCGGGTCCGTTGATTTGGTGCATAGCCAACCCCGGCCAAGGCGATGGCGTCGCTTTGACGAAGCCGCACCAGATTTCCAGTCCTGAACGCCGGGACCTTTCTTAAAAGGAGGGTCAGCATGACTGAACGCCCTGAAAAGTACCGCTATCACAACGGCGAAAAGTCCGTTCTTCCGTTCGAGGCATCCGAGTATCAATTTCGTCTTGCCGGGCTGCGCGCGATCATGGATCGGGTCGGCGTCGATGCGGTCGTCTTCACCTCGATGCACAACATCGCCTATTACGGCGGCTTTCTTTATTGCAGTTTTGGCCGCACCTATGGTCTGGTCGTGACCGCATCCGACAGCGTCACGATCGCCGCCGGTATTGACGCCGGTCAGCCGTGGCGGCGGTGCGATGGTGACGCGATCACCTATACCGACTGGCAGCGCGACAATTTCTGGTGCGCCGTGCTGAGCGTTGCCGGATCGGGTAAGACCATCGGCTGTGAGAACGATCACATCTCGATGCAGCAATTCGGAAAGCTCAACCGATTTCTTCAGCCATCGGCCACAGTTGACATTGCGCCCGACACGATGACCCAACGGATCCACAAATCACCCGCCGAAATTGCCCTGATCCGCCACGGTGCGCACGTGGCCGACGTGGGCGGTTATGCGATCCGCGACGCGGTTCGCGAAGGCGCGCGCGAGATCGACGTTGCCATGGCCGGACGCGACGCGATGGAGGCCGAGATTGCCCGGCGTTTTCCGGATGCCGAATATCGCGACACATGGGTCTGGTTCCAGTCGGGCGTGAATACCGACGGGGCCCACAACCCGCTTACGGGCCGGGTTCTGCAACGCGGGGATATCCTCAGCCTGAACACGTTTCCGATGATCAGCGGCTATTACACGGCGCTGGAACGCACGATGTTCGTGGGCGAGGTCGATGACGCCTCGCTGAACATCTGGCAAGCCAACATCGCGGCCCATGAATTCGGGATGAGCCTCTTGAAACCGGGGGCATCCTGCGCCGATGTCACCCAGGCGATTAACGCCTTTCTCGAAGAGCGCGATCTGCTGCAATACCGGACCTTTGGCTACGGCCACAGCTTTGGCGTGCTCAGCCATTACTATGGGCGCGAAGCGGGGCTTGAGTTGCGCGAAGACGTCGACACGGTGTTGACGCCCGGCATGGTCATCAGCATGGAGCCGATGCTGACCATCGCCAACGGTCAACCGGGGGCGGGCGGATATCGCGAGCATGATATTCTGCTGATCACCGAAGACGGGAACGAAGATATCACCCGATACCCTTATGGACCTGATTTCAATGTGATCGGGTGACAGCTGGTGGGGTTGCGCCGCCCTGTGGCGTCGCGTCAGCGCGTGGCCGGCCCCGCGTCGTCATTGCCGCCGTTGGTGTCTGCGCTCAGTTCGTGGTGGTCAGCACAACCTCGACCCGACGGTTCATATCGCGGCCGTCTTTGTTGAGGTTCGAGGCCAGCGGTGACAGGTAACCCACGCCCTGGGCGTCAACCTGTGCGGGCAAAACCCCAAAGTCGCGAATCAGCCGGTCGCGTACCGAACCGGCCCGGGCGCGCGACAGTCGAAAGTTAGCTTCCATCGACCCGACCGCATCGGTGTGGCCGACCAGGGTCACGGTCATCGCCGGCTTGGCGTTCAGATAGTCAGCCAGTGCAGCGAGTGAGGGAAAATCGCCCTCGAACAATTTTGACGACCCGACCGGAAACTTCAGATCGCCGAGCACCGTCACGCCCTCGGCCTCGAGCGCCGCGCCGAAATCCTGGCTGATGACGTCGGGCAGTGTTGGATCGTTTTTGGTCGACGTGGTCGCGGGGACAAGGTCGGCATCGGTCGCGGCCCCGATGGTGGTGATATGCACGAACCCGCGCGCCCGGTTGCGGCTGACCATCAGCGACACATATTCAGGCCGGTCGTCGGTCATGCGCTGACCGGAAAGAAAGCGATAATCGCCCAGGTTCACGTGCATCTCGGGTTCGGGCAGCAGGTCCTGGCTGTAGCGAAAGTCAAAACCGCCACAATCGATATCGCGGCACTCGAACAAAATCTCGTAGCCCTGCGCCAGAAGTTGCTCGCGCAGCGGCGCCAGCACCTGCAATGTGGTCAAAGTTGGATCGGGCGTGTGCCAGGCCCGAAGTTGACGCGCCCCTTCGGCCCAGATCGCCGGAAGTTCGCCCAACCCGTAGGGCCCAATGGGCAGGCGCTGGCTGGTCAGGCCTTCGCTTTTTTCTGCCGCCAACAGGGTGCCTGCGGGCAGGTCAATATCGGCGCCAGACGCGGCTAGTGGCGCGGTCAGTGCAAGCGCGATCGTTATGGCAGTGGGTTTCATCATGAGCGGTACCGCGCATGATATTCTTGGTTCGGTTCCATGTCGACGGCAGAAGCCAAGCGGTTGGACATGTTGAAAAAAGCGGCGACGGCAGCGATGTCCCAGATATCGCGGTCGACAAAGCCCGCAGCGCGCAGCGCCTGGCGGTCGGTTTCCGAAATCCGGTGGCTTTGGGTCGTGACATTCTCGGTGAATTCCAGCATCGCGGTCTGGCGCGGGTCCAGGTCGGCGGTGCGCCAGTTCATCACCATGCGTTCGCCCAGAACCGGGTCGCCCGACAATTCGCGCACCCCCGCCCCATGCGCAGTTAGACAGTAAAAGCAACGGTTTACCGAGGAAACCACCACCGCGATCATTTCGCGTTCAAGCTTGGAAAGGCCCGATGGCGAAAGCATTAAGTCATTGTAAAGACCGGCGAAAGCGTTGAGTTTGTCGGGATCGAAAGCATAAGATCTGAGCACATTCGGCACCAGACCCAGCTTTTCCTGGCAGACGTCGAAATACGTATGCGTGGCTTGCGGAAGCGGACTGACCGCTGGCAAATCAAGCGCCGTTGGCAGGGGAGTGTTGACCATAACTTCCTTGTCCTGAAACCGGTTCACGTCCGGCCGCCCTCACCCGATAATGATATTGCGCCACCAGCGAAAAACCTAACTCCGAGTAAAGAGAATTTGCGGCCAAGTTGTGGCAAGTGCACAGAGTTACCAGCCAGGGCACACCCAAATCTTGTGCCCACTGCGCCAGCGCCACCATCATATGATGGGCAACTTTCCGCCGACGCACGGCGGGCGCCACCTGCACAGCGTGGATCATTGCCACATTTGCGCAGATTGCCGCAAAAGCCGCACCTGCCGGTTTGTCAGCACCGCGTCCCAGGACGGCGGTCTTTGGGTCGTCCACGCGGGCCATGACTGCGCGGCGGCCGGGCCCGATGCCGCCCTCGTCCCAGAGCCCGTCCATGATGGCCAGCGGCGGCCAGATCAGGAAAGCCCGCACGCGCGGCAGGTCACGCGCCGCGACCAAAGCGGTCGACGCGGCGAGAATGTTGGTCGGGTCGTGGGTCACAAATCCCGCATCGGCAAGTGCGGCGTCCAGCGTATCTTGGCCGGGGCGCAGCCGAAAGATCGGGCGCTGACCCATCTCGGCCATGGTCCGCGCGGCGGCGTCGATGTCGGCGCGGGTGACCGGGCCGTCGGCGGTGGCGGACGAAGCCCGCTGACCGCCGCCCTGCCCGTCGCGCAGCGTGAACGGCCCGACGGTCCGATGGCTGGCGGCGGGCCAGGTGGCTTCGATCACAGGATCAAGTTCGGCGGCAGTCGGCAGGCTCATGTGGCATCCGGAAACGTCTTCGACAGTTCGGCGGCGACCTGGTCCACGCGGTCGGCGCTGGCCCCCCGGATAACCACGTTCGCGCCGTAAACACCGGCTTCGTTGAACGGATAACATCCGACCGCCAGGTCGGGGTGCCGGTCGGCCAGAACCGCCAGCGGACCGGCGATCTCGCCCTCGGGCCGTTCAATGCGCAGCGACCGGCTGACCACCGGGCTGCCACCGGTCAGCGTCGGCAAAAGCGCGTCCAGCATGGCCTCGAATATTTTCGGCACCCCGGCCAGAACGTGCACGTTTTCCAGGCTGAAACCGGGCGCGAAGGACACCGCGTTTTCGATCAACCGGGCCCCGTCGGGAATGCGCGCCATGCGCAGACGGGCCGGGTTCAGGTCGTGCCCCAGACGTTTGTAGTGGGTCTGAAGGATCGCGCGCGCGTCGGCACGCACGTCAATGCCGACGCCAAAAGCGGCGGCCACCGATTGGGCTGTTATATCGTCATGGGTCGGGCCGATCCCGCCCGAGGTGAAGACGTGGGTATAGGCGGCGGACAGAGCCCGCACCGCGGCGATGATCGCCCCCTCGTCGTCAGACACCACCCGAACCTCGGTCAGGTCGATGCCATGCGCGGCCAGCCGCCCGGCCAGGTGGAACATGTTGGCGTCGCGGGTGCGGCCCGACAGAATTTCGTCGCCGATCACCAGCATGGCAGCAGTGGGGTTGGACATGGCGGCTCCTTGCGCGCGGTCGTGGCGCAGGTATAGGTCGGGTTTCATGCGCTTTCAAACCGATCTGATCCCGGCCCGGCTGATCGGCCGCTACAAACGGTTTCTGGCCGATGTGCGGCTCGCGGATGGGACCGAGGCGACCGCCCATTGCCCCAACCCCGGTGCGATGACTGGCCTGGCCGATCCGGGCGCGCGCATCTGGCTGGAACCCAATGACGATGCGAAGAAAAAGCTGAATTACGGCTGGCGGCTGACCGAGCTTCCCGGCGGTCATTTCGCCGGGATCGACACCGGTGTCGCCAATCGCGTGGTGGCCGAGGCGCTGGCGAATGGCCGCATCGCCGCGCTGGCCGATTACGACCAGATACGGGCCGAGGTGAAATACGGCGGCAACAGCCGCGTCGATTTTCGCTTGTCAGGCAGCGATGGCCCGCCCACCTATGTCGAGGTCAAATCGGTGACCCTGTGCCGCCAGCCCGGTCTGGCCGAATTTCCCGACACGGTGACAAAACGCGGCACCAAGCACCTGGGCGAACTGGCCGCGCAAGCGGCGCGGGGCGACCGCGCGGTGATGCTGTATCTGGTTCAACGCACCGACTGCGAAACCGTGGCGTTGGCGGCGGACATCGACCCCGCCTACGCGGCGGCGGCGCGCGTGGCGGGGATCGAGGTACTGGCCTATGGCACGCGGATATCACCCGACGGCGTCTGGATCGCTGACCGATTGCCGTTTGCGCCTGCGTGACACCTTTTCCTGACCGGCGGCCTGCATTATGTAGGCGGCGATAAAGGAGCGCCCGATTGGACGACAAACGCATTGGCCGCATCACCCGCGAGGGGATCCGCATTCATGAGACCGGCGACTTTGCCGGAATGCATGTGGCCGGGCGGCTGGCGGCCGAGATATTGGACGCGCTCGCACCGTTGGTTCAGGTTGGCGTGACCACTGGGGCGCTCGATGACTTCATTCGGGGAAGGGTCGATGCTGCCGGGGCGACCTCGGCCACCATCGGTTACAAGGGCTATCAGCACGCCTCGTGCATTTCGGTCAACCACGTGGTCTGCCACGGTATTCCGGGCGACAAGCGCCTGAAAGACGGTGATGTGCTGAACATTGACGTGACCGTGATCGTGGGTGGCTGGTACGGCGACACCAGCCGCATGTATGTCGCGGGCAAACTGTCGCGACGGGCCGAGCGGCTGATCCAGGTTACCCACGACGCGCTGATGCAAGGCATAGACGCGGTGCGGCCCGGCAATACATTCGGTGACATCGGGTGGGCCATCCAAGCCTACGGCGAAGGCAACCGCATGTCGATCGTGCGCGACTTTTGCGGGCATGGGTTGGGGCGGGTGTTTCACGCGCCGCCCAATGTGTTGCACTATGGCAGGCCCGGCACCGGCCCGGTGCTGGAACCGGGGATGTTTTTCACAATCGAGCCGATGGTGAACCTCGGTCGGGCCGAGACCAAGGTTCTGGCCGACGACTGGACAGCGGTGACCCGCGACAAGTCGCTCAGCGCCCAATTCGAGCATTCCGTAGGCGTCACCGAAGACGGCTGCCAGATCTTCACCCCGAGCCCCGGCGGTCTGTTTCACCCGACGTACTTGGTGTAGGGCGGGATATTTCGCAGGAAAAATCTTCCGGCTGGCGGATCGTCGTCGTCGACATTTTGGGTTCGGATCATGGCAAGCAACAGCGTAGAACCGGCAAATGGCGTTGCACAATCGCCGATAAAAAGCGGCGGTCGCCAGCGCCGCGGGTCCGGCGCGAGCTTCGTTGGGGCGGCGGTGAAAGCATCAGACAGAAAATGGGTCGCGGCGATCATGGGGTGAGCATAGCATGAGACGGTCTGCGAAATCATTGCCCCGCCGTACACATCTTCGCGCGTCAGAGGCCCAACTTGCCTGCTGCCTGCGCCATCGACCCTATAACTTCGGCGCCTTCGTGGGCCAGCGCCGCACCCTGACCTTCGGTCGCATAGCCCAGACAGCGAACCCCGGCAGCTCGCGCCGCGCGGCAGCCCGTGGCGCTGTCGTCGATCATCGCGGTTTGGTCGGCGCGCACGCCTGCGACGGCCATGGCGTAGAGCACCATGTCAGGGGCGGGCTTTGGCGCATGGTCTTGGCGTGAATATATCGGGCCCTGAAACCGGTCCCACAGCCCCGATGGCACCAGCGACCGGCGCACTTTCTCGGTCGGTCCGTTCGAGGCGACCACGATGGCGCATCCGGCGGCCTCGACCCGGCCGATCAGCTCAACCACGCCCGCGATCACCTCGACCCCCCGATCCAGGCGCGCGAACATCTGCACATAGATCGCATCGACCCAGTCGGGCGGCAGCTTGGCACCCCGATGCCGCGCCATGTCAGCCAGGCCATGAATGGTGCCGACATCGAACATCCGAACGGCCGCGTCTGTGGTGGTTGGCAGGCCATGGGCGGTCAGGGTTTCGGCGATCAGCGCGTTGACCATCGGCTCGGTGTCAACCAGCACGCCGTCGCAGTCGAAGATGACCAGACGCAGGGTCACGGGGTGGCCCGGAGAAAAGAGATCCAGGTGTCGCCAAAGCGGCGGCTTTCGAGCCCGTCACAGCCTTCGGGCGCGGGCTGAGCCGCGGCTTCCTCCCAGACGATCAGCGCACCCGCCCCGACCCAGCCACCGGCCATAAGGGCGCTCAGGGCCGCCGCGCCGAGGCCGGCGCCGTAAGGCGGGTCCAGGAACA
The DNA here is from genome assembly GCA_047518005.1 of Brevirhabdus sp. Classification (GTDB taxonomy): domain Bacteria; phylum Pseudomonadota; class Alphaproteobacteria; order Rhodobacterales; family Rhodobacteraceae; genus JAKZRT01. Next base: position 7,927 of record JAKZRT010000111.1, read on the forward strand.
CCAGATCGTAGGCGGCGTCCGGGTTCTGCCCCGGTTTGCGCGCGTCGCGGGCATGCAGGCGCGCCTGTCCTGCCGCGCCGAGGAGGTCGATATTTCGGTCAATCAACCGCTGTGCTCTGCGCCCGTTTTCGACGAATGTGGCGACTTTTGCCCCGCGCGACAGCGCTTCAAGACCCAACGCGCCGGTCCCCGCGAACACGTCCAGCACCCGTGCGGCCGTCAGCGGATCGCCGAAACGTCCACCGGCGAGGATCGAAAACAGGCTTTCGCGGTTGCGGTCGGTGGTGGGGCGCAGATGCGCGCGCGCGTCGCCCTTGCCCACATGTGTTAGCGCCCGACCCCGCCACAGGCCCGCGATGATCCTCACGCGCGCAAAAGCGCCTTGAGATCGGCGCTGGTGTCCCTGACCGCCGCCGGATCGGGGCTTTTGCCCGCCTCTAATAGCCGCTTGCCGACCATGTAGGCGCGCGCATCGGACATGGCGTCGACCGCCAGAAATGTATCCCCCCTGTAATACCAGTGGCTGAGCGGCGCATCGTCGGTGCCGCCGCGGGTGACGATCTGGTCGTAACCGGTGCTGAGACCCGCGATCTGAAGGTTGCAGTCATATTGATCCGACCAGAACCACGGGAAGGCGCGATAGGGCTGGTTCGCGCCCAGCAGGTTGGCCGCCGCCGCGGTACCCTGATCAATGGCATTCTGCACCGATTCCAGGCGAATCATCGCGCCTTTGTAGGGCTGGCGGGTGCAGTCGCCTGCGGCATAGATCGACGGGTCCGAGGTCTGGCAATATTCATCGACGACGATCCCCTGATCGACGCGCAGGCCAGCCTGCGTGGCCAGGGGCACCTCGCCCGCCATGCCGATCCCCGCGATCACGATGTCGGCCTTTACCGTGGTGCCGTCGCTCAGCTCGGCCCCGGTCACATGCAGATCGCCGGTCAGACGCTCGAGCCCCACGCTTTCGCGGATCTCAGCGCCGTTGTGGCCATGCAGCGCGCGGATGAAATCAGCGGTCTCGGACGACGCCACGCGGTTCAGAATACGATCGGCCATTTCAATCACCGTCACCTCAAGACCCAGCTTGCGCGCCACCGAAGCACCCTCGAGCCCGATATAGCCGCCGCCGACGACAAGGGCCCGGCGCGCGCGGCGGATCGGCTCAAAGATCGCATCGACATCGGTGAGATTGCGGATGACATAGACGCCTTCCAGCGCACCGCCGATGGCCGCAGGCAGGCGACGGGGCTCCAGACCCACGGTCAGCGCCAGTTTGTCATAGGCAATGGTCTCGCCACCGACCGTCAGGGTCTTTGCGCGCGGGTCGATGCCGGTCACCGCGCGCCCCAGGCGCAGGGAAATGCTCATGTCGCCGTAATAGGCCTGGTTGCGCAGCAATAGCCGGTCGCGGCCCATTTCGCCCAGCAAATAGGCCTTTGAGAGCGGCGGGCGCTGATAGGGCAAATGTGGCTCGGACCCGATCAGCGTGATCTGTCCGTCAAACCCGAGGGTGCGCAATGCACCCGCCAGCGAGCTTCCGGCCTGGCCCGCACCAGTGATTACGAAATGTTCCATGGGTGGTGCGCTTTCGTGCTGGGGTCGCCGTGTCGGACCCTATATGCTCGCCGCAGAAAATGGCAATGGAGAGGGCTGCCCATGGCGATCAATGTTGGGACACGTCTGCCTGAGGCTGAATTGATGTGGGTCGGCGCCAAGGGACCGGAACCGGTGCCGCTTGCGCCGCTGCTGGCGCGGCGGCGCGTGGTTATGTTCGGGCTGCCGGGTGCGTTTACAGGAACCTGCAGCAACAAACACGTTCCAAGCTTTATCCGGACCAAAGACGGCTTCGCCGAGAAGGGAATAACCCGGATCATCTGTGTTTCGGTCAACGATCCTTACGTGATGGCTGCCTGGGGCGAGGCGACCGGGGCAACCGCCGCAGGCCTGACTTTTCTGGCCGACCCCGAGTGCCGGTTTACCCAAAGCATCGGCATGCGGTTCGACGCGCCCGCCGCCGGGCTGATCGCGCGCTGCACGCGCTTTGCTGCGATCGTGGACGACGGCGTGATCACTGTGCTGCATCGCGAAGAAAAGCGCGGCGTCTGTGACATGACCTCGGGCGAGACATTGCTGGCGCTGGCCTGATTGGACCGCCGAAACCCGGAAATCCGGCCGAGGCCTCGACACCCTGTTGAGTATCGCCTTTCCACAAATACTCCGGGGGAGCGCGAGGGGGCAGCGCCGCCTCGCTGCACGGGCAACGCGGAACGCGGCGCAAATTCTTGCCAATGCCTAGCGGTCGGCGCGGATTATCATCGTTGTCGGGAACGGAATGTCGATGCCGGCAGCGTCGAAGGCTTCCTTGACGGCGCGGGTCAGATCGGACTTGAGCGCCAGAAAATCACTGCTGTCACACCAGACACGGACCATGAAATCGACTGAACTGGCGCCCAGGGCCGTGACCTTCACAAAATGCGCCGGGTCGGCGTGAACCCGGTCGTCCTTGGCGAGCGTGGCAAAGATAACCTCTTCGGCCTTTTTCAGGTCGCTGCTGTAACTGACGCCGAACATCAGCTCGATCCGCCGGGTGGTGTAGACCGAATAATTGGTAATCGCCGCATTCCAGATCATGTTGTTCGGGACTATCACCTGAACGTTGTCCACCGTCGCCAGTTCGGTGTTGAAAAGCGAGATGTCCTTGATCGTGCCCATGTGTCCGCCGGCCGCGATGAAATCGCCGAGCTTGATCGGCCGGAAAGCGATCAGCATCACGCCCGCCGCAAGGTTTGACAGCGTGCCTTGCAGTGCCAGGCCAATGGCCAAAGCTGCGGCACCGATTAGCGCGACAAGCGAGGCCGTCTGAACCCCGAACCGGCCCAGAATAAATACCGTCGCAATCGCCAGTATTGTGTATCGGGTCAGCGACCCCAGGAACGCAAACAGCGTGTCGTCAAGTTCTTCATGCTTCAGCCCAAGCCGCACGATGCGCCGCTTGAGAAATCCGGACAACCACAGGGCAAGAACCGCGATGACCAGCGCGGTACCCAGATTGATGACAAAATCGTACAACTGATCGGGCAAAATCGAAAATTCCATCAGGCCAGCGCCTCCATCCTGTTGGCGAGCTTTATGTCCAGCGAAGAAAGACCGCCCGCGTCATGAGTGGTTAATGTCACTTCCACCCGATTGTAAACATTCGACCATTCGGGGTGGTGGTTCATTTTCTCGGAAACGATGGCGATCTGGGTCATCCAGCCGAAAGCGGCGGTGAAGTTCTTGAACGTGAATGTTTTGGACATTGCATCACGTCCCGCGACCATCGACCAGCCTGCATCGACCAGCGGTGCCAGGTCGGTTTCACGTTCTGTGTCAGTCAGTTTGTCGGTCATTCTTCGTCCCTTCCTTGCAGTTTGCGAAATGGGCCGTATTCGGTCAGCACGTCGATCTCTTCATCTACCGCTGCGCGTTCGGCATCAAGGTATTTGGCGATCGCACCGGCGAATCCGGGGTCGGCAAACCAATGCAGCGAATGGGTGGAGGTGGGCATATAACCGCGCGCCAGTTTGTGTTCTCCCTGCGCGCCGGCCTCGACACGGGCAAGCCCGTGCGCGATGGCAAAATCGATGGCGCGGTAATAGCAAAGTTCGAAATGCAGCATGGGGTGGTCTTCGACGCAGCCCCAGTAGCGCCCGAACAGCGCGTCGCGCCCGATGAAATTCAGCGCCCCGGCCACATAAGCCCCGTCGCGTTCGGCAAGCACCAACAAGATGTCATCGCGCAGGTTATTCTGCGCCGCGTCAAAAAAGGCCCGCGTCAGATAGGGCAAACCCCATTTGCGCCTGCCGGTGTCCTGATAAAAAACCCAGAATGCATCCCAATGCGCAGGCGAAATCTGGTCGCCGGTCAGCGTCACGATCCGCCCCCCGAAATCTTTGGCCTGAGCCCGTTCGCGCCGGATGTTCTTGCGCTTGCGGGCGTTCAGCGAGGCCACGAAAGCGTCGAAGTCGGGGTAGGTGTCGTTTTGCCAGTGAAACTGCTGGCTGGTGCGATGCATCAGCCCCATGGCGCGGCCTGCTTCAGCCTCGGCCGCCGTGCAGAAGGTGACGTGAACCGAACTCAGGTGGTTTTCTGAGGCCACCTGAATGGCCCCCTGGGTCAGAGCGAAAATGCCGGTCTCTTCCCAACCGGGACGGGTCAGAAACCGACGCCCGGTCGCGGGCGTGAACGGCACTGCGATCTGAAGTTTGGGATAGTACCGCCCCCCGGCCTGCTCATAGGCATGGGCCCAGTTGAAATCGAAAATATATTCGCCCTGGCTGTGGCCCTTGGCATAAAGCGGCGCGCAGGCGACTACCTGGCCGCCCGCGCGCGCCACAAGATGACGCGGCGCCCAGCCGGTGCCGGGGCCAACCGAACCGCTGGCCTCGAGCGCGCCCAGAAAGCGGTGCGTCGTAAAGGGGTCAATCGGGCGCCCCGCGTCGGCTTCTGGGCAGGCGCAGGCGTCCCAGTCGGCCGGATCAATCCGGTCGATCCGGTCCAGAACGTCTATTTCGATGCGCGTGTCAGCCATTGTGGCCGAAATGACTGAGGGATGGCAGCGCCGTCAAGCGGCAAGGTAGCCCTCGAACGTAATGTTATCGGCGGTCCGGCGCGCGACGGCTTCGTCATCCGGGCTGCGGATGGTCCAGCACAGCACCGGCACGCCTTGCGATTTCAGGCGTTTGACCGCCGGGGCATCCAGATGGCGCCATTTGTGGCTGACAAAGCACGAACCGGTCGCCTCAAAAGCCTCATAATCGGTCAGAGCCGCATTTTCCTCGGCCGAGAGATGGCGGTGGTCAAAGTTTCGACCCACCAGCCCGCGCGGAATATCGGGGGCGATGCGGGCAAGCTCTTGAACCATTGCCGGCTGAAACGACATCAGCGCGACCGGACCATCGTACCGGTCAAGTGCGGCAACCGTCGCCGCCTCTAGGGGTCCGACCGGTTCGCCCGGCCGCTGCGACTGATCTTTCAGTTCGATCAAAAGCGGCACCTGTCCGGCCACAAGGTCAAGCAGATCCGTCAGGCGCGGAATGCCCTCGGCGCTTCCTGTCAATCGCGCCGCCGCCATTTGATCGGCGTTGCAATCGGAAACGCGACCGGTTGCGTCCGTCAGCCGGTCCAGTAAGTTATCGTGAAAAACCATCGCGTGACGATCGGCCGAAAGCTGAAGATCGGTTTCGATGCCATACCTTGCGTCGATCGCCGCGCGCATGGCCGAAAGGCTGTTTTCCGCCCGGCCCGGGCGCAGATCGTGCAGGCCCCGGTGCGCGAAGGGGCGCGCCAGAAACTCGGGCGGCAAGGTCATTCGACCTCGAAAATCCCTTCGATCTCGACCGCGACGCCAAAGGGCAGCGACGCCGCGCTGACCGCTGACCGCGCATGGCGACCTCGATCACCCAGTGCCTCGACCAGAAAGTCGGACGCACCGTTAATCACCTTGGGCTGGTCAATATAGTCGAGCGTGGAGTTGACGAAACCGGTCAGTTTGACCACCCGAACCAGGCGCTCGATGTCGCCGTCGCAGGCGGCTTTGACCTGCGCAAGCAAGCTGATCGCACAAGTCCGCGCCGCCGCCGCGCCGTCATCGGTGCTCATCCCGTCACCCAGCTTGCCTTTGATCATCTCGCCCTTGGCCATCGATATTTGTCCTGAGACGTAAAGCGTGCTGCCCTGGCGTACGTAGGGCAAATAATTGGCCAGCGCGGCGGGGGTTTCGGGCAGGATCACCCCCAATTCGGCAAGTCGGGCATCTATCGATTTACTCATCAGTCGCTCCGGATATTGGTCATTGTTTCGCGGCTGAGGCTAATCGCGCGCCGCGCCAAAGGAAACCGCAATAATCCGCTTGTTGTCCGTGATTGGGCTCCGTCGCTTGCCATAGTAATGCAATCACAATACTCAGTTGCGAAACCAGAGCAGTAAAATTGCCAAGACGGGAGAACCCGCGGCCCTATGTTTGGTTGTCAGAACTTGCGAGTCCCAGTGGCCGTGCGCCTGGCCTTTTTGACCGGCGCGATGCTGGCAATTGGGGCCTGCGCGCACCCCAACGGACTCAACGACATCAATGATCCGAACGAGGCGCGCTACCGGGCAGTCCACGAGATCAACGTGTCGGTCGATCGGGCTGTTCTGCGGCCCAGCGCCAAGGCTTATGGGACGGTCGTGCCCGACCCGGTGGCCAAATCGGTGCGCAATTTTTCCTTTAATTTCTCAGAGCCTCGCAACGTAATCAACGCGACCTTGCAAGGGCGTTTTGACCGGGCTGTGGTATCTTCGGTGCGGTTTGTCTTGAACACGACCATCGGGATTGGTGGTCTGTTCGACTTTGCAACATTCGCCGGGCTCGAAGGCACCAGCACCGACTTTGGCGAAACGCTTTATGTCTGGGGCGTGGGCGAAGGCGCTTATGTGGAACTGCCACTTGTAGGCCCCTCGACCGCGCGGCACACGGTCGGGCGCATTGCCGATCTGGTGACCAACCCACTGAGTTATATCCTACCGGTACCCGAATCCTATATCGGCACCGCATCGAGCCTGATGTGGGCGCTGGACACCCGCGATAAATTTGCGGTCACGGTCGATGACATTTTAGACAACTCAGCCGATAGCTATGCGCAATCGCGCTTATTATATTTACAATCGAGGCGCTTTACGTTGGGCGGGCAACCGGCCGAGGAAGACGTCACCGACCCGTTTGAGGAATTAGGACTTGAGTAATATGGACCGGAGAGCATTTGTCGCCACTGGGCTGTTAATCACGTTCGCCGGAACATTGCCGGCGCTGGCGCTGACCGAGCGGGCTGCGAGACGGCTGGTCACCAAAGTCGTCGACGATATCAACACGATCATCAACTCGGGCAAATCCGAGGCCGGGATGATTGACGATTTTGAAACGCTGTTCGCCAATTACGCCGATGTTGAGACCATTGCGCGTTACACTCTCGGCGTTGACGCCCGGTCGATGAGTGCCGGCGAGTTGGCGCGGTTTACGCAAGTGTTTCGCGGTTATATGGCGCGCAAGTACGGCAAGCGGTTCCGCGAGTTTATCGGCGGCGGCGTCGAAGTTCGGGATGCGCGCAAGGTGAAAAGCTTTGTCGAGGTGAGGACTGTGGCCTGGCTCGACGGAGTGTCGCCGTTTGAAGTCGCCTTTATGGTCAGCGACCGGAGCGGCGAGGAAAGGTTTTTCAACATGTACATTGAGGGTGTGAACTTGCTGTTGAGCGAACGGACCGAGATCCAGGCGATGCTGGACAGGCGCCGTGGCGATATGGACCGCCTGATTACCGACCTCGCAAAAGCTGGTTGAGAAATTGCGTCGCGCAGGCGTGCGTCGCGAAGGGCGAGGCGCGCTGTCTGTCGCGCTCTGCGGAGTATGTGGGGAAGGGTGATGGCGACAATATCCGATCAATTTCTTCGCTTTGGAAGCCACTTCGGGGGTGAATTTGCCTTTTGGCGGGTAGCGGGCAGCGCCCCTTAGCCGCGGCGCGCATTCGCGCGGCGAAACCGATTTCTTGCGCCGCAAGAGCGCCCATCGGTCGTTAGCACAGATCTGTCGAGAACATTCTGAGTTGACCGGTTTATGTACCATATGAGTTGACCGCTTCTGTTGCGGTTTCTGGCCCTGTGGGGAAGTGGTCGGTCGCGGAGCGGCTGTCCACTTGTCCACAGGGCGCCGGTCGGTCGCGTCG
>JAKZRT010000112.1:0-12409 GCA_047518005.1 Brevirhabdus sp.
TCCGTCTTCGACAATTATGAGCAGATCGTCGACAGGTGTTGCGAAGCATGGAACTTCTTTGCAAACGACAAAACCGCAATCACGTCAATCACTACCAGACAATGGGCCAAAACGGTCAACGACTAGGGCCGTTGGTATCAGACCCACTTGGCAAGTGGCGGCAGGCTCATCAGCACCGCGTCGGCGTCGTGCCCGGTTTCCAGGCCGAACTTGGTTCCGCGGTCATAAACCAGATTGTATTCGGCATAGAGCCCGCGGTGGATCAACTGAGCGTCCTTTTCTGCCTCGTCCCACGGCATGTCACGCCGCGCCTCGGTTATCGGCAAGAACGCTGGCAAAAGCGCCGACCCAACGGCTTGGGTAAGCGAAAAATCTGCCGCCCAGTCTCCGGTGTTGAGATCGTCATAAAAGATACCCCCGACACCGCGGGCGCGGCGTCGGTGTGGGATGAAAAAATATTCGTCCGCCCAGGCTTTGAACCGGTCGTAATAGCCGGGATCGTGCGCGTCGCAGGCGGTTCGCAACGCGGCGTGAAAGGCGGCGGTGTCTTTGGTATATTCGATGCAGGGGTTCAGATCGGCCCCGCCCCCGAACCACCAGGCCGCCGGGGTCCAGAACATTCGGGTGTTCATGTGCACAGCCGGTGCGTGCGGGTTCTGCATATGGGCCACCAGCGAGATGCCCGAGGCCCAGAACCTGGGATCATCTGCAAGTGCGGCGATGTCCTTGCGCGCCGCCATCGCGGCCTGGGCGCGGCGGCTCAGGTGGCCATGAACGGTCGAAACATTTACGCCGACCTTCTCGAAAACCCGGCCCCCCCGCAGCACCGACATGACGCCGCCGCCACCGCCTTCACGCAAGGTCTCGGTGACCTCAAAACGTCCAGCGGTCCGGTCTGCGAGCGGACCAGAGGTCTGGCTGTCTTCCAGCGCCTCGAAAGCGGCGCAAATGCGGTCGCCAAGCACGCGAAACCAGGCCGAGGCGCGGGACTTTTGGTCGTGCATGGCGTCGTTCATGGCGGTCAATGTGCTCCGGTCCGGGCCATCGGCGCGTTTGCGCCGTCTGGAATTTGCGCGATACCGCAAGTGCAGTACCATGGCGATGACCTCAAGTTGAGAGTATTCCCGATGATCCGAGCCACGCTTATTGCCGCAGTCCTGTGCCTGACCGCCTGTGCAACGCCAAAGGAACGCTGTCTTTTGCAAGCGCAGCCCGATCTGACCGAGATCGACGCGCTGATCGCCGAGACCGAGGCCAATCTTGACCGCGGATATGCCCTGGAGCAGGGTCCGATCAGTACCGTAGGCGTCGCGTTTTGCACCGGCAGCACGGCGCGAATTTGCATTGGCGGCCAGTCGGATATTGCCGGGCGGCCGATTGCCGTCGACCCGGACGCCGAGGCGCGCAAACTGAAAAATCTGCGCGAAAGACGGGTCGAGCTTCAGACCCGGGCAGCGGACGCCATGTCCGCATGCAGCGCGCTTGATAGCTAGAGCAGACTGGAACCGCAGTTGAGGTATTGCGCCGCGCGTTCCGCGCGCCGCCACGGGGCGAGGGGCGCTGCCCCTCGCGCTCCCCGAAGTATTTCGTGAAACGATGAAAATAATTGGGGATGATATTCAGTGAAATATCCCCGCCGGAGTCCTGATACGTCGGGGCGATTGCCGTAGGCGGGTGCAAACCGTCGCCTGGGCCGCAGGCGCTCAGGCGACAGCGGTTGGGTGCGGAAACTCGGGCCGGTGGGTCAATGCGCGCCGTCGGCCACCGCGTCGATCAGCGTCCGGCCACCGTCCAGGGTCACGACCTGGCCGGTGATGAACCTCGCACTTTCCGAGACCAGGAATTGCGCCGCCTCGGCGACTTCGCCGGGGCTGGCGATGCGTCCAAGGGGTGTGTGATCCAGTATTTCGTCGCGCAATCCGGCCCCCCGTTCTTTGAGCTGGTCCTTCAGGCTGGCGCTCATGACCGACCCGATGGCGACCGCATTGACGCGGATGCGGTGGCCCGCCAGCGACACCGCCAGCGATCGCGTCATCTGGTTTAACGCCGCAGCACTTACCGAGAACGCCATCAGCGCGGGGTGAGTGCGTTCAGCCGCGATCGAGGAAAGGTTCACGATCACGCCAGCCGACGCCTCTGCGGTGTTGGTATCATTCTCGGCCTGTTTGATCATACGCCGCGCGACCAGCTGGCTGAGCCGCAGCGACGCCAGCAGGTTCTGGCTGAGCATCACGTCGATCGACTTGTCATCGGCATCCAGAGGGTCGCTCAGCAGCACCTGGCGGCTGGCGTTGACCAGGATGTCAACGCGCTCGAAGGCGTCGATGGTTGCCGACAGCAAATTGGCGATGGTCAGCCGTTCGCGCAGGTCACCGGCAAAATATTGGGTGCTGCCGTCCTGGTCGTTGCCCTTGCCCACCTCTTCGGCCAGCCGATCCTCGTCCATATCGGCGAACATGACGTTGGCACCCACATCGGAAAAGTGACGGGCAATCGCCAGCCCGACGCCGTTGGCGGCACCGGTCACGATGGCCGTCTTGCCGGATATTGAAAAGGACATCGGCTGCAATCCCCTGTTGAGTGGCCGGTCGAGGTTAGCCGAATTCAGCGGCGGCGGCGAGGCCGCGCCGCCCGGTAAAGCTTGAAGGCCGGCGGACCCGGCAATTCGGTGACATCGCGAAACCCATCCGTCAGCGCGGCCTCGTATGGCAGATGCCGGTTGGCCACCAGCCACAGCACCCCGCGCGGCGTCAGCATCGCCGCCGCGGCAAAGATAAACCGCCGCCCTAGGCTTGGGTCGGCGCGGCGGATTTCATGGAAAGGCGGATTACAGAGCACCGCGTCATAGGGCGCATCGGGGGCAAAGGTGGTGGCGTCGGCCCAGATGACCTGCGCGCGCCGGTCGGTGACATTGACGCGCGCCGCGACGACCGCTGCGTGGTCAGCTTCGATCAGGTCAAGCCGGGTGATCCCGTCGCAGTCCAGCGCGCGGGCCGAAAGGTACCCCCAACCAGCCCCCAGATCGGCAACCCGCCCAGTCAGCGATATTGGCAACGCGTCGGCCAGCGCTGCCGATCCCGGATCAACGCCATCGGCGGAAAAGACACCCGGCGCTGTCTGATATCCCTCGGCGGTCACCTGGGCGCGGGCGCGCCAGGCATCGGGTGGCGGTGCTGCGTCGATCTGGAAGACCTTTCCGTGCGATTTCGAGAACGGCTGGGACACCGCAAAGCGGCCCCGTACCTGTTTCAATATCCCATCAACGCCCTGATCCTTTTGCCCGTCGATGATCACCGGCGCGCCAGCGGGCACGGCCTCGACCGCCGCCGCGATCCGCGCCAGGGACGCGCCGCGCGACCGCGCCAGGCAAACGATGGCCGCACGCGCCGGGACCGGGTCAACCGAAACCGAATACCCCCGCGCCCGCCAGGCATCATGATCGGGTCGAAACCCCTGCTGGAGGCGCAGCCGCACGCGATCGAGCGCCGAAAGATCATAATCGGCCGACGGTCCCAGCACCAATATTTCGCCCGCATCGGGCAGGTCAATCGCGCCGTCGCTTAACGCACGGGAAAGTCGGCTGGTTGCCATGCGATGCGGGGGCCTGGTACCCCTAATCCTTTTCCATGGTGCATTGCAGCGGGTGCTGATGACGCCGCGCAAAGTCCATCACCTGCGTGACCTTGGTTTCGGCCACTTCGAACGAAAACACCCCGACGACCGCCAGCCCTTTTTTATGGACCGTCAGCATCAGCTCGAACGACTGAGCGTGGGTCATGCCGAAAAAACGTTCCAGAATATGCACCACGAATTCCATCGGCGTATAATCGTCGTTGAGCAGCATTACTTTGTAAAGCGGAGGCCGCTCGGTGCGCGTACGGGTCTTGGTCAGCGTACCGGTTTCGGTATCGGCTGGGTCGTCTTCGTCTTGCATCCTGATGAACTGATCGTTCGACAATTGCGTTGCCCGTGCTCGTGGTTAGACTGACCTGTCAATATAACCCGTTAACGCCTCAGGAAAAGTCCCTGAGCCCCTCGGATGTTGCAGGATTCGCCGAATGACCGGAAATATAACCACAATCGGCTTTGATGCGGACGACACGCTTTGGCACAACGAGAGCTTTTTTCGCCTGACGCAGGGGCGATTCGCCGAACTTTTTCGCGACTACGCAGCCCCCGATCACCTGGTCGAACGCCTGGCCGAGGCCGAGGTGCGGAATCTCGGGCACTATGGGTTCGGGATAAAGGGATTTGTTCTCTCGATGATCGAAACCGCGATCGAGGTCACCAACGCCGAGGTTCCCGCCACGGTCATCGCCGAACTGATCGCCGTGGGCCGCGAGATGCTGGTCCATCCTATCGATCTTTTGCCAGGGGCGGAAAAAACCGTGATCGCGCTGAAAGGCGCCTATCGACTTGTCCTGATCACCAAGGGCGACCTTTTGGACCAGGAACGAAAGCTGGCCCAGTCCGGCCTCGGGGATCATTTTCACGCGGTTGAAATTGTGTCGGACAAAACTCGGAAAACCTATGTTGACGCGTTCGCCCGTCATGGCAGCGGCCCAGGCTTTGCGGTCATGGTCGGCAACTCGTTGAAATCCGACATTATTCCGGCGTTGCAAGCCGGGTCGTGGGCGCTGCATGTGCCGCATGATCTGACCTGGGCCTACGAGAGGGCCGATCCACCTGTGGGCCAGGCGCGGTTTCGAAAACTCTCGAAATTGAGGGATTTACCGCAACTTCTAGGCAAAATTTCCCAGATATAGCGCGGTGCCCCACGCAAAACACAATATATTGAATAACCGCGAAAAAACCAATGAATAAAGCTGTTTGCGCTTGGGGAATTTGCGGCTACAACCCTACGCACAACAACAAGCCGTCCCGAAAAATGAGGCGCGGCACAGAGGCAGTAAAGGCAGGCAACGTGGCAACTCGTATGAGTTTTCCTGCGCTGATCGGGCTTATCGCCCTTCTTTTGGCGTTTGTATTGCGTGTGGTACCCGCTTATGCCGCGCCTTACGCTGCTATGGTAATCGACGCGCGATCCGGCGAAGTTTTGCATTCGCGCAATGCCGATACCCGACTTCACCCCGCCTCGCTGACCAAGATGATGACGCTTTACGTGGCCTTTGAGGCCATCGAACATGGTGAGATTTCCCTCGACACTATGGTGACAATAACGCGTCGGGCGGCGGCCGAGCCGCCGTCGAAACTTGGTCTGCGGGCGGGGCAAAAAATTGCTTTGCGGTATCTTATCCGCGCCGCGGCCGTTAAATCGGCCAACGATGCCGCGACCGCCATTGGTGTGGCGATCGAAGGGTCCGAGGCAGCGTTTGCGCGGCGTATGAACCGCACGGCCAAGGCGCTCGGCATGTCGCGTACGACGTTCAAGAACGCCCATGGTCTGACCGAGGCCGGGCATCTGTCGACGGCGCGGGATATGACAACGCTCGGGCGGCACCTGTTTTTCGACCACCCCGATTATTACAACTTGTTTTCGCGCCGGACCACGCAAACCGGCATTCGCGAAGTTGCCAACACCAACCGGCGGTTTCTCAGCGCCTATCGCGGCGCCGACGGGATCAAGACCGGCTATACCCGCGCCGCCGGGTTCAATCTGGTCGCATCAGCGAAACGTGGGCAGGAACGGATCATAGCCACGGTATTTGGCGGTCGATCAACCGCCACGCGCAATGCCCGCGTTGCCGAACTGTTGGACATGGGGTTCAGCCGCGCGCCGACCCGGGTGGCGGTAAGCCGGCCGGCGCTCCCAACCTACCGGGGCACCGCCGCCTCGCCCACCCAATTGGCAGCCGCGCGCGGGGTGCGACCGCGGCTGCGGCCCGGTTCGGCCGCTTCCGGCGCGACAGTGCTGGCCGTGGCCGACGGAATTGCCGAGGGCTTGGACAGCGCCGCCGGACCAGCCCCCGACGCCGATGCCGCCGTGCTGGCAGCATTGGCAGAACAAAACGGAATTACCCGCCCGCGCCTGCGCCCGGTCCCGACCGTGCAGGCCACGCGCCGCTCCGGTGCCGATACCGGTGCGCTTGTGGTGTCGCGGGTGTCGACCTCGGGCGAACGCTTTTGGGGCATTCATCTGGGCCGCTACACCACCCGCAATGGCGCCGAGCGTTTGTTGTTGCAGACCGCGCTTGCCGAGATCGGCATGCTGGATCAGGCGCTGCGCAAAGTGGTGCCGCGCGGTGGCGGGTTCGAGGCCAATTTCGTCGGTCTGACGCGCGACGGTGCCGACTTGGCCTGCCGCCGCCTCACCGCCCGCGCCATGGATTGCACGCTGATCGGTCCGACTTGATCCGCAGCGAAGCGATCTAAAGCCGAGTGCTGCCAAAATGAGCGCCCTGACTGGCTTCATCTTGCCAAGGATTTTCCGGGCCGCCTGGGTCAGAACGGGCGGCGCACAGCCATGAAAAAAGGGCCCCGGGAACAGCCCGGAGCCCTTTTGACTGTCGCAGCGGGCACCCCCTATTCGCGGCTTTCGGGGGTTTCCACCAGCCCGGAATCAAAGATGCTGTCGGCGCTGAAATCCTCGATCGGCGCGGCAAGCGCCGCGGCGGCTTCGGCTTCGGCCTGACGGGCCTCGATCACCAGGTTGTCGCGCTCTTGGGCGATGCGGCGCATCTTTTGCGTCGCCCCACCGGTGCCCGCCGGAATGAGGCGGCCGACGATGACGTTTTCCTTCAGCCCGACCAGTTTGTCGCGCTTGCCCTGAACCGATGCCTCGGTCAGCACCCGCGTGGTTTCCTGGAACGAGGCCGCCGAGATGAACGACCGGGTTTGCAGGCTGGCCTTGGTGATGCCCAAAAGGATCGGTTCGCCCGATGCGGGCCTGCGCCCCTCGGCCTCGGCCTTGTCGTTGACCTGCTCGAACTCGAGTTTGTCGACGTGCTCGCCTTTCAAAAGCGTGGTCTCGCCGCTGTCGACGATCTCCCACTTTTGCAGCATCTGGCGCACGATGACCTCGATGTGCTTGTCGTTGATCTTCACGCCCTGAAGGCGATAGACGTCCTGCACCTCGTTGATCATATAGTCCGCCAGCGCTTCGACACCCAAGATGGAAAGAATGTCGTGCGGTGCCGGGTTGCCGTCCATGATGTAATCGCCCTTCTGGACAAAATCACCTTCCTGAACCGGAATGTGCTTGCCCTTGGGCACCATGTATTCAGCCGCCTCCTGGGTATCGTCCGCAGGCTCGATGCCGATCCGGCGCTTGTTCTTGTAGTCGCGGCCAAAGCGCACGTAACCATCAATTTCGGCGATGATTGCGTGGTCTTTGGGACGGCGCGCCTCGAAAAGCTCGGCCACCCGCGGCAGACCGCCGGTGATGTCCTTGGTCTTGGCACCTTCGCGCGGAATGCGCGCGACCGCGTCGCCGGCTTTGACCTTCGAGCCGTCCTCGATGGAAAGGATCGCATCGACCGACATCGGATAGGTCACCGGGTTGCCGCCGGCATTGCGGACCGGTTCGCCGTCCTTCCCGACGATGATGATCTCGGGTTTCAGTTCGTTGCCTTTGGGGGCCGCCCGCCAGTCGGTCACGATGCGCTGGGTCATGCCGGTGGCATCGTCGGTGTCATCGCGCACCGAAATACCGCTGGTCAGATCGACGAACTTCGCCGTGCCGCCCTTTTCGGCGATGATCGGCAAAGTGTACGGGTCCCATTCGTACAATTTGTCGCCGCGTGAAACCTTGTCTTTTTCGCCAACAAAGACCTTTGATCCATAACCGACCTTGTGGCTGGCCCGTTCCGCTCCGTTGTCGTCGATGATTTTCATCACCGTGTTGCGGCCCATGACCACCAGTTCACCGGCGTTGTTTTTCAGCATGTTGGGATTATCAAACTGGATCATGCCTTCCTGGCTGGCTTCCTGGAACGATTGCTGGCCGCCCTGAGCGATTCCGCCGATGTGGAAGGTCCGCATCGTCAACTGCGTGCCCGGCTCGCCAATCGACTGAGCGGCGATGATGCCAACCGCCTCGCCCACGTTGACGCGGGTACCGCGCGCGAGGTCGCGGCCATAGCACATGGCGCAGACGCCCTCGTCGGCTTCGCAGGTCAACGGCGAACGAATTCGGAACGATGCGACGCCAGCCTCTTCGATGGCATCGGCCTTGCGTTCGTCGATCAATTCGCCCTTGGCAAGGATCACCTCGCCCGTGGACGGCTGGATGACGTCCTCGCCCGATACGCGACCAAGAATGCGTTCGGCCAATGACGATACCACCTCGCCATCGTTGACAGCCGCCTCGGCGGTGATCCCTTTGTCGGTGCCGCAATCGTCCAAACGGATGATGCAGTCCTGCGCGACGTCAACCAGACGCCGAGTCAGATAACCCGAGTTCGCGGTTTTCAGCGCGGTGTCGGCCAGACCTTTGCGGGCGCCGTGGGTCGAGTTGAAATACTCCAGCACGGTCAGACCTTCTTTGAAGTTCGAGATAATCGGGGTTTCGATGATCTCGCCCGACGGCTTGGCCATCAGACCCCGCATGCCGCCCAGCTGTTTCATCTGCGCCGGAGAGCCGCGCGCGCCCGAGTGGCTCATCATATAGACGCTGTTGGGCTCCATTTCGGCGCCGTTCTTGTCTCTGCGCACCGCCGATATCTCACTCATCATCGCGTCGGCAACCTGATCGGAACATTTCGACCAGGCATCGACCACCTTGTTGTATTTCTCGCCCTGGGTGATCAGGCCGTCCATGTACTGTTTTTCGAATTCTTTCACCTGGGCGCGCACGCCGTCGACGATCTTCCATTTGGATTCGGGGATGACCATGTCGTCCTTGCCAAAGCTGATGCCCGCCTTGAAGGATTCGCGGAACCCGAGCCCCATGATCTGGTCACAGAAAATCACGCTCTCTTTCTGGCCGCAGTAGCGATAGACGGTGTCGATGACCTGTTGCACTTCCTTCTTGCGCAAAAGGCGGTTGACCAACTCGAACGGCGCCTTGGCATTCAGCGGCAACAGCGCGCCCAGCCGGACCCGGCCCGGTGTGGTCTCAACGCGCTGAATCACCTCGTTGCCCTCGTCGTCCATCTGTTTGATCCGCGCGACGATCTTCGAGTGCAGATGCACTTCGCCAGCATCAAGCGCGTGCTGCACTTCGTCGCCGTCGGCAAAGACCATGCCTTCGCCCGGCATGCCTTCGCGTTCGATCGAGACGTAGTAAAGGCCAAGGATCATGTCCTGGCTCGGCACGATGATCGGCGCGCCGTTGGCGGGCGACAACACGTTGTTGGTCGACATCATCAGCACCCGCGCCTCAAGTTGGGCCTCGAGGCTCAGCGGCACATGGACCGCCATCTGGTCGCCGTCAAAGTCGGCGTTGAAGGCCGCGCAGACAAGCGGGTGAAGCTGGATCGCCTTGCCTTCGATCAGCACCGGCTCGAACGCCTGAATGCCAAGCCGGTGCAGTGTCGGCGCCCGGTTCAGCATCACCGGGTGTTCACGGATGACCTCGTCGAGGATGTCCCAGACCTCGGGGCGCTCCTTTTCCACCAGCTTCTTGGCCTGTTTGACCGTGCTGGAAAGGCCCTTGGCCTCGAGCCGCGAATAGATGAACGGTTTGAAAAGCTCGAGCGCCATCTTCTTTGGCAGCCCGCATTGATGCAGCCTGAGCTCGGGTCCGGTCACGATGACCGAGCGACCCGAGAAATCGACCCGCTTGCCGAGCAGGTTCTGACGGAACCGGCCCTGCTTGCCTTTCAACATGTCGGACAATGATTTCAACGGGCGCTTGTTGGCACCCGTAATCACCCGGCCACGGCGACCGTTGTCAAAAAGCGCATCGACAGATTCCTGCAGCATCCGCTTTTCGTTGCGCACGATGATGTCGGGCGCTCTGAGATCGATCAGGCGCTTTAGCCGGTTGTTGCGGTTGATGACGCGGCGATAGAGGTCGTTGAGATCGCTGGTCGCGAACCGGCCCCCATCCAGCGGCACCAGCGGCCGCAGTTCGGGCGGGATGACCGGCACAACGGTCAGGATCATCCATTCGGGCCGGTTGCCCGATTCGATGAAACTCTCGATGATTTTCAGGCGCTTGATGATCTTTTTCGGCTTCAGTTCACCGGTGGCAACGGCCAGATCGTCGCGCAGTTGCACCGCCTCGGCCTCGAGGTCGATGTTTTGCAGCATCTTGCGGATCGCCTCGGCCCCGATGTCGGCCTCAAAGGCGTCAGAACCGTATGCGTCCTGCGCGTCGAGGAATTCCTCTTCGCCCATCAACTGGCCATAGTTGAGATCGGCCAGACCCGGTTCGATCACCACGTAGTTCTCGAAATAGAGGATGCGTTCGAGATCGCGCAGCGTCATGTCCAGCATCAGGCCGATGCGGCTGGGCAGCGATTTCAGAAACCAGATATGCGCGACGGGCGCGGCCAGTTCGATATGGCCCATACGCTCGCGGCGCACTTTTTGCAGCGTCACCTCGACACCGCATTTTTCGCAGACAACGCCGCGATATTTCATCCGCTTGTATTTGCCGCAGAGGCACTCGTAATCCTTGATCGGGCCAAAGATACGGGCGCAGAAAAGCCCGTCGCGTTCGGGCTTGAACGTGCGATAGTTGATCGTCTCGGGCTTTTTGATCTCGCCAAAGGACCAGCTGAGAATTCGCTCGGGGCTTGCGAGCGATATTCGGATTTCATCAAACGCCTTGGGTGGCGTCAGCGGGTTGAACGGGTTTGTGGTCAGTTCCTGGTTCATTTTCAGATCCTTACATCAGGCTAGAGGCTGGGGTGGACGGCGCTTTCTTGAAAAGAAAGCGGACCGGAGTTTTTTGAAAACTACGGCTTCGCGTCATTCATCCCCCTCTACATCCAAAAGTTCCATATTCAGGCCGAGGCCGCGGACTTCCTTCACGAGCACGTTAAAGCTCTCGGGAACGCCCGCTTCAAAGTTGTCCTCGCCCTTGACGATGCTCTCATAGACTTTGGTCCGGCCTGCAACGTCGTCGGATTTCACCGTCAGCATTTCCTGCAAGGTGTAGGCCGCGCCGTAAGCTTCCAGCGCCCAGACCTCCATTTCGCCGAACCGCTGACCGCCGAACTGGGCCTTGCCACCAAGCGGCTGCTGGGTGACCAGGCTGTAGGGTCCGGTAGACCGGGCGTGGATCTTGTCGTCGACTAGATGGTGTAGTTTCAGCAGGTACTTGACGCCCACGGTGACTTCGCGGGCGAATTGTTCACCCGAACGGCCATCAAACAGCACCGATTGCCCCGACTGGTCGAAACCCGCGCGGATCAGCGCGTCGTTGACGTCGGCTTCCTTGGCGCCGTCAAAGACCGGCGTTGCGATCGGCACACCGTTGGTGACATTGCCCGCGGCCTCGACCAGCGTCGCCTCGTCCATGCCTTTGATGCCTTCCTTATAGACATCGTCGCCATAGGCGATTTTCATCGCATCGCGCACCGGGCTCAGATCACCTGACCGGCGGTATTCACCAAGCGCATCGTCGATCTGAATGCCCAGACCGCGCGCCGCCCAGCCCATGTGGGTTTCCAGAATCTGGCCCACGTTCATCCGGCTGGGCACGCCAAGCGGGTTCAGCACAAAGTCGACCGGCGTTCCATCGGCAAGGAACGGCATGTCTTCCAACGGCACGACCTTCGAGATCACACCCTTGTTGCCATGCCGCCCGGCCATTTTGTCGCCCGGTTGCAGCTTGCGCTTCACCGCGACGAAGACCTTGACCATTTTCATGACACCCGGCGGCAGATCGTCGCCGCGCCGGACCTTTTCGACCTTGTCCTCGAACCGCGCGTCCAGCGCCCGTTTCTGGGCCTCGAACTGGGCGTTCAGCGCTTCGACCTGGGACGCGGCGCCTTCCTCGCCCACCGCCAACTGCCACCACTGGCCGCGGCTGAGGGTTGCAAGAAGCTCGTCGTCGATCGTGGACTTGGGCCTGACGCCTTTCGGTCCCCCCACGGCAACCTTACCCATGATCATGCCCTTGAGGCGGGAATAGATGTTGCGCTCAAGGATGTGCAGCTCGTCATCGCGGTCGCGGGCCAGGCTTTCGACCTCTTCGCGTTCGATCTGCAGCGCGCGTTCGTCCTTTTCCACGCCGTGGCGGTTAAAGACGCGCACTTCGACCACCGTGCCGAAATCCCCCGGCGGCAGACGCAAGCTCGTGTCGCGCACATCGCTGGCTTTTTCGCCGAAGATGGCGCGCAACAGCTTTTCCTCGGGCGTCATGGGGGACTCGCCCTTGGGCGTGACCTTGCCCACCAGGATGTCCCCGGCCTTGACCTCGGCGCCGATGTAGACGATGCCCGCTTCGTCCAGGTCCTTGAGGGCTTCCTCGCCGACGTTGGGAATGTCGCGGGTGATGTCTTCCTGGCCGAGCTTGGTGTCCCGGGCCATGACCTCGAATTCCTCGATATGAATG
>JAKZRT010000113.1:0-45470 GCA_047518005.1 Brevirhabdus sp.
CGCCAGGGCAGGATGTTGGTGATATAGACCGAATCATCCGCCACCGGCGATGTGCGGTCCAGACCGATCGCGGCCAGCATCCTGTCCAAAAGCTGCCCTGCGCGCCCGACAAATGGCTTCCCGATCCGGTCTTCGTCGCGCCCCGGTGCCTCGCCGAGGATCATCAGCCGCGCGCCCGGGTTGCCATCGGAAAACACCAGATTTCGCGCGCCATGGCGCAGCTCGCAATGGGGATAGTCGGCAAGTGCCGCCGCAAGCGCCTCAAGATCGCCCGCACCTGTTGCCGCCGCGCGGGCCTCGGCCAGCGGGTCCGCGGTTGGCTCGGCCAGTTGCGTCGCCGCAACCCCGGCCCGGTCAGGGGGCGCATCTTCCAGCGCAAACCGATCGACCGGCGCATCGCCGATCGCCTCGTCGGCGCCAAGCTCGATCTGCCAAGCCAATAGCGCCAGCGCGTCACGCGAAGGTGAGTGTTCGGTCATAGCAGATGTTTAATGCAAGATGATGCCCTGTTGAACCACCCTCTTTTCGCCAATCATCTTTCCGACGAGTACTCCGGGGAAAGCGCGAGAGGGCCGCGCCCCTCTCGCTTCGCGGGCGACGCGGAACGCGGCGAAAACCGTTGCGGCAGACCCCTTGCCGCTTCCCCCCAGCCCCCTTATAAGCCGCGCGACTGGCAAGAGGGCCCATGACGTTTCGCGCGCGCCATCTTTTGGGGATCGAGCCCCTGGACCCTGCGGAAATCACCGCGCTTCTCGACTTATCGGACGAATACGTGACCCTGAACCGGCAGGACCGCAAGCATTCGGACGCGCTTGCCGGTCTGACCCAGATCAACATGTTCTTCGAGACCTCGACCCGCACCCAGGCCAGTTTCGAACTGGCGGGCAAGCGGCTGGGCGCCGATGTAATGTCGATGGCGATGCAGGCCAGTTCGGTCAAAAAGGGCGAGACCCTGATTGACACGGCGCTGACGCTGAACGCCATGCACCCCGATCTGCTGGTCGTGCGCCACCCCCAGTCGGGCGCAGTCAACCTGCTCGCCGAAAAAGTCAACTGCGCGGTCCTAAACGCCGGCGACGGGTGCCACGAACACCCCACGCAGGCGCTTTTGGACGCGCTGACAATACGGCGCGCCAAAGGCCGCCTGCACCGGCTGACCGTGGCGATCTGCGGCGACATCGCCCACAGCCGCGTGGCAAGGTCGAACCTGTTACTGCTGGGCAAGATGGAAAACCGGGTGCGCCTCGTCGGCCCGCCGACGCTAATGCCGGCCGGTGCGGCCGAATTGGGTGTCGAGGTTTACCACGATATGGCTCAGGGCCTGAAAGACGCCGACGTCGTGATGATGCTGCGCCTTCAGCGCGAACGCATGGACGGCGGCTTCATCCCGTCCGAGCGCGAATATTTCCACCGCTACGGGCTCGATGCCGAAAAACTGGCGCTGGCCAAGCCCGATGCCATCGTCATGCACCCTGGCCCGATGAACCGCGGCGTTGAAATCGACGGCACGCTGGCCGACGACATCCACCGCTCGGTCATCCAGGAACAGGTCGAGATGGGCGTGGCGGTGCGCATGGCGGCGATGGACTTGCTGGCGCGCAATCTGAGGGCGGGCGCATGACCACCCTCTTCACCAACGCCCGCCTGATCGACCCCGAGAACGGCACCGACGGCCTCGGGTGGCTCGAAGTCAAAGACGGCACGATCACCGCGACCGGGGGCGAGACGCCGCCGCAGGGGGGCGGCGAGCGCGTTGATTGCCAAGGCAAATGCCTGGCACCGGGGATCGTCGACATTGGCGTCAAGGTCTCCGAGCCCGGCGAACGGCACAAGGAAAGCTTCGGCTCGGCCGGTCTGGCGGCGGCGGCGGGCGGGGTGACAACCATGGTCACCCGCCCCGACACGACCCCTGCCATCGACACCCCCGAGGTGCTGGAATTCGTCACCCGCCGTGCGAACGAGGCGGCCCCGGTCAACGTGCTGCCCATGGCGGCGCTGACCAAGGGACGCGCGGGCCGCGAGATGGTCGAGATCGGTTTTTTGCGCGACGCAGGTGCCGTTGCCTTCACCGATTGCGACAATGTGGTGACCGACACCAAAGTGCTCAGCCGCGCCATGACCTATGCCCGCTCGTTTGGCGCTTTGGTCATTGGCCACCCGCAGGACCCGGGGCTCAGCGCCGGAGCGTCGGCCACCAGCGGCAAGTTTGCCTCGCTCAAGGGCCTGCCCGGCGTGTCACCGATGGCCGAGCGGCTGGGGCTCGACCGCGACCTGGCGCTGGTCGAGATGACCGGCGTGCGCTACCACGCCGACCAGATCACCACCGCCCGCGCCTTGCGGCGTTTGCAGCGGGCCAAAGCCACCGGGCTGGATGTGACGGCGGGGGTGTCGATCCACCATCTGACACTGAACGAATTCGACGTCGGCGATTATCGCACCTTCTTCAAGGTCAAGCCGCCGCTGCGCTCCGAGGATGACCGCATGGCCTGCGTGGCGGCGGTGGCCGAAGGAACGATCGACGTCATCGCCTCGATGCACACGCCGCAGGACGAGGAAAGCAAACGCCTGCCCTATGACGAAGCCGCCTCGGGGGCGGTGGCGCTCGAGACCCTGCTGCCCGCCGCCCTGCGGCTTTACCACTCGGGCGACCTCACCCTGCCCGCGCTTTTCCGCGCCATGGCGCTCAACCCCGCAAACCGGCTCGGTCTCGCGTCGGGGCGGCTTGGCACCGGCGCGCCCGCCGATCTGGTGCTGTTCGACGCAGATGTGCCTTTCGTGCTGAACCGCGAAACGCTACGGTCAAAATCGCGCAACACGCCCTTTGACGGCCAGCGAATGCAGGGCCGCGTGCTGGGGACATGGGTCGCGGGAAAGTCAGTCTTCGCCGCCTGACCCCGATCGCCGCCGCAAAAGCGGGATCATCCAGATCATGCACGAGACGATCCAGACCGCGCTGCCCGCCACGGTCAACGGATCGCCAAACCGGATGCCGACACCAACGAACATCGCCCCTGCGATGATGAACCCAATAAGCCCCAACATTTGAACGGTGTCGTCAGCCATCATAGCCCTCGGCGATTTGGTGTTCGTATTCTGCGGCGTCAAACCAGCCAAGCGACGCTTGCACCTTCAGATCCGGCGTGAGGTCCCATTCTTCCCAGCCGCCGACCCGAACGCGATTCTTTGTCGCGGCGAGGTGCCCGTCCAGCGTCCAGACAAACACCACGTGGTCTCCGGCGCTGCGAACTGTGTCGCAAAATAGCCTGAGGTCGGAGAATTCTCGGTAAAATCCCGCAACCATTTCCTGCATCGCTTGCGTACCCACGATCGGATCGCCGCGATTTATTGTGATCATGCCGTCCGGTGCGTAATGCGAGGCCACCCTCGCAGGGTCGCCCGAACACCAAGCTGCGGTGTAGTCCTGCGCAAAATTCTCAATCGCCGCAAGTCCGTGTGCCAAAATTTCTCTCCAATTTCAGATCGTGGATTCGCCTCCGTTACTGGTGGTTTTTGCCATTATGGCAACCCCGCGCCTGGCAGGAAGGAATTGCTCTTTGAGCGTTTGAACCTAAGCTGCCCGAAATTCCCGGAGGCTCGTCAATGGTATATCTGATCACTGCGTTTGCGGCTTATCTGCTTGGCTCAATCCCCTTTGGTATTGTTATTGCCCGGCTTTTCAGGCTTGGCGATCTGCGCGCAATCGGGTCGGGCAATATCGGCACGACAAATGTCCTGCGGACCGGCAACAGGCTTGCGGCCTTTCTGACTCTGGTGCTGGATGCGGGCAAAGGCGGCGCAGCGGTTCTGATCGCGCAAGCGGTCATCGGTGATGCCGCCGCGCAACTGGCCGGGCTGGCGGCCTTTCTGGGGCATCTCTTTCCGGTCTGGCTGGGCTTTCGCGGCGGCAAGGGCGTGGCGACTTTCCTGGGCATCCTGCTGGCGCTGGCGCTGCCTGTAGGTGGCGCCGCCTGCGGTATCTGGCTGATCACGGCGCGCATCAGGCGGTATTCGTCGCTGGCCGCCCTTGTCGCCGCTGCGCTCAGCCCCCTTGCCGCGATCATTCTGGGCTTTGGTGACATCGCGATTCTCGCCTCGGTACTGGCTATTTTTATATTTGAGCGGCACAAGGCCAATATTGTGCGGCTGTGGAACGGTCAGGAACCGCGCATCGGGGACATTTCGTAAGCGTTTAAAATCAACCGCTTGCGTATAATTCGCCCTAATCATTCACCCAAAGGGTTGACTGACGGGAAATTCGAGGGTAATTCACCCATATGGTTGAACGAGAAACCGACGGAGAACTGACGCAGATACTGAAAGCCGCCAGCGACCCCACGCGGCGCGCCATCCTGACCATATTGGTGCAGCATGGGCCGACACGGGTCACCGACCTGGCTACCCATTTCGACATCTCGCTGAACTCGGTGTCCAAGCACATCAAGGTTCTAGAAGGTGCCGCACTTGTCGAACGGCAAACCCAGTGGCGCGAGCATCTGATCGCCGCCAAGCTGGACCCGATCAAGCGGATAGATGACTGGTTCGACCAGTTGCGATCGATCTGGGACATGCGGCTCGAAGCGTTGGAAACACTCCTGACTGAAAAAAAGGATGACGACGATGACTGATCTTACCCTGACCACCGCCCGCGTTATTTCCGCCGAACCTTCGCGTGTGTTTGACGCCTGGCTCGACCCGGCGATGCTGGCGCGTTTCATGACCCCCGGGCCCGGAATGACGGTTCCCAAGGCCGCCGCCGACCCGGTCGAAGGCGGGCGCTTTGACATCGTGATGCAAGCGGGCGACGACG
Organism: Brevirhabdus sp.; assembly: GCA_047518005.1. Classification (GTDB taxonomy): domain Bacteria; phylum Pseudomonadota; class Alphaproteobacteria; order Rhodobacterales; family Rhodobacteraceae; genus JAKZRT01. Next base: position 4,808 of record JAKZRT010000113.1, read on the forward strand.
AGATCCCGCACGCCGGCACCTATATCGAGATCAACCGCCATTCGCGGCTGGTGTTCACCTGGGAATCGCCGTTTTCGGTCGAAGGCTCGACCGTGACGCTGGATTTCGCGCCGGTGGACGGCGGCACCGAGGTTACGCTGACCCATGTCAAATTCCCCTCCGAGGAAAGCCGCGACAATCATCTGGGCGGCTGGGACGGCATTCTCGGCGCGCTCGACGGCGCGCTGGCGGCCTGAGGCGGCCATTCTGGCCATCCTTGCCGGTTCGGCGTTGGTCGTGGCGATCGGTGCCTTTGGCCTCAAGTCGGGTTTTGCGCTGGATGTCGATGGCGGGTCGGTCGTTTTGGCGGGCGTCCTGATGATCGCGGCGCAGGGCATCCTCTGACCGGCGCTACCCGACAGCTCCGGGCGGCAGGCATCACGTCCGCCGCCCGGCGCGTTTCGGTGACAAGCCTCGCCGAAATCACATCCGCCCCGGAAAAATCATTGATTTTCGGCCAAATCGGCCTTCATGTGCGAAACATAGTCAAAAAAAGGGGCCGAACATGAGCTTCATGGACGCCGTAAAATGCGGCTTTTCCAATTACATCACCATCCAAGGACGCGCGTCGCGGTCGGCTTTTTGGTGGTGGGCACTTTTCACCCTGTTGGGGTCAATCGCAATGTCGATTGTTGACGGCGCGATCTCTGGGGTCAGCTTCACAGGAACCGGAATGCTCGAGACGCTGTTTTCGCTCGGCACGTTGCTGCCGTCGATCACCGTCGCTATTCGCCGACTGCACGACATCGGGCGCACTGGTTGGTGGCTTTTGCTGGTGTTTGTTCCGGTCGTCGGCTGGATCGTTCTGCTGATCTTCTACGTGACGCGCGGCAACGACGGTGCCAACGATCACGGACCCGACCCGCTGGACGGCTAGCCCCGGCTCAATAACTGTGGGCGGCGTAAATACGTTTCAGATCGCCGCCCCAGTCGCCCTGATACTCAGCGATCAAATCGTCGGCGGGAACCATCCCGCTTTCAACCGATTCCTGAAGCGCATTCAGAAAATGTGTCTCGTCGGGCACCAGACCGCCGACGCCGGGGCGCGCCCGCGCCTTTAACCCGGCCTCGGCAATTGCCACCGCCTCGCGCGCCAGATCGTGCATCGAAATATTGCCGACCTTGCCCTGCAACCCGGCCTCGGATGCCGCCACCCGCAGCGCCTCGCGCGTCTCGCCATCCCAGCCTTTCACCAGATCCCAGGCCGCATCCAGCGACGTCTGATCATAGCACAGCCCGACCCAAAACGCCGGCAGCGCGCAGAGCCGCCGCCACGGGCCGCCATCGGCACCGCGCATCTCGATAAACTTCTTGATCCGTGCCTCGGGAAAAGTTGTGGTCAGGTGATCGGCCCAGTCAGAAAGCGTCGGCACCTCGCCCGGCAGGGCCGGCAGGCGAGCCTGCAGAAAATCGCGGAACGACTGGCCAAGCGCGTCGATGTATTTGCCGTCGCGATAGACGAAATACATCGGCACATCCAGCGCGTATTGAACCCAGGCCTCGAACCCGAAGCCTTCGTCAAAGACAAACGGCAGCATCCCGGTGCGGTCGCCGTCCAGATCGCGCCAGACACGGCTCCGCCAGCTTTTGTGGCCGTTCAAGCGGCCCTCGAAAAACGGCGAATTGGCAAACAGCGCCGTCGCCACGGGCTGCAACGCCAGCGCCACGCGCAGCTTTTGCACCATGTCGGTCTCGGACCCGAAATCCAGGTTCACCTGCACGGTGCAGGTCCGGTACATCATCTGGGTGCCATGGGTGCCGACCCGCCCCATATAATCGGTCATCAGCTTGTAACGCCCCTTGGGCATCACCGGCATCTGATCGTGGGTCCATTCGGGCGCTGCCCCCAGCCCGATAAAGCCCACGCCAATGTCGTCGGCCACCTCGCGCACCTGGCGCAGATGTTCGTTCACCTCGTCGCAGGTCTCGTGAATGGTCTCCAGCGGCGCACCGCTAAGCTCGAACTGGCCGCCGGGTTCCAGGCTGACGTTGGCCCCGTCTTTCTCCAAACCGATGATCTTGCCGGCCTCGACCACCGGTGCCCATCCGAACCGGTCGCGCAGCCCCTCCAGCATCGCGCGGATCGATCGCGGGCCTGCGTAGGGCAATGGCAACAGCGTATCCCGGCAATAGCCGAATTTCTCATGCTCGGTGCCGATGCGCCAGTCTTCGCGGGGCTTGCAGCCGTCAGCCAGATATTCGGCCAGCTGGGCGTGGTCTTCGATCGGTCCGCCACCGGACTGAGGAATGGACATGATCTGGCTCCGGCAGAGGCGGTTTTCTCGACCGAGGGATGAAGCGATTGCCGGGCCTTGTCAATGCGGTCGGGCCGCCAGAACCCGGCCCGCCCGAACCCACAGCGTGACCGGCACGCGCCCCGGTTCAGCCAGCCGCGCCAGCATCGCCTCGGTGTCAAAGCCGGGCAGCACCGCGAAGGCATCAAACAGCGCCTCGGCCCCCTCGGCATCAGCCGGTATCCGCAATGGCTCGCCGTTCCTGCCCCTCAGCTCCCACACCGGTCCAGAGCGGGGCAGCGGGTTCAGGACCACTTCGCCGATCGCCTCAAGCGACAGCGCACCGCCCGCGAAGGGGCCAAAATAGGTGATCTGACCTTCGGTGATGGTCAGAACTCCGGCCCCGCCGCGTCCGGTCCTGAACCGTCCACGCTGCCAGCCAGCCGCGATCAGGGCAACTCCGGCAACAACCATTATCATGCCCAAAATCGCCACCAATCCACGCCCCGACGTGGCAATCCACGCCCCGATCAGGGTCGCGCCCAGGCCGACCAGCGCCTCGCGCCAGCGCCATATCTCCTCGCGCGCCTCGGGGCGGATGAAACTCATGGGCGCACCTCCTGAGGCCCTTCGAACAAGACCAGCGAATACCCTCCATTGGGCTGAAATCCAAGCGCGCGATAGGCACGGATTGCTTGCGGGCTTGACGAAAACAAAAGCGCCTGCCGGGCACCGCCGCCCCGCGCTTCGGCCAGACGCATGCCCACGGCGGTTCGCGCATATCCGCGCGCTCTAAGCGCGGGCGGCGTGTAAACCCCGCCGATCTGCACGATATCGCTCAGTCTGGCGTTGAACCCGGTCATCGCCACGTCGCGGCCATTGTCTGACAGGATGCGGTGACTGTCAGCGGTCTGGTAATGGTCGATGTCGCGCTCGGCTTGGGGCTGGGCATCTTTTGCCGACGTTCCAAGGCATTCGATATGATAGCCCCGCCGCCATGCAACCATTCGCGCGCGATCACCCGAGGTGGCGCTGCGCAACGCAATACCTGTCGTTGGCGGCAGGCACAGGTCGTCGAGGTCCAGCGCGAAAGCCTTTTCGTCCTGATCAAGATTGGTCGGTGCATCCCCCAAGCCCGCGCCTCGCAGAAACGCCCGCGCCTGCGCCGGGTCACCAAGCACACCGATCAGCGGGCGGTCGACCACCTCGACTGCGGCCTGCCAATGCGCAGCGCCGGCACCCGGCATCTGGGGCATCACCATGCCCTCGTTCGAGATCGCAAAAACCCCCGCGCCGTCCTCGGCCAGCCACAGGCTCAGCCCGCGCGGCACATCGCTTTGCAGCCCGTGTTCGCGCAGGTTGACAAGGATGAACATCGAGGTGGCCAGGTGCCTGCGCAGCAACGCCTCGATCCCCGGCAGATCATCGGCGGTAACCGGTCGCAGGGTCATGCCCAGTCGCCGAAGGTAGTCTGCCACAACGTCAAAGCGGCAACAACAGCGGTATCAGCGCGCAAAACCCGCGGACCCAGACCCACCGCATGGGCCTGCGGCAGGGCCGCCAGTCGGTCGCGTTCGGCTTGCGAAAACCCGCCTTCGGGCCCGATCAGTATTGCCCAGGCACCGCCCTCTTGTCCGGCCTCGCTGCCCGGCGCGAGACGACTTGTCAAAACTGGCGAGCCGCCCGCCAGCGCCTCGTCACAAAACATGATCTGCCGGTCTGCGGGCCAGGTGTCCAGCACCCGGTCAAGCCGCGCAAGTTCAGCCACTTCAGGCACGAACGTGCCACCGCATTGTTCCGCAGCCTCGACCGCATGCGCCTGCAACCGGTCACGGCGGATGCGCTCGGCATTGGTAAAATCGGTCACCACCGGCACGATCCGCGCCGCCCCCATCTCGGTCGCCTTTTCGACAATGAAATCAGTGCGCGCCTTTTTGATCGGTGCGAACAAGAGCCACACGTCCGGCGGCATCCTGAGCCGCCCGGGCTGCCGGTCGACGCGCAGCACGCCTTTACGCTTGCCCGCCTCGACCACCTCGGCGCGCCACTCGCCGTCACGCCCGTTGAACAATGAAACCGCGCCGCCAACCCCCAGCCGCATCACCGCAAACAGGTAATGCGCCTGATCTGCGCGCAGCGGAACCGATTGCCCCGCCCCCAGGGGATGCTCTACATAAAGCCGGATTTTCGCACTCATGGACCGCAACCTATGCCCGAGACCCCGCAGACGCCAGAGCCCGGACGCGGCGAAGTTGCCGATGCGGTGGGCGGCAATTGGGTTGACCGGCTGGCCCCGGTCCGGGCACGACCCTATCTGCGGCTCAGCCGGGCCGATCGGCCGATCGGGACCTGGCTGTTGCTGCTGCCGTGCTGGTGGGGCGTGCTGCTGGCCGGGCTGGCACTGGGTTTTCGCCCCGGCGATCTGTGGATCATCACCGGCTGCGCAATCGGCGCGGCGCTGATGCGCGGCGCGGGATGTACATGGAACGATTGGGCCGACCGGCACATTGACGGCCGGGTGGCGCGAACCCGCTCGCGTCCGATCCCCTCGGGCCAGGTCAGCCCGCGCGCCGCGCTGGTCTGGATGGGCGCGCAGGCGGGGCTGGCATTTCTCATCCTGCTCACGTTTCATCGCACCGCTATCGTGCTTGGGCTCGGGTCGCTGGCGTTGATCGCGATCTATCCCTTCGCCAAGCGGTTCACCTGGTGGCCGCAGGTGTTTCTGGGGCTGGCGTTCAACTGGGGCGCATTGCTCGCCTGGGCCGCCAAGACCGGCAGCCTCGGCTGGCCGCCGTTGTTGTTGTATCTGGGCGGCATCGCCTGGACGCTTTTCTATGACACGATCTATGCTCATCAGGACAAGGACGACGACGCGCTGATCGGCGTCAGATCCACGGCGCGGCTCTTTGCCGGAGCAACGCGGCGCTGGCTCTCGGTCTTTCTTGGGCTGTCGGTGCTCTTGATCGCCGTTGCCGTGATCACCGCACTGGCACCGGGCCGCAACGTCCTGGCGCTGGTGATCGCGCTCGTCGGGGTCTGGGCCATGGGCTGCCATCTGGCCTGGCAACTGCGCCAGCTTGACACCGAAAACCCCGACACCTGCCTGACGCTATTCCGGTCAAACCGCGATGCGGGGCTTCTGGTTGTGCTCTTTTTCGCCGGTGCGGCTCTGGTGTGATTGATCCGCGGCGTAGGCCCGGTTAAGACCCGTCTGAACGCACCGCAACCCAAGGCCGCCGGCCCCCATGCGCACCTCTAGCCTCTTTCTGGCTTTCGCAACGCTCCTTTGCACCGCCGCTGCCGCGGCCTATGTCAGCGTGCTGGGGGCCGACCTGATCGAGGCCCAGTCCGAGACCGATACCGCTGATGCGCTGCATACGGCGGGCCACGCTTGGGTGGTGGTCGAGGTCGACGGCCTGTTGGTGCGCCTGTCGGGGATCGCCGACAGCGAAGCGCAGCGGTTCAGTGCCCTCAGCGCCGCGGCGCAGGCAGTCGAAGCCAGCCGCATCATCGACAGGATGGAGGTTGTCGAGGCGCGGCCCCCGGCCCCGGACTTTGCTATCGAACTTTTGCGCAACGCCCAGGGCGTGTCGCTGATCGGTCTGGTGCCGCAGGACTTTGACACCGGCCATATCCTGGCGATGCTGACGCAGGGGCAACCCGACCCGGTCACCGACCTGTTGGAGAGCGCCGATTTCGCGGTCCCGCCGGGGTTCGAGACCGCGGCCGACTTTGCCGCCCGCGCGGCTTTGCTGCTGCCCCGGTCGAAAATATCGGTCACCGCGAACCGGGTCGCGGTGACCGCCGGCACCGACAGCCCGCAACACCGCAACGCCGTGCAGACCAGGCTGGCGCGGCTGGCCTCGGAAAGTTTCGTGCTGGCGATGGATATCACCGCTCCGCGCCCGGTTGTGACGCCCTTCACTCTGCGCTTTCTGCGCGACGCTTCGGGGGCCCGGTTTGACGCCTGCACTGCTGACACCGAAACGGCACGCGACGGCATCCGCAGGGCGGCAATTCTGGCAGGACTTTCGGGCAAGTCCGACTGCGTCGTTGGCCTTGGCACCCCGTCGCCGACCTGGGGTGCCGCGGCCGAAACCGCAATTGCGGCCCTGGCCGAACTGGGCCACGGGTCGGTCACATTCTCGGATGCCGACCTGACGCTGATCGCCGGTTCCGAGACCCCGCAGGAGCGCTTTGACCGGGTTACCGGCGAGCTGCAGACCGCCCTGCCGCCGGCGTTTTCCCTGCACGCCGTGCTGACCCCGGAAATCACCGGTCCGGCCGCCACCGCCGAGCCGCCCGAATTCGTCGCCACCCGCAGCCCCGAGGGCGAAGTCCAGCTGCGCGGCCGGGTGACCGACGATCTGATGCGCGCCGCCGTCGAAGGCTTTGCGCGGGCGCGCTTTGGGGCTGAAAACGTTTATGTCGCCACCCGCCCCGATTCGGGCTTGCCCAATGGCTGGTCGATACGGGTTCTCGCGGGCCTGGATGCGCTGGCGTTTGTCGACTTTGGGTCGGTCGTGGTGCAGCCCGATCTGGTCAGCCTGCGCGGCAGTACCGGCGATACGCAGGCCCGCGCCACCGTCGCGCGTCGACTGTCGGATCGACTGGGCGAAGCCCAGGCCTTTGATCTGAATGTGCGCTACCTTGAAACGCTTGATCCCCTGGCAATGCTGCCCACGCCCGAGGAATGCCTGGCCCGGCTACAGGCTGTGCAATCGGACGCCAAAATCGCCTTCGAGCCCGGATCGGCGACCATCCACGCCGACACGATGCATCTGATCGGCGACCTGGTCGCCGCGATGACCGACTGCGAAGCGGTCCCGATCGAGGTCGGCGGCCACACCGACAGCCAGGGCCGCACCTCGATGAACCTGACGCTCAGCCAGACCCGCGCCGACGCGGTGATCGGGGCCCTGCTTGCCCAGCGGGTGCTGACCGGGGGGCTAGTGGCGCGCGGCTACGGCGAAAGCCAGCCGATTGCCGAGAACGACACCGAAGCGGGCCGCGAAGCCAACCGGCGCATCGAATTTCGTCTGACAACGCAAGCCGACGCGCGCCAGGCGCGGCTGGCGGCGGCTGCGGAAGCTGGCGGCACGGATGAGGGAGACCTTGATGAACAGAACTGAACTGATCGTGGCCACGACGATCGTGCTTTTCGTGACCTTCATGCTGGGCTGGTTCGTGTCGTGGATGATGCACCGCTTCACCCGCGTCACCCAGTCCGATCTGGGCGAGCTCGATAACATGGCCCAACAGGTGCATGAGGCCGAAGAAGCCCGCGACGCCGCGCGCGAACGGCTGCGCCGGCGCGAGAACGACCTGACCAACAAACTGACCCAGACCGAAGCCGAATTGCGCGCCGCGATGGACGGCCTGCGCGCCTCGCGCAGCGAAGCCGACGACCTGCGCGCCCAGATCGAACGCGAGCATTCCGCGTAAGCGGCAGGCAGCGATCGGAGGGCGACAAGCGGTCTGACAAGGAATTGCGCCGCGCGCCGCGCGGCGCTACGGGCGAGGGGCGCTGCCCCTCGCGCTCCCCGGAGTATTTATGGAAGGATGATAGGGGCAAGGACGCCCGGTGGGTGCCAGGGTTCTTTCTTTTTCCCGGCCCAGGTAGACCTGCCAGCGGCTTCACAACTGCCGCAGGCGCGAGGTTCAGATGCGGGCGCAGAATCCAAGCTCTCAGACGGCGTCGGTGCGCCGCCAGGAACTATTACGTACAAGTTTCTTTACGCTTTACGATCAAAGACTTAACCACGGTTTCAAGGTTGGACGCCGACCGGTTCGATCTATTCGCCGTTGGCCAGCGCTTGCGCCATCGCGTTGTGTCGCCTCACCAGTGCTGGCAAATCGACCGTCGTCAGACGCCCCCCGGCGACCACTTGACGGCCCTCGACGAAAAGGTCGCGCACCCGCGTCGGCCCCGCCAGCACCAGCGCCGCGACCGGGTCCCAGGCCCCGGCGGCCTCGAGCCCCGAGACATCCCAGATCGCGATATCGGCGCGCAATCCTGGCGTGATCCGACCCAGATCATCGCGCCCCAGAACCTGCGCGCCACCCACCGAGGCCACCTGCAGCGCCTCGCGCGCCGCCAGCGCATCAGCCCCGTTCTTGACGCGCTGCAACAGCATCGCCTGCCGCGCCTCGAGTATCAGGTTGCCCGCGTCATTGGACGCCGATCCATCGACCCCCAGCCCGACGCGCACGCCCCGATCCAGCATCGCCCGAACCGGCGCGATCCCCGATCCCAGCCGCGCGTTCGAACAGGGGCAATGGGCGACCCCGGTGCCGGTGCGCGCGAAAAGGTCGATCTCGGCCGCGTCCAGCATCACGCAATGGGCGTGCCAGACATCGTCGCCGGTCCAGCCCAGATCCTGCGCATATTGCCCCGGTCGGCAGCCGAAATGTTCAAGACTATAGGCCACATCCTGCGCGTTTTCGGCCAGATGCGTGTGCAGGCGCACGCCCTTGTCACGGGCCAGATGCGCTGCGTCGCGCATCAACTCGCGGCTCACCGTAAACGGTGAACACGGGGCGATGCCGACGCGCACCATCGCGCCGGGCGCGGGGTCGTGATGGGCGTCGATCACCCGGATGCTGTCTTCCAGGATCGCCGCCTCGTCTTCGACCAGCGTATCGGGCGGCAATCCGCCCTGACTTTCCCCGATCGACATCGCGCCGCGTGTCGGATGAAACCGCAGACCCAGGTCGCCTGCGGCTTGGATGGTGTCGTCCAGCCGCGCGCCGTTTGGGAAAAGGTACGCGTGATCCGAGCTCAACGAGCAGCCCGACAGCGCCAGTTCGGCCAGGCCGGTCATCGCCGACACGCGCATTTCCTGCGGCCCCATCCGGCCCCAGATCGGATAGAGCCGCCTGAGCCAGTCAAACAAGAGCGCGTCCTGCGCCCCGGGAACCGCCCGCGTCATGGTCTGGAACAGGTGGTGATGGGTGTTGATCAACCCCGGCGTGACCACACATCCGGTTGCGTCAACGGTCTCGGCGCCGTCAACACTCAGGCCCCGGCCAACTTCGGCGATCTGTCCGCCCCGGACCCGAATGTCGGCACCAGAAAGCTCGCCTTCGGGGCCCATGGTGGCCACGGCGGTCGCGTTTCGTATCAGGATATCTTGCATAGTCGCATCCTCCATCAGCACCGTTTCGGAGGAAGGGAAACTCGCCGACGGAAAGGGCAAACTGCTCGGCGAGGATAACCGACGTTAGCCCATGGCCGGACCCCTGGGCAAGTCACACAGGGTCATTCGCCGCTCAACGCTCGCGCGACACCCCGCGCAAAAGCTCCAGCGCCTCGGCGTGAAGCAGGGCCGACGCCGCCGCGATGGCCCGCCCGCCCATATGCACCGGGCCGCCCTCCCAATCGGTGACAATGCCGCCTGCAGCCTCGATTACCGCGATCGGCGCCTGGATGTCATAGGCGTTGAGACCCGCCTCGATGACCAGATCGACCTGCCCGGATGCGACCAGCGCATAGGCGTAACAATCCATCCCATAGCGGGTCAGCCGAACTTGGTCGGCAACGCGCCGAAAGGCGGCACGTTCAATCACAGTCCCGATCTCGGGGACAGTCGTGAACAGGATCGCGTCGCCCAACCCGCCGCTCGCGCGGCATTGAAGTACCTTCCTGTCGCCGCCGCGCATCATCCAGGCCCCGTTCGGCGCGCCGACGAACCTTTCGCCGATATAGGGCTGGTCGATGATGCCAAAAACCGGTCCGGTATCGTCCATCAGTGCAATCAGGACCCCCCATGTGGGCGTGCCGCTGATAAACCCGCGGGTCCCGTCGATGGGGTCCAGCACCCAAGTATAGCCAGATGTGCCGTCGCTGACGCCGTATTCTTCGCCCAATATTCCGTCCTCAGGACACTCGGCGTCCAACAGCGCGCGCATGGCGGCCTCGGCCGCGCGGTCCGCTATTGTGACCGGATCAAAGCCGCTGGCATCTTTGTTTTCGGCTCTCAGCCCGACTGCGCGAAAGTGCGGCAGGATCGCGGCGCGCGCGGCGTCGGCCAGACGCTCGGCCAGGGCCAGTCGGTATGACAGGTCGTCGCTGAGGGTCCTGGGCATTGGGCGGTCACCGATTGTTGAGAACGCTCAACTGCCGGTAGCCGCCAGAACCCTCGGGGTCAAGCGCGCGTGCCTAGGCGGCGCTGCTGAGGACGCGCGCAAGTTCAAACAGGCGCTTACGCTGATGTTCGGGAATCGCATAATACGACCGCACCAGTTCAAGCGCTTCTTTGTCGGCCAGAATATCGCCCGGCACCACACCGTCGCTGCGGTGCGCGGCCGTGCCTTCGAGACCGTCGAAGAAAAAGCTGACCGGGACAGTCAACGCGTCCGCGATATCCCAGAGCCGCGAGGCGCTGATCCGGTTCATGCCGGTCTCGTATTTCTGGATCTGCTGGAACTTTATCCCGACTTTTTCGGCGAGTTGCTGCTGCGTCATTCCGACCATCCACCGGCGATGGCGGACCCGTTTACCGACGTGGACGTCAACGGGATGTTTCATCTCGCTCTCCTTCGTTCCCAAATCGGAAACCATTGTTTTTGTTCCGATACCAATACGTTCACTCTTTGCTTGCACATGCCGGGCGGCTGTCCGAAATATCACTGAAATTTTGAAATGCCCGTAACCGTGAGTGGGTTCTGCACCTGAAAATAAAAGTCGCCCTATACGTGTTATTTTGACCTTCGGGTCAATCAGACTGCTCTATAGGCCCGCGCCGGGCCGTCTGCGTCAACATGGCTTTTTAGGCATGTATTTCAGACAGGTTCGCGCGTTACGCTAGGTAAGCAACCGGGAGTGAGATTCGATGAAGGCTTTACAGGTTAACGTCTTGGGTCAGGAACCGAGTCTCGCGGAAATTGAAATTCCCGAACCCGGACCTGGCCAGGTTCTGGTTGACGTCGCAGCCTGCGGGCTCAACTTTGCCGATATCCTGATGATCAAAGGACAGTATCAAGAAGCGCCCGATCTACCGTTCACGCCCGGTATGGAAATGGCGGGGCGCGTGGCAAAGTTGGGGCCTGGTTGCGACGGACCCCCGATAGGGACCCGTGTCGCTGCCTTTACCGGGCACGGCGGGCTGGCCGAATTCGCGGTCGTCCCCCAGTCCGCGCTCGCAGTGCTTCACGATATTATGCCAACCAGCGTCGCGGCGGGGTTTCAGGTTGCCTATGGCACCAGCCACCTGGCGCTGACCCACCGCGCGCGCCTGCGCACCGGCGAAAGGCTGTTGGTTCTTGGGGCCGCGGGCGGTGTCGGGCTGACCGCGGTCGAACTGGGTGCGTCGCTTGGGGCCGAGGTCATCGCCTGCGCCCGTGGGGCCGACAAACTGGCGGTTGCGCGCGAGGCAGGCGCACATCACCTGATCGACAGCGAGACCGGCGACCTGCGCGACCGGGTGCGCGCGCTTGGCGGCGCCGATGTGGTCTTCGACCCGGTCGGCGGCGCGCAGTTCGGCGCGGCGCTACGCGCGGTGCGGCCCGAGGGCCGGATGATCGTCATCGGGTTTGCCAGCGGTGACGTGCCGCCAGTGCCCGCCAATATCATCCTGGTCAAGAACATCTCGGTTCTGGGGTTCTACTGGGGCGGTTATTTGAAATTCGCGCCGCAAGCGATCGGCCAGAGCCTGCGCGAGCTTTTTTCGCTCTACGCCGAGGGCAAGCTGAAGCCGCACATCTCTCACACCCTGCCGCTGGACCGCGCGGTCGAAGGGATCGAAATTCTTCGAACCCGAAAATCGACCGGGAAAGTTGTGATCACCTGCGGCATTCAGAGCGACCCATAAGCCTGACGCAACAGCGCCGCCATGTCTTGGACCGGTCGATTTTGCCCGGTCTCGGCGGCGTACATGTTGATATGCGTCCCCGGCAGATCGGGCAGCGCGCCGCCGTGACTGATCCGTTCCAGATAGGGTGCCTCGTGACCGGCAATGCTGGCGTGGATGGCGAGATCGGCACGCACCGAGGCTTCGATCGTGCGGGTGCTCTCAGATTCGACCGCCATCTCCCATTCTGTCCCGGCGCGATCCAAAGCGGCGGCCACGTTTTTGCGAAACAGACAATTATTCTCAAACGCCAGCCGCAGCGGCCGCGCCCTCCAGGCCGATCCGTCAGGCGCACCGACCCAGACCAGTTCTCCCATGACCAGCGTCTCGCCACCTGCGTTCACCCCATCCTCGGTAGTCAGGATGATATCGCAGGCCCCGCGCGCAAACATGTCGCGCAATTTATAGGTGTAGGACGAAATCAGCTGAACTTTCACCCGCGGATACTCGGCGTTGAAGCGTTTCAGCACATCCGGGATCGCCGGGTAGACGATGTCATGCGGCACCCCCAGAACCACTTCGCCAACATAGGCCTGATCGGTCAGCCGCTCGTAAGCCTCGTCGTTAAGGTCCAGCATTCGGCGCGCGTAGCCCAACAGCTTTTCGCCCGCCGCCGTCAGGGCGATGCGCCGCGCCGAGCGGTCGAGCAGCGCGGTGTCCAGCGAAACTTCCAGCCGTTTGAGCTGCATCGAGACGGCCGATTGGGTGAGGTTGAGAAATCCCGCCGCACGGGTGACGCCGCCTGCGTCTGCAACCGCTACAAACGACCGGAGCGTGGTCAGATCGAGATTTCTTGGCATATCAAAATCCTTGATGCTTCAGTTCAAAAACATTCATTTTACTCATACAACACAAACCGCCATAAAGATCAAGACCCGTGATGGAACACGAGCCAAACATCAAATTCAGTGAAGGAGTTTCACAATGGCCCACATCGCAATCAACAGCCCCGCCGGCGCCCACATGTCGCCCGGATCCGGCTCTATACGGTTTTTCGCTATCTTTGGCGTGGCTGGCCAGCGCCGTCAGCTCAAATCGCTCGATGCGCATCTTTTGACTGACATCGGGGTATCGGCGCCCGACGCACACGCCGAGGCCCGCCGCCCGTTCTGGGATGCGCCGTCGCACTGGAGCGCCTGATGGGGAACCGCGACCGGGTGCACATTGGCACCAAATCGCGCAAAATCAATCGGACTTGACCCTTAAAAACCTTGAATTTCGGCCCGCCGTCTACGATATTACCCGTGACGGCGGGCTTTTTCGTGGGGCCCGTCCAATTGAAGTTTATCAGGAGGCTTCCATGGCCGAACCGCAAACCATTCGCACCGCTGCCGGCACCCGCACCGCAGCGATTGACGAGGGCCTTCGCGCCCATATGAACAAGGTCTATGGGCTGATGTCCGTGGGCTTGTTGCTGACTGCAGGCGTGGCCTGGGCGGTGGGGTCGAACGACGCGCTGCTGTCGATCTTCCGCGACCCGCTGACACTGCGACCTAACATTCTGGGCTGGATCGCGATGTTTGCGCCGCTCGGCATGGTTTTCTTGCTCGGGGGTATGCTCAATCGCATATCGGCGGCCGGCGCGCAGTTGTTCTTTTATGTCTTTTCGGCGCTTATGGGGCTGTCGATCAGCTGGATATTCGCGGCCTTCACCGATCTTTCCATCGCCTCCACCTTCCTGATAACGTCGATCTCGTTCGCGGGCCTCAGCCTTTGGGGATACACCACCAAGCGCGATATCTCGGGCTGGGGGTCGTTCCTGATCATGGGCGTTATCGGCCTGATCGTGGCGATGATCGTCAATCTGTTCCTGCAGTCACCCGCGATCATGTTCGCGGTGTCGGTGCTTGGGGTGCTGATTTTTGCTGGCCTCACGGCCTATGACACGCAGAAGATCAAGACCACCTATCTGGCGCATGCCCATGCGATGGATCAGGACTGGCTGGCAAAATCGGCGATCATGGGGGCACTGAACCTGTACCTCGACTTTATCAACCTCTTCATGTTCCTGCTTATGTTTTTTGGCAACCGCGAATAAGCGCAGACCAATGATGCGTTCAAGGGCCGGGGAATTCTCCGGCCCTTTCGCTTTCAAAGGGCCTTTTGCATCCGGATGGCGGGGAACTCGATGCCGGGTCGCAGGGCGATTGTCACTGGGCCGTCCTGAACATACCCGCAGGCCAGATAAAACGGCACTGCGGTGCGGGTGCTGAGGCAACCCAGCGTCGTGATACCCTGACCAGTTGCAGCGCTTTCGATACGCGCCATCAGCGCGCGCCCGATCCCGCGCCGGGTGTGGCGATGGTCGGTCACCAGATGGCGGACATGGCCGACACCCCTGCGTCGCTGCCCATTTCCCGGATCGGGATGGCTGAAACCGCCCGACCCGAGAATGTCACCGTCCTTCGACACCGCCAAAAAATAATTTCCCGAGCGCAAAAGCTGGGGCTGCGCCCGGCTGATCAGCGGCAGCGCCAAAACCAGAACCGACGGCGGATAATCGGACTTGAGTTGCACTGGATAGCTAACCGACATCATCGCGTCGACCTCGCCAAGGTCCTCAGGCCGTGCCGCGCGGATCGTGATGTTGGGGTTTCCGGGCAAGTTCATTTCACCGATATAGTCACCCCATCGCGCGGCAACAAAAAAAGCCGCGCGAAAATCGCGCGGCCTCTCCTCCCTGCAAGACCAGGATCTTACTTGATCTTGCCTTCCTTGTATTCGACATGCTTGCGCACCACCGGGTCATATTTCCTGACCACCATTTTCTCGGTCATCGTGCGCGCGTTTTTCTTGGTCACATAGAAATGACCGGTATCCGCCGTCGAATTCAGGCGGATTTTGATCGTGGTCGGTTTGGCCATTGTGTTGGTTCCTCGGGTCGGCGGGCGTCGCCCCGCCGCGAATTCGCATGAAGCCCGCGTTGTAGCGGGCGCATCACCCAAGTCAACCGTCAAAGATTGATCGAGGCAATTATCCGATCGGTCTCGAGCAGAAATTCGGCCAACCGCTGATAATGCCGGATATCTTGCAATCCAGCCCACCGAGCAAGCCGTCAACTGGCGGTTACATGGTCGCTGGCCATCAAATGCTTACTTTTTTCATTAAAAACAACACCATAACATAGAGTTTCAACGTGAAACGCGGGGCATTTTGCGCGCGGATGGCCTGTAAGCCGGATTCTGTTCGCCCCGGACCGTGATCCGGGGATCGATGACCATTCATCTGCGCCTGCTGTTACCAACAGGCTCAAGCTGCCTACCCGGATCGCTCGGGCCAAGGCGGCCCTGCCGCAAGCGGCGCGCGATCCCTATCTGGCATTGCTCCCGGTGGGGCTTGCCGTGCCGGTCCGGTCGCCCGTCCCGCGGTGCGCTCTTACCGCACCGTTTCACCTTTACCCCGTTGCTGGGGAAGTCTCTTCTCTGTGGCGCTTTCCCTCGGGTTTCCCCGGCCGGGCGTTACCCGGCACCGTTGCCTTGTGGAGTCCGGACTTTCCTCGAACCCGTCGCCGGGCCCGCAGCCATCCGGCCATCCGCGCGACCGCCTGATTACGCGGTCGGTCCCGACCGGTCAACGGCGAAACGGCGGGCCAGATCGGCGATCAGGGCCGCGTCGGCGGCCTCAAGCGGCCCCCTTCCCCAGGGCCGAAACCGCAGGCGAAACGCCTTCAGCACCGCCTGCGCATCCCGGGTATCATAACCAAAACGTTCTGCGTCCACGGCAAAATTGCTCGCCGCTGCACCTGCCTCGGGCCAGACCGACAGCTCTGCCAGCGCCAGTCGCCGCCAGTCGAACCGCGGCCCCGGGTCGATCTTGCGGGCGGGTGTGACGTCGGAATGGGCCAGAACACATTCCGGCAGGATCGACCGGCGGCCCAGAATGTCGCCCAAAAGTGCCTCAAGTGCCAGCATCTGCGCCGCTGCGAAGGGTGAAAATCCGTCGTTGTCCAACTCGATCCCGATCGAGCGCGAATTGACGTCCTGGATACCTCCCCAGGCCGAGGCGCCCGCATGCCAGGCGCGAAGGTCCTCATCGACCATCGCCACGACGTCGCCCGATGCCGCGATCAGATAATGCGCCGAGACCTGCGACGCCGGATTGCACAGCCAGTCAACGGCTGACTGCGCGCCCTGCATGGCCGTGTAGTGCAGCAGCACCATATCAGCGCGCGCCCCGCCCCGGCGTTCACCGAAATTTGGCGAAGGCTGCCAGCGCGCTTGCGCCACCCTAGTTGCGGATATTGCGGAACGATGCCGGGTCCCAGGAGCAGGCAAAACCATCGCCGTCAGGGTCCAGCCTTCGTTTGTCGCGCTTGGGACCGCCCGAGGCCAAAAACGCCTCTTGCGCCAGATCAGGCGCGACAAAGCGCGCGCAGTTGCGCGCCGTGACATTGGCGTTGGTGAACGGGCCGCGTTGATAAAGCGGCTGACCGACGCGGTTGGTCGTCGCCAGGGCGTAAGCCACGATATTGGGCACGTTGGTGCCCGGGCGGCGCGGCAGTTCGGTCGGTTCGATCACCACGTAAAGCTCGCGGTTGCGCGCCAGCCGCTCGCGGTCGCTTTCGATGGACTCGCGCGAACTGACCGCCTCAAAGTTCTGTTCGTCCGAAATATCAGGGTTGTCAGCACCGGCATCGGCTTCGGTCACCGTGTTTGTTGCGGCGATTTCAATCTCCGGTTCGGGGGTCGGTTCCGGCTCTTCGGCCACGGGCTCGGGTTCAGGCTCGGGTTCTGACATGGGTGTCGAGTCGGGTTCAGGTTCAGGTTGCGGAACCGCTGCTGGTTGCGTCACTATGACAGGGGCAAGCCGCCCGTCCGGGCTTTCGCCGGAAATCACCAGACCGGGGGTGATCCCCTGCTGCAGCGCGACTTCACGCCGCGCTCTCTCGGCGAGATAATCATCGTAGTCGCCAAAGCCCACCCCGCCCTGCTGGGGCAATGGTGCTGCGCATGACGAAAGACCGAGGCAAAGGCCAAGCGCCCTGATAACCCGCATGATGCCTGATTGACCCATAATAACTGTCTGCTCGCGCACCGACTTACCACCATTTGCCGGGTTTGGAAACAAAGCCTGCCGCGTCTTCGATCACCTGCGCGGTATTCAGCAAAGCGCCCTCTTCCCAGGGTCGCCCGATCAGTTGCAGACCCAGGGGAAGACCCTGTCCATTCAGCCCCGCAGGCACCGAGATGCCGGGCAATCCGGCCAGGTTGACGGTCACGGTGAAGACGTCGTTGAGGTACATTTCCACCGGATCCGCGTCCGCCATTTCGCCCAGCCCAAAAGCCGCCGACGGCGTGGCTGGGGTCAGAATTGCGTCGATCCCCGCTGCAAAAACGTCTTCAAAGTCCTTTTTGATCAATGTGCGAACCTTGCGCGCGCGGTTATAATAGGCGTCATAGAATCCGGCGCTCAGCACATAAGTTCCGATCATCACCCGGCGCTGAACTTCCGGGCCAAAGCCTTCGGCACGGGTTTTTTCGTACATGTCAACGATGCCCTCGCCCTGTGCCAGTTTGGCCCGGTGGCCATAGCGAACGCCGTCATAGCGCGCCAGGTTCGACGACGCTTCGGCCGGCGCGATAACATAGTATGCAGGCAGTGCGTATTTGGTGTGCGGCAGGGAAATATCGACGATCTCGGCCCCCGCATCGCGCAGCATATCCGCGCCCTCAGCCCATAGCTCTTCGATCTCACCCGGCATCCCATCCATCCGGTATTCCCGCGGAATGCCGATCTTTTGGCCCCTGATGTCGCCGGTTATCGCCGCCTCGAAGTCGGGCACGGCCAAGTCGGCGGACGTGCTGTCGTGGGGGTCGTGGCCCGCCATCGTGCCCAGCATGATCGCCGCGTCGCGCACCGATTTGGTCATCGGTCCAGCTTGATCGAGCGAACTGGCAAAGGCCACGATGCCCCAGCGCGAACAGCGCCCGTAGGTTGGTTTTAAACCCGTTATGCCGACGAATGCCGCTGGCTGGCGGATCGACCCGCCGGTATCCGTGCCGATGGCCGCCAGACAAAGGTCAGCAGCCACCGCCGCTGCCGACCCCCCCGACGAACCGCCGGGGGTCAGGGCAGCGTCATCATTGCCGCGCCGCCATGGGCTGACCACATTGCCATACGCGCTTGTCTCATTTGACGAGCCCATGGCAAACTCGTCCATGTTTAGCTTGCCCAGCATCACCGCGCCCGCATCGAAAAGGTTCTGAGTGACACGGGATTCATATTCGGGTCTGAAACCCTCCAGACTACGGCTGGCGGCCTGGCTGGGCACCCCGCGCGTACAAAACAAGTCTTTGATCCCAAGTGGAATGCCACACATGTCCGGCGCGTCACCAGCCTCCAACCGCGCGTCCGCTGCAGCCGCCTGCGCGCGCGCAATCTCGGGCGTGTGGTGCACAAAGGCGTTCAGCGCGCGCGCCGCCTCGACCTCGGCCAGGCAGGCCTCGGTCAGGTCCGCCGCGCTCAGATCGCCGCCGCGCAACCGGTCGCGGGCTTGGGCAATTGTCAGGTTGGGCAGATCGCTCATTCCACTACCTTGGGCACAGCAAAGAATCCTTCGCGTGCGTCCGGAGCGTTGGACAAAACCGTCCCCGGATGACCGCGATCGGTCACCTGATCGGCGCGGCGCTTCAAGCGCATAGGCGTTACACTGACCATCGGCTCGACGCCTTTGACGTCGACCTCGTTCAACTGTTCGATGAAGCCCAGGATCGCGTTGAATTCCCCTGCCAGTGCCGGCAGATTCTCGTCTTCAACGTGTATGCGGGCCAGATGCGCGATCCGGCGGGCGGTTTCAGTGTCAATCGGCATGTTTGATCTCTGGTCTGCGGTGCGTCTTCCGGGTCGGTCAGCCTTTAGCGCTGCACCGCGCGGGCCGCAAGTAAATGGGTACTGGCGCTAACCGCTTTTGCCGGCTTTCGCGGCGCCACTTGTTGCCATGTTACCGTCGATCCAGCGGTCGACCAGAACGTTCAGCTCCAGGGGACGATCATACAGGTAGCCCTGCATCAGATCGCAGCCGAGTTCGCGCAGCACATTGGCCTGATTAGGCGTCTCGACACCCTCGGCGATCACGGACTGACCCAGTGAATGACCCAGTACTGTTATCGCCCGGATCAGGTCGCGGTTCGGGTCATCCTTTTCCAGCCGGGTGACAAAACTGCTGTCGATCTTCAGGGTCTGAAACGGCATTTGCCTGAGATAACCAAGCGACGAATAGCCGGTGCCAAAATCGTCAAGCGCGGTCGAGAACCCCGCCTCGTTCAGCAGATCGAGCCGAAAGGCCGACAGTTCGGGATCGTCGACGATCACGCTTTCGGTCAGCTCGATCTCGATCCGTTCGGTGGCGATATTGCGTGAATAAAAGGCGTCGATCACCTCCGGGATGAACGTTGGTGCTTGCAGCTGTAGGGGCGAGAAATTGATCGAAACGCACAACCGAGGAGTCCGGATCAGATCGTCGCAGATCAAGTTGAATATTTGCTGCCCGACGTCGATAATCAGTCCCGATTTCTCGGCGACGGCGATGAATTTCTCGGGCGGAACGCGCCCTATGATTTCCGACGTCCAGCGCGCCAGCGCCTCGGCCTTGACCATCTTTCCGGTCTGGGCATCGACAATCGGCTGATAGCGAACGGAAAACTCACCACCCCTGCTCAGCGCGTGACGCAACGCATCTTCGATCAACTTGCCCTCGCGGCGGTTAGTCTCGATCTTGTTGTCATAGACCACTGGCGATGCGATCCGGTGCTGTTTGCCGTGGTACATCGCCAGATCTGCATGCTGAACCAGCTCGGTCACCGCGCTGTGGCCCGAGCTCCAGACCGCATAGCCCTGCGCCACCGAGACCTTGAACGGGTGACCTTGCAAATTGAACGGAATATCCATCCGCTCGCGGATCAATATCCCCAGGTCGCGGACCCGACGTTCAGCATCGGCGCGGTCAACCACCACGACGAATTCATCGCCGCCAATTCGGGCGATAAAGTCGGTTTCGCTGAGCAGGTCGTTCAGGCGGGTGCCAAGCTCGACGATCAGGGCATCACCGCCGGTATGGCCAATTGTGTCGTTGATCCGTTTGAATCCGTTCACATCCAGAAACAATACGGCCAGGCTGCCGGGCAACCTGTCGACCAAGCCATCGATATATTCGTTGAAATCCAACCGGTTGGGCAAGCCGGTCAGGGTGTCGGTGCGGGCCACGCGCGCCTCGTACCGGCCTGCAATGGCAAGTTCGACCGCGCAGGCGCGGGTGCGCCAGATCGCCAGACCCGAAAGCGAGGCGCATACCAGCGCCAGAATGCCCATGGGCAACAGTTTCTGGCGCAACAAAACCGACCCCGGCGTGGGCCGCGACCAGATGATATACGCCAGCGGCGCGTTCTCGGGACCCATCAACGCAACCGATCCGCCACGCTGACTGGTCCCGTCGCTCAGGCTCAGCGGCCCAAGATAGAGATCGGCGCCGACAGATTCCAAAAAATCCGCGTCAACCGGTTGCCCTTCGACCGCGCCACCAAGTCGGCGCTGGAGTAAGTAGAGAACGTTATCAGCGCGGACAAAGCCATGGACATTGTCCGGAAATGTTATTCCGCCCGAAAATCGCCGCAGCGCCCCGCCAAGTTCGGCCGACACCGGTGCGCCGTCGTTGAAAGAGGCAGGTGCGTTACCTGGATCGAACGCAAACGCCGAAGCCGACTGGGTGGGGCGCTGCGTATGCCGCTCTAGCGCGGTCTGGACCATTAAGTGCGATCGCAAAAGCGCGTCGTAATTCACCGCGCGCGCCATCCAGAAAACGGTGCCACAAATCAGGATGAATAAAAGAACAAGCGCGACAATGGACAAAAGTGTCGCGCGCTTGGGCTGGAAGGTGGGTGTCATCGTCCGTCCGTGGCGTGAAATTACTGGCCAACACCTAAGCTGCCCATACTACGCGAGGGTTAAGGGCACTTCGGGCGAAAGAGAAAAATTTATCGACCTGCGATTTTCCATCACCGCAGTGAGGCCGGCGGAAGATCGGCGCGCATTCGCATTTCTTGCGCTTTTATTGCGCCCGTACCCAGCATATAGTTGGCCAAGCCCCGCGAGAAGGGACGACAGGCAAACCTAAGGAAACCATTGTGGCGCATATTATTGTTGTCGGGAACGAAAAGGGCGGGTCAGGCAAGTCCACCATCTCGATGCATATCGCCACCGCGCTCTCCCGTATCGGCCGCAAAGTCGGGCTTTTGGATTTGGATCTTCGGCAACAATCGCTTGCCCGCTATGTAGAAAACCGCAAAGCGACCTGCACGCGTGAAGGCGTCACTCTGCCGCAACCCGAATACCGTCCGCTGCCTATTGTCGAGCCTTCCGATCTGGGTCCAGGCGAAAATGTTCAGGATCATCGGCTGTCGGTGGCCGTCGCCGGGATGGAGGCGCGCTGTAATTTCATCCTGATCGATTGTCCCGGCTCGCATACCAGGCTCAGCCAGATCGCGCATTCGCTGGCCGACACGCTGGTCACACCGATGAACGACAGCTTTATCGACTTCGATCTTCTGGCCCGCGTTGACCACTCGACGAACAAGGTCACCGGCCCCTCGGTCTATTCGGAAATGGTCTGGCACGCGCGCCAGCTGCGCGCCCAGGCCGGGCTGCCGCCGATCGACTGGGTGGTCATGCGCAACCGGCTGGGCGCCCAGCACATGCACAACAAGAAAAAGTTGGGCGACGCGCTTGATGACCTTGCAAAACGCATCGGCTTTCGTGTCGTGCCCGGGTTCAACGAGCGCATCATTTTTCGCGAACTTTTTCCACGCGGGCTGACGCTTTTGGACCTGCGCGATCTGGGTGTTGTCGGCCAGATGAACATCTCGAACGTTGCCGCGCGGCAGGAAATGCGCGCGTTGATAAAGGCGCTGCGTTTGCCGGGCGTCGAGGTCAATATCTGAGCCATTCGGTTTGCGCCGCGTTGTACGCGTTGCGCGGGGAGTTGTCGCTCGCGCTCCCCGGATTTTTACTGGAAGTATGATGACCTGGTTTCGGCCTATCCCTCGACTTCGTAGGGCAACACCCCGCGCCGGTTGGGGTCGATGACCAGCCGCCGTTCCAGAGGCGGCACCGACCGTTGATGGCACCCGACACGTTCGCAGATGCGGCAGGAAATACCTATTGGCTCGAAGGCTTGCGGGTTGGCAATGTCCAGCCCGTCGCCGTACACCAGATCGCCCGCATGCCGAACCTCGCACCCCAGTGCGATGGCGAATCGACGTACCGGCGCATGAAAGCTGCCACCGGGTTTTGACACGTCGCGCGCCAGGCAGAGATACCGTACCCCGTCGGGGGTCTCGGCCAACTGGCGCAAGAACCGCCCCGGCGTCTCGAAGGCGCGATGGACATTCCACAACGGGCAGGCACCGCCGAAGCGGGCAAATTGCAACCGCGTTGCCGAGTGCCGCTTGGTTATCGTGCCGGCCTGATCGACCACGACGAAGAAAAACGGGATGCCCCGCAAGTTTGGCCGCTGAAGCGTCGAGAGGCGGTGCGCGACCTGTTCGACCGAGGCCCCGAACCGGGTCGCCAAGAGTTCGAGATCATGGCGCACCTCGATCGCGGCGCTGTGCAGATGGGCATAAGGCAAAAGCGCGGCTCCGGCGAAATAGTTCGCCAACCCGATCTTGGCGATGCCGCGCGCCTCGTCCGACTGGAACCGCGCCAGGTCCAGCGTCGCCTCCAAAAGCTCGCCTTGGGTGATCAGCGCAACCTGGTGCAGAAGCTGGAAACGCCGCGTCGCGGGGGCCGATTTTGCCGACAGGGTCAGTATCTTTGAAGCCATATCATAGTTGCGAATTGGCGCATCGTTTTGCAGGCGCAGGACCGCCCCTTCCTCTTGCAATGCCGCCACCGCCCGGTCGCCGATGTCGGCGGGTGCGCCGGGCTTGCTGGCAAAGCGTTCGGCGGCGCGGTCAACGCTGTCGATATAATTGTCGCAGTAGTGGAAGAAATCGCGGACCTCTTCCCACGGCGACAGTTTGGCGCGGGCGTCATCGCGCCCCAGCGCCTCGTCCAGCGACGCCAGCTGTTCGTGGCTCTGCCGATAGGCGCGGTGCAGCTCTAGAAACGAACGCGCCAGCGCCGGCGCATTGGTCGCGACCAGCCGCAGATCGGCCAGCGGGGCTTCGCCCTCGCCGAAGACCGGG
This sequence comes from Brevirhabdus sp., assembly GCA_047518005.1. Taxonomy (GTDB): domain Bacteria; phylum Pseudomonadota; class Alphaproteobacteria; order Rhodobacterales; family Rhodobacteraceae; genus JAKZRT01. The sequence goes on from JAKZRT010000113.1 coordinate 28,112, forward strand.
TCGACCAGCGCCTCGCGCATGTCGGTCACCAGTCGTTCGGCATCGCCCGAGGCAAGCTCGGTCACGTCATAACCAAATTCATGCGCCAGCCCCAAAACCACGCCGGTCGATACCGGGCGGTTGTTGTTTTCCATCTGGTTGAAATAGGGCAGCGACACCCCCAGTTTTTCGGCAAACGCCTTTTGCGTCAGGGCAAGACGCGTCCGAATTTCGCGAAGTTTGGTTCCGGCGTAAAGTTTTTGCGTGGCCATGGCGGCGGTTACTATGCGATTTTGCTAATCCCAGTTAGCATCTGCAAAGGGGGTCAGGCAAGCGCCAGCCGGCGCTCGCGCCGGATCACCAGCAAAATCGCGCCAACGCCCAAAATCGCGACGGTCAGTTGCAGATACAAAAGCGGATACGGCCCGCTGCCGGGGGCCAACAGCGCGCCAGCCAGCGCCGACAACGCGGCACCCCCGCCGATCATCAATGCACCGCCCAGACCGCTGGCGGTTCCGGCCAATTGCGGTCGCACGCTCAGCGTTCCCGCAATCGCGTTTGGCAACACCATGCCGTTGCCAAACCCGACAAAAGTCATGAACCCGAAAAAGGTCAGCGGTCCGCCGAGCCCCGCCAGAAACAGCAGGATCGAAAGCCCGACACCGACCACAACCACCAGCGATCCGCGTAGGATCATGGTGTTGATCCCAAGCCGCTCCGAGGCCCGGCCCGATATGAAATTGCCCGCGATATACCCCAACGCCGGCGCGCCGAACAAAAGTCCCAAGACCGACGGCGAAAGTCCGAAAATCTCGGACCCGACATAGGGTGCCCCGCCCAGATACGCAAAAAACGCGCCCGATGAAAAAGCGGCGGCCAGCGCATAGCCCCAGAATCGCGGCGAGGTCAAAAGCTCAGGGTAATCGGCGATCTGCTGGGCAAAACTCGCAGATGGGGTCAAGTTGGTTTCGCCTGCGTCGAACCAGATCAAAGCCAGCGTCAGCGCGCCCGCGCCAAAGAACACCCAGAAATTCGATTGCCAGCCGAATAATTCGTCAAGATAGCCGCCGATAGCCGGGGTTATCATCGGTACAACCGCCATGCCCATGGTGACATAGCCGATCATCGAGGCAGCGCTTGCCTGTTCGTGCATGTCCCGGATGATCGCGCGGCCCAGAACCATAGACACGACGATGCCCGCCTGCACCATCCGGAAGCTCAGAAAAACCTCGACTGTTGGCGCATAAATACATCCCAGGGTCGCGGCAAGAAATATCAGATAGCCCCAGATCAATACCGGGCGACGACCGTATCGATCCGACAGTGGTCCGATGACGATCTGAAGTGCCCCGTTCACCGCCAGAAACAGCGCGACCGACAATTGCATGACCCGGTAATCGGTGGCGAAATATTCGGTCATCGTCGGCAGCGACGGCAGGAACATGTTCATCGCCATGGCCGAAGTTCCGGTCATGATGATCAGGGTTAGGATATGCGGCGGACTGCGGCGGTCTAGAAAACGCGCCGGGGAAAGTTCGGGCATCCCCAACACCTAGGCAAGGCGCGCGGGAATGTCCATCCGGCCAAAGAGCCTCTCTATCTTCACATTTTCACTTTGCAATCCATTACTTCGCAGAACTTTGCAAATATTCCCAAAAGTGTTTGTGCGACGAGTTTTTTTTGCGCTAAAACCCCAGTGAGACCCAGGCAGGAGGCCCGCATTATGTCCACCATTCTTGACGAGCTGGAAAACCGCCGCGCCGTGGCGCGCGCAGGCGGCGGCGAACGGCGGGTCGCGGCGCAGCACGCCAAGGGCAAGTTGACGGCGCGCGAGCGAATCGAGCTTTTGCTCGACGAAGGCAGTTTTGAAGAGTTTGACATGTTCGTCGCCCACCGCTGTACCGATTTCCATATGCAGGAAACCCGGCCGCCGGGCGACGGTGTGGTCACCGGCTGGGGGACCGTGAACGGGCGCATGGTCTACGTCTTTTCACAGGATTTCACCGTCTTCGGTGGCTCGCTCTCTGAAACCCACGCCCAGAAGATCTGCAAGATCATGGACATGGCGGTGCAAAACGGCGCGCCGGTGATTGGTCTGAACGACAGCGGCGGCGCGCGCATTCAGGAAGGCGTGGCCAGCCTTGCCGGATACGCCGACGTCTTTCAGCGCAACATCATGGCTTCGGGCGTGGTGCCGCAGATTTCCGTCATCATGGGCCCCTGCGCGGGGGGTGCGGTTTATTCGCCGGCGATGACCGACTTTATTTTCATGGTGCGCGACACGTCCTACATGTTCGTCACCGGCCCCGACGTGGTGAAGACGGTCACCAACGAAGTTGTCACCGCCGAGGAACTGGGCGGCGCTTTGACCCACACACGCAAATCGTCGGTCGCTGATGGGGCCTTTGAAAATGACATCGAAGCACTGGCCGAAGTGCGGCGGCTGGTTGACTTCCTGCCGCTCAACAACCGCGAAAAACCGCCCGTTCGCCCCTTCTATGACGACGTGGCGCGGGTCGAGGCCAGCCTGGACACACTGATCCCCGAGAACAAGAACCAGTCCTACGACATGAAGGAGTTGATCGAGAAAATAGCCGACGAAGGCGACTTTTTCGAGATTCAGGCGGACTTTGCCAAGAACATCATCACCGGCTTCATCCGGCTTGAAGGATCGACCGTAAGCGTGGTTGCCAACCAGCCGATGGTCCTGGCCGGGTGCCTGGACATCGACAGCTCCCGCAAGGCCGCGCGGTTCGTGCGCTTCTGCGATGCCTTTGAAATTCCGATCCTGACCCTGGTCGATGTGCCAGGCTTTCTGCCAGGCACCAGCCAGGAGTACGGCGGTGTCATCAAACACGGTGCGAAACTTTTGTTTGCCTTCGGCGAAGCGACGGTGCCCAAGGTTACAGTGATAACTCGCAAAGCCTATGGCGGGGCCTACGACGTCATGTCGTCCAAACACCTGCGCGGTGACTTCAACTATGCCTGGCCCACCGCCGAGATCGCAGTGATGGGGGCCAGGGGCGCGACCGAAATTCTGTACCGCTCCGAACTTGGCGATCCCGACAAAATCGCGGCGCGCACCAAAGACTATGAAGACCGCTTCGCCAACCCCTTTGTCGCCGCCGAAAAAGGCTTTATCGACGAGGTGATCCAGCCCCAGTCAACGCGCCGCCGGGTCGCCCGTGCCTTCGCCTCGCTGCGCGGCAAGCAACTGAAAAACCCGTGGAAAAAACACGACAACATCCCGCTTTGAGCTGACCGAAAATCTGTGATGACCCTAAACAACCCATATTTCACGGTCTTTGAACCCGCATCCGGTGTGGTAAAATCGACTCAACGCCCCGGAATTTGGGCGGAATTGCACCCAAATTCACGGGAAAGTCAGAATATTGGCTGTTCAACCCCAAAAAATCGCCTTAACGTTAAAGGCGGTCGCGTCTGTGTGGCCAGCCAGACGTCCGAGGGACAACTTGCGTCAGCTCGCCTGACACGACCCCGGCACAATTTGAGGAGATTAGAATGTCCAAGAGCATCAAAGCTTTCGTTGTTCTCGGCTTTGCCGCCTTCGTCGCAGCCTGTGCTGCGCCCGAGCCGGTTGCAGAACCCGAGCCGATTATTGCTGAACCCAGCATGGGCAAGATGTAATTGCATTTTAACCGGATCGCCTCCTAAAGGTGGTCTGGGCCTTCTCGCACTAGGCACCTACTACGAAAACCAAAAATCCAATTGGAGACACCAATGCCTACCAGCATCAAAGCACTTGCCGTTCTCGGCCTTACCGTTCTTCTCGCAGCTTGCGCCGGCGCAGCCGAGGAGCCAATGGAAGAGCCGATGGTCATGGAAGAACCATCCATGGACAAGATGTAATGTCTTATCTGGGTCGGCCCTCGTGGCCGACCCGACCCAACCCCAGCGCCACGGCATCGCGCGGCGCGCTGCTCCCCTCCCCAAGATAATTGCCGACCCTGCAGTCTCGCGGCGAGCGCATGTGTGGTGGAAATCATGCTAAAGCATCGCGGATTTCCCAGCCGCCTGCCCGGCACCGACTTTCAGTTCACCATCCGCAGATCCGCCAAAGGCACGCCGACGCGGCTGACCGCCCGCGAACGTTTTGCCGACCGCAGGACCGCTGACCGCCGCGCCGACGCCGGATTCATTGCCGCCCTCTGGGACCACTTCGGCGATCAGCCTTTCCAACGCGGCAACCTCGACGCCGGGCGGCTCAGCTGGTTTTTCGGCCGCGAAGTGGTACCTGCGGAAGACCCGTTCGACGCTGAAAGCTACGAGGCCCTTTTGCGGATTGCTGTCGCGCGCGCGCAGGCGGGCTTTCCCGAGGCTCTGGACCGCAGAGGGTCGGCATGAAATCGCCGTTACTATCCTGCGCTTGGCGGCATCCGGCCCAGATGGCACCGGCGCGCGCACGAGCCTTGGCCGGGCCGCTATATCCATGCATCATTCGTACTGCGGACGCCTCCGACAATCGAGCGTTTGCCGGGCGACACTTTTCACGCCGCCTGTCCCCCTCTCGACGGCCTGGTCGCAATCGGACCGGGCCGTTTTTTGACTGTGAACAGCGGACTAAAGTGATCTATATGGTGCGAGGCAGTGCATCAAAAAAAGGAACCAAAACATGCGGATCAGAAAATTCGGACTGGCATTGGCAATCGCGGCAGGACTTTCTGCCTGCGGAAACACCGAAGCCAAACGCGCGCTTTCGGGTGCGGCAATCGGCGGCATCACCGGCGCGGTCGTGGGCGGCGGCGTCACACTGGGCCTGGTTGTCGGCGCAGCGGCAGGCATCATGTGCAACGATATCTCGCCCAACTACTGCATCCGCTAGGCGAAAACTAACCGTCCTACCGCGCGGCGGGGCGGTCCGCCGGCTCCGTTCGGTGACGGACGCGCAGAGGACCACAGGCGGGACAGCGGATCAGACGGCGCCGCCCGGGCAATGGGCAGCGAGACTGCCGTTGCGCGGAAAACACTCGCGGCACATGGTGCATCGTTGCACTACCCAACTCACAGTATCAGCAATCGCGCTCTGGCCAGGCCCCGATGCCTGCGCGAGCCCGCAACATAACGCGCGCCGTGGCAATATCGCCCGGACGAGGGGATAGCGGAATGTTCAAGAAGATCCTGATCGCGAATCGGGGCGAAATAGCCTGCCGCGTGATCAAGACGGCGCGCAAAATGGGCATTCAAACGGTGGCGATCTATTCCGAGGCCGACGCCCGGGCGCTGCATGTCCGCATGGCGGACGAAGCGGTGCTGATCGGCCCGCCGCGCGCGGACCAGTCTTATCTGGTTATAGACAATATCATGGATGCGATCCGCCAGACCGGCGCCGAAGCGGTGCATCCGGGCTATGGCTTTCTCAGCGAAAACCCCAAATTTGCCGAAGCGCTGACCGCCGAGGGCGTTACCTTCATCGGCCCTCCCAAGGGCGCGATCGAGGCCATGGGCGACAAGATAACTGCGAAGAAAATCGCCCAGGACGCGGGTGTCAGCACTGTTCCGGGCTACATGGGCCTGATCAAAGACGCCGACGAGGCCGTGAAGATATCGAACACGGTCGGCTATCCGGTAATGATCAAGGCAAGCGCTGGTGGCGGCGGCAAGGGAATGCGCATCGCTTGGAACGATGACGAAGCGCGCGAAGGCTTTCAGTCGTCCAGGAACGAGGCCGCCTCGAGCTTCGGCGACGACCGAATTTTCATCGAGAATTTCGTGACCCAGCCTCGGCACATCGAGATACAGGTTCTTTGCGATGCCCACGGGAACGGCGTGTATCTGAACGAACGCGAATGTTCGATCCAGCGGCGCAACCAGAAAGTTATCGAAGAAGCGCCGTCGCCGTTCCTTGACGAGGCCACACGCAAGGCCATGGGCGAACAGGCGCTGAAACTTGCGCAGGCCGTAGGTTACGCCAGCGCCGGCACGGTGGAGTTTATCGTTGACGGCGACCGCAACTTTTACTTCCTCGAAATGAACACCCGCCTTCAGGTCGAGCACCCGGTGACCGAACTGATCACCGGCGTCGATCTGGTCGAGGCGATGATCCGCGTGGCGGCGGGCGAGAAACTGTCGCTGAAGCAAGCCGATGTCACCATCAACGGCTGGGCGATCGAGAGCCGACTATACGCCGAAGACCCGTTTCGCGGTTTCCTGCCGTCGATCGGTCGCTTGACCCGCTATCGCCCCCCAGCAGAGGAAGCCACCGACACCAAAGCGGTGCGCAACGATACCGGCGTCTATGAGGGCGGCGAAATCAGCATGTTTTACGACCCGATGATCGCTAAGCTATGCACTTGGGCACCGACGCGCATTGAGGCCATTGGACACATGCGCAGCGCACTGGACGGGTTCGAGGTGGAGGGCATCGGCCACAACCTGCCATTTCTCAGCGCCGTGATGGATCATCCCAAGTTCATTGCGGGCGACATCACAACCGCATTCATCGCCGAGGAATATCCCGACGGTTTCAACGGCGTGACACTGGATGATGGGATGCTGCATCGGGTGGTGGCCGCCACCAGCGCCATGCACCGGGTGGTCGAAATCAGGCGCGCGCGCATTTCGGGCACGCTTGGCAACCACGAACGACGGGTCGGACACGACTGGGTGACCATCGCGCAAAGCGAAGAATTCAAAGTGCTGATTGACGCCGATCGCGACGGATCGACCATCACTTTCGACGATGGCACTTCGATGCGCGTGACCTCTGATTGGACGCCCGGCGACAAGCTGGCCCGCCTGACCATCGACGACGTGCCACTGGTTCTGAAAGTCGCCAAGGCCACCAACGGCTTTCGGGTTCGCACCCGCGGCGCTGACTTGCGCGTTCGGATCTTAAATCCGCGTCAGGCCGCGATATTCCATCTGATGCCGGAAAAAGAGGCCGCCGATACATCGAAATTGCTCTTGTGCCCGATGCCGGGCCTGGTCGTGAGTATTGCGGTCGAGGTCGGTGACGAAGTTCAGGAAGGTCAGGCGCTTTGCACGGTCGAGGCGATGAAGATGGAAAACATCCTGCGCGCCGAAATGAAGGGCAAGATCGCCAAGATCAGCGCAACAGCCGGTGATAGCCTGGCGGTCGACGCCGTGATCATGGAATTCGAGTGACCAGCGACCCTCGCCATACCCCGGCCTTTGACAATCGGCTGGACCTCGTCGCGCTGACCGGCGCGCTTGGCACCTTTATCATACTGCAACTTGTCGCGGCGGGGCTGGCGGGCTGGGTGTTCGAATACCCGCTTGACGACGTCTATATCCACCTGGCGATGGCGTCCGAGATCGCGCGCGGCGGTTACGGCGTGAATTCGGGCGAAGTCGCCTCGGCGGCCTCGTCCGGGCTTTACCCGCTGCTTCTGACGCCCTTCCCCGACAGTGAATTCCAGCGTGTTCTGCCGCTTTTTTGGAATGTTATCGGGCTCGCGCTGACCGCAGTCCTATGGGGCCGCGCCTTGATGTGGGCCGGGTACACCGGCGCGCTTGGCCTTGGGCTGGCGTTCGTTGGCCCGCTTATGATCGGCGGCGTTTCCACCGCATATGTCGGTATGGAGCACACGTTGCACGCCGCCGCCTCGGTCGCCGTGATCTTTGGGCTGGCGCGGTATCTGGCCGACAACCGGGTGACCGCCATGCTAATATTGGGTCTGGCGCTTGGCCCCATTCTGCGGTTCGAAGGGCTGGCGCTTTCGGGCATGGCCGTTCTGACGCTCGCCCTGACCGGTCGCGTGCGTCTGGCCGCACTCTGCGCCGCGCTGGCACTGGTTCCGGTCGCGGCCTTCGTATGGTTCCTCACCTGGCTCGGGCTCGACCCGCTGCCCAGCTCGGTTCAGGCCAAGTTGGCGACTTCGGGCGAGGAAAGCCTCTCGGCGCTCCAAAGGATCTCTGGCACGTTCCTGATCAACGTAGGCAAGCCCGGTGGTCTTGGGATTTTGGCGCTGGTGTTGGTCACTGCGGTTCTGCGTCTGGCGGCGCCCGCGCTGCGCCAGACCCGGTGGACTTGGCTGTCGGTGACGCTGATCGCCGCCGGGCTTGCCCATCTTGCCTTTGGTCAGATCGGCTGGCTCGAGCGTTACGAGCATTACATCATCGCGGCCCTCGGTACCGGCGTTCTGATACTCGCACCGCAAGCCGCATCGCCGCGCGTTCCCGCCAAAGCTTTGGCCGTGATCGCGGTTATCCTGGCTGGGGCCTTCTATGCCAAGGAAACCGCGACGTTTTATTACTGGGGCAGCCGCGCGATCCACCTGCAACAGGGTCAGATGGCCGCCTTCGCGCAGGACCATCTGGACCGCAATGTCGCGGTCAACGACCTGGGTCGTGTGGTCTGGGGCAATCGCAATTATGTGCTCGATCTTTTCGGCCTGTCGAACGCCGAAGCCCGGCGTCTTAGGTTATCGGACCCGGCGCCGGGCTGGGGCGGGCCGCTGATAGTCGCTCACGATATCGCGGTCATCATGATCTATGACAAGTCAAACATGGCTGGCCACAGCGTCGCACCCGAATGGGTGAAGCTGGGCAAACTGGTGATGTTCAACGCCATCGGATATCTCGGTGCCGCCGAGGTCGATTTCTATGCCGCCGATGATGCTCAAGTTGCCCACGCCACCCAGGCGCTGAGATCCTGGGTCGAGACCCTGCCAAACGACGCCTGTTTTCTATTTGAGGGATTTGAGGGGATGGCAAATTGCCCGCGCTAGTCGGTCACCGCCCGGTCCTGGGTCAGCTCCTGCTTTCTGAGCGGCAACTTGTCGATGGCGCGGCTGATCTCGCGCACGTCCCAGGGAAACGGCTTGCGCAGAACAACGCTGCCATCCTTGGCCAGAAGTGCGATCATGAAGCCGCGCGGGCGCAATTCACGGCGCAGTCCGCTCAGCGTGCCGGGCTCGGTATCCGCGATCACCACGACGTCACGATCGATCAGCGCCTGCACCTGATCGGCCAAAAGCGCCATCTGCTCGGCAAAGCGCGGATCGGCGGGCGCATCGGCGAACACCACCAGCGGGCGGGCCAGCCAAAGGTAATCGGCAAGCGCTGCGTCGCGGCCATCGACCACTTCAAACGGCGGCTGGCCGTCCCCGTCCTGGGCCATCGCGAAAACAGGGGCAAGCAAGGCGGCGATCAACAAGGTGGTACGCGGCATTTTGGCTCCTCCACAGGGATATATAGGCGCTTTGCGCGCCAATTCGAAGGACATGACGATGGCTGAGACAAAGAAAGCCTGGGAAGCGCTGGCGAAGCGCGAACTGCGCGGGCGTGCGCTTGACGATCTAAGCTGGCAGACGCCCGAGGGCATCGCCGTCAATCCAGTCTATACCGACGCCGACATCGCCGACCTCGCCCATCTTGGCGGAATGCCCGGTCTTGCCCCCTTCACCCGCGGTCCGCGCGCAACGATGTACCCGGGCCGTCCCTGGACGATTCGCCAATACGCGGGCTTTTCCACGGCCGAGGCCTCGAACGCCTTTTACCGCAAGGGTCTGGCGGCGGGCCAACAGGGCGTATCGGTCGCTTTTGATCTGGCCACGCACCGGGGCTATGACAGCGATCATGACCGCGTGCCCGGCGACGTGGGCAAGGCGGGCGTCGCCATCGACAGCGTCGAAGACATGAAAATCCTGTTTGACGGCATCGCGCTGGATCAGGTCAGCGTGTCGATGACTATGAACGGCGCGGTGATCCCGGTGCTGGCCTCGTTCATCGTGGCGGGCGAAGAGCAGGGCGTTGATCGCGTTGCGCTTTCGGGCACCATCCAGAACGACATTCTGAAAGAATTCATGGTGCGCAACACTTACATCTATCCGCCCGAACCGTCGATGCGGATCGTCGCCGACATCATCGAATTTACCGCCGCCGAGATGCCCAAATTCAACTCGATCAGCATTTCCGGCTATCACATGCAGGAAGCTGGTGCCAACCTGGTGCAGGAACTGGCCTATACCCTCGCCGACGGCCGCGAATACGTCCGCACCGCCGTGGCGCGCGGGATGGATGTCGACGCCTTCGCCGGACGGTTGTCGTTTTTCTTCGCTGTTGGCATGAATTTCTTCATGGAAGCCGCCAAGCTGCGCGCTGCGCGTTTCTTGTGGCACCGGATCATGACCGATTTTTCACCGAAAAACCCGGGTTCGCTGATGCTGCGCACCCATTGCCAGACTTCGGGCGTCAGCCTTCAGGAAGCGGACCCCTATAACAACATCGTGCGTACCGCCTTCGAGGCGATGAGCGCGGTTCTGGGCGGTACGCAATCGCTGCACACCAATTCGTTCGACGAAGCGATTGCCCTGCCGACCGAATTTTCGGCCCGGATCGCACGCAACACTCAGCTGATTCTGCAGAACGAGACCGGCGTCACCAATGTTGTCGATCCGCTGGCCGGTTCATACTACGTTGAAAAACTGACCGCCGAACTGATCGACGCAGCTTGGGCGCTGATCAACGAGGTCGAAGACATGGGCGGCATGACCAAGGCGGTGGCCTCGGGCATGCCCAAACTCCGCATCGAAGAGGCCGCCGCCCGGCGGCAGGCGGCCATCGACCGGGGCGACGAGGTGATCGTCGGCGTGAACAAGTTCCGCCCGGAAAAAGAAGACGCGATTGACATTCGGGATGTCGACAACCACGCGGTGCGCGACGCCCAGATCGCGCGTCTGGAAGACATCCGCGCCACCCGCGACAGCGGCGCCTGCGACGCCGCGCTGGCCGCACTGGAGACCGGCGCGCGCGAAGCAACGGGAAATCTATTGGCGCTGGCGGTCGAGGCCGCCCGGGCACGGGCCACGGTAGGAGAAATTTCGATGGCAATGGAAAAAGTATTTGGGCGGCACCGCGCCGAAGTGAAGACCCTGAGCGGGGTCTATGGCGCGGCCTATGAGGGCGACGAAGGCTTTGCCGCGATCCAGCGCGATGTCGAGCTCTTCGCTGACGAGGAAGGCCGCCGCCCCCGGATGCTGGTCGTCAAGATGGGCCAGGACGGGCATGACCGGGGCGCAAAAGTGATCGCCACCGCATTCGCCGATATCGGCTTTGACGTGGATGTCGGACCTTTGTTCCAGACACCCGAAGAGGCAGCACAGGACGCCGTCGACAACGACGTGCACGTGGTCGGCATCTCGAGCCAGGCCGCGGGCCACAAAACCCTGGCCCCGAAATTGGTCGAGGCCCTGAAAGCCGCCGGGGCGGGCGAGGTGATCGTCATCTGCGGCGGGGTTATCCCGCAACAAGACTATGATTTCCTTTATGCGAATGGGGTAAAGGCGATCTTTGGCCCCGGCACCAATATTCCTGCCGCTGCTGCGGACATACTAAGGCTGATACGAGCGACCAAGTGACTGTGGGGTCCAGCCCTTGATCCAGAGATCGCCCAGGCCACGGTGGCCGCGCTGGCCGAGGGCGCGAGCGCAATATCGCTTGACAATTTTGCAGCCATTCACGACGGTTCCCGACTTTCGTAATTTTGGAGAATTGCTAGGATGTGCCCGGCAAAATTTTCGTCAGAATCCAACCGCGGCTGGATAATCCCGATCGGGGGCGGCGAGAAGAAAGTGCAGTCTTCTGCTATTCTAAACCGGTTTGTCGAGCTTTGCGGCGGTCTAAACGCGAAAATCGCAATCGTTCCGACCGCTTCGCAATTGGAAGACAGCGGCGCACGCTATGCGGCCGTATTCGGCGACCTTGGGGCCGGACGGTCAGATGTTGTTGCAATCGCCGAACGCTCGGAATGCGAAGATCCAGAAATCTTGGCGATATTGCAGCAGGCAACCGGAATTTTTTTTACGGGCGGCAATCAGTTGCGGTTGTCTACGATCATCGGCGGCTCCTCGGTCGCCCGTCTGGTACGCAGCACCAATGCCGCGGGCACTCACGTTGCCGGCACATCCGCCGGCGCCGCATTTCTCTGCGAACATATGATCGCTCATGGACAAAGCGGTCCGACACCGAGGCGGGGCAAGGCAACATTGTCGCCGGGCCTTGGCTTGACCAACCGGGTCATCGTTGATCAGCATTTTCGCGAGCGCGATCGCCTGGGTCGCCTTCTGACAGCGCTGGCGTATAACCCCTTTGCCACAGGCATCGGCGTTGACGAGGATACCGCTGCGTTCATTGACTCTGACAACATGATCGAAGTGTGCGGCAGCGGCGGCCTGACGATCGTTGACCCATCTGATCTGCAGTTTTCGTCGATGGCCGTCGCCAAGTCCGGAAAACCGATTAGTATGGTCGGGGTGAAGCTGCATATACTTCTCGCCGGGGATCATTACAGTTTGGAATCGCACACGGCCACGACTGGATCTGCCAGCCCATAGCGGTCGGCCGACTTTCAGTTATCGGGGGACAACATCGTGAAAATACTTGAAACAACGGTTTTTCGTGGTCCCAATATTTATGCCCTGTTTCCGGTGATCCGGCATCAAGTTGACATCGGGGTGCTTGAGGATTGGCCAACGGCAAAACTCGGCACCGCCTTCATCGATCCACTTCTCGAAACCTTGCCTGGACTGCACGAACACGGGTGTTCGTATGGCGAACCGGGTGGATTCGTTCGCCGCTTGCGCGAAGACGAGGGCACCTGGATGGGCCATGTGTGGGAGCATCTGGCCATCGAGTTACAAAACGTCGCTGGCGCGGAGGTCACCTTTGGCAAAACCCGGGGCTCTGGCGAGCTTGGCCAGTACAACATGGTTTATGAATTCGAGCAGGAACAAGTTGGCTTGCAAGCAGGCGAATTGGCGATCAATCTGATCCGGAGTCTGCTGCCGCAAGACCTTGTCGACCCGGGCGAACGCGCCCCGGATTTTGACTTCGCAACGGAACGCGACAATTTCATCCGAAGCGCTCAGCGCCGCGCGCTTGGCCCAAGCACCGCATCGCTGGTCAAGGCCGGTCGCGACCGGGATGTTCCGTGGCTGCGGCTGAACGACTATAGCCTGATCCAGTTAGGCCATGGCCGTTATCAGAAACGCATTCAGGCGACGATCACCAGCGAAACCCATTACATCGCTGTCGATCTGGCATCGGACAAAGAGGCAACCAACAAGATATTGGCCGATCTGGGTTTGCCGGTTCCACGCCAGCGCATGGTCTATAACGCCAAAGAAGCCGAACAGGCGGCTGGCCGAATTGGCTATCCCGTGGTGATCAAACCGCTTGATGCCAACCACGGCCGCGGAATATCGGTTGGGCTGGAAAATTCGGAGCATGTAGCAGAAGCGTTCGAATTTGCCCGCGAGAACAACAAAAGCGGTAACGGAGTAATCGTCGAATCATTCGTCCAGGGCCTGGACCACCGCATGCTGGTCGTGAACGGGGCTCTGGTCGCGGTGTCCAAACGGGTGCCGGGCCATGTCGTCGGGGACGGCAGTAACTCGGTCGAAAAATTGCTGGAGGTGGTGAATTCCGATCCGCGCCGCGGCGTGGGTCATGAAAAGGCCCTGACCAGGATCGAATTTGACGCCAAAGCCCGTGAGCATTTGGAAGAGCTTGGTTACACCAAGGACACCGTGCCCCCGAAAGGCGAAATCGTTTACTTGCGTTCGACCGCCAACCTGTCGACCGGTGGCACTGCAATTGACGTTACCGACATTGTGCATCCCGACAACCGCCACATGGCCGTCCGCGCCGTCAAAGCCATTGGGCTGGATATTGGGGGGGTCGATTTCCTGTCTGCCGATGTCTCGCGGTCTTACAAGGAAAACGGTGCCGGTATCTGCGAGATCAACGCCGCCCCCGGCTTTCGAATGCACGTGGCTCCGAGCGAGGGCAAATCCCGCGACGTCGCGGGCGCGGTGATGGATATGTTATTTCCAGCCAATTCGCCCAGCAGGATCCCGATAATCTCGATCACCGGCACAAACGGCAAAACCACGACTGCCCGGATGGTTGCGCATGTTTACAAACTGAGTGGCAACACGGTCGGTCTGGCGACAACCGACGGGGTCTATATCGATGGGAACCTGAGTGTGAAGGGCGAACTCACTGGTCCGATGGCCGCGCAGATGATCCTTCGCGACCCGACCGTTGATGCTGCCGTTCTTGAAACCGCGCGCGGCGGCTTGTTGCGGCGGGGTCTCGGCTATGAACGTTGCGACTGCGGCGCGGTTCTGAACATCTCGGCTGACCACCTCGGCCTTAGGGGCGTCGATACACTCGAGGACATGGCAGTCGTCAAACAGATCGTTGTCGAAGTCGCCGTGGATACCGCAGTCTTGAACGCGGACGACGATCTGTGCCTGAAAATGGCCGCGAAGACCAAGGCCAAAAACATCTGTTACGTAACATTGAACGCCGGACATCCCTTGGTGCGCGAACATGTACGCACCGGCGGGCGCGCCGTCGTGCTGGAACAGGGCATGAACGGTCACATGATTACGATCTACGACAAAAGCGCGCATATTCCGCTGATCTGGACGCATTTGATCCCGGCAACGCTGGACGGTAAGGCGATGCACAATGTCCAGAACGCTTTGTTCGCGGCGGGCATATGTTTCAGCATGGGCAAAAGCCTTGAAGATATTCGCCACGGGCTGCGCACCTTTTCCGGGTCATATTTTCAGGCACCGGGCCGTATGAACGTGTTTGACGATCACCCCTTCAAGGTGATCCTGGATTACGGACACAACCCATCGGCGATCGAGGCGATGTGCAAACTGTCTGACCAACTGGAACCAGACGGCAAACGCGTATGCGTTATCACGTTGCCGGGCGACCGCCGCGATGAGGATATCCAAGAGGCCGGACGCATCGTCGCCGGTCACTTTGATCATTACATTTGCAGGCGCGATGATGGGCTGCGAGGGCGCGGGCCCGACGAGGTGCCAAGGATCATGCAGGCCGCGTTGCTGGCCAATGGGGTGGCCAATGATGCGATCAGCGTGATCCCGGACGAGGCGGAAGCGGTTGATGCGGCGCTGAAAATGGGCGCGCCGGGCGATCTGGTGTTGATATTCGGCGACAATATCGCGCGAACGTGGAAGCAGATCATCTATTTCAACAAGCCGCGCGGTGCCGAAGAGGATGCCGCGCCAGAGCCTTCACCCGCCCAACCTCCGATTGCCGAAGCACCGGCCGATCCTCTGGCCGAAGCGTTGGCGGTTCCTGACGCTCCGCAAGTGCCAGAGTCGGTTTTGGTCGCTGGCATGCAGTTGGTTCGCGATGCGCGCGGCGTCCGGCTGGCCAGCGAACCGGTTGAAGAAGACGCGGACTGACCACGTGGTGATAAAGCTCACAGACGTTCGGCGACTGACCGGCGTTAACTTTCTGATGGATGACAACGGGGCAGTTGCCGAGGCGGTTTTGCCGGACGGCAGAAAAGATGTTGCCATCAAGCTTTGGCAAACGAACATGCGTGCGGTCCTCGACGGTGTCGGCTGGCAAGACCAACGGGTGGTCGTTCGCGGCTATCCCGGAGGTGCAAGCACCGCGATAAGTGCGCCGCTCGACGCACTTTATGCGGCGACCGATCTGATTGAGGTCGCCTGGCAGTTTACCGAAGCAACGCTTAACGACACGGCGCTTGCGGACATGGACCGCGCCTTGGCCAGTTTGTCGGGAAAAATCGCCGCCGAGCGTTCCGCACCGCTGGTTGCGCTCGCCGCTGCTGCGGCCCGGCACGACGTGACGTTTCTGGCCCACGACGGCGGTGTTTCGGTGGGGCTTGGCACCGGCTGTTTGACCTGGCCGGACGGAAAAACGCCTGAACCCGCCGATATCGATTGGTCAAGTGTGCACGACGTGCCCGTTGCACTGGTGACCGGCACCAACGGAAAATCCACCACTGTCCGCCTGATTGCGGCGATTGGTGCCGAGGCCGACAAAATCGTCGGTCTGTCGTCCAGCGATTGGGTGCGCGTCGGTGACGATATCGTCGACGAGGGCGATTATTCCGGGCCCGCAGGTGCGCGGATGGCGGTGCGCGACACAAGGGTCGAGCTGGCTGTCATCGAAGCCGCGCGCGGCGGGCTGATGCGGCGCGGCCTGCCAGTGCCACGCGCCGATGCCTGTCTGATAACCAACGTCGCCGCCGATCATCTTGGTGACTACGGAATAACCGATGTACCGACGCTGGCGGATGCCAAGTTTCTTGTCGCCAAGGCGGTGCGGCCCGGTGGCTATCTGGTGCTGAACGCCGACGACCTCGAGTTGGTCGCGCGCGCCCAAAGCTTTGACGGAAATGTCTTTTGGTACGGGCTGACGCTGGAAGGTCCAACGGACAATGGCCCGAGCGCCTATGTTTCAGACGGTGTTATGACGCTGGCCAGGGACGGCGAGACGATCCCGATATTGGCTGTCGATGACTTTGCCCCGAGTATGAAAGGGGCTGCGAGGTTCAACGTATCCAACGCTCTGGGTGCCATTGCCGTAGCCGCGGCGCTCGACCTGCCCGCAGACGCGCTGACGCGGGCTCTGCGCAGATTCAGCAATTCGGCGCAGGAAAACCCAGGCCGCGGAAACTTCATGGAGATCGGCGGCGTCACTATTCTGATTGACTTCGCCCATAACCCACATGGCGTGTTGGCATTGGCCGAAGCGATCGCAGCTCTTCCCGCCGCGCGTCGTTTGATAGTGATCGGTCAGGCCGGCGACCGCAGCGATGAAGACACACGGCAACTGACCCGGGCAGTCTGGGCGGCCAATCCCGACATGGTGGTGGTCAAGGAACTGACGACAAAGTTACGCGGCCGCGCCCTGGGCGAGGTCCCTGCTGTCATCGACAACGAGCTCCGCAATCTGGGGGCGGATGGTTCGCAGATTGCCGTGGTGAAAAATGAATTTGACGCCGTCCGACACGCGATCGGGTGGGCGCAACCTGGCGATCTTCTGGTCTTGCTACTGCACGAAGACCGCGGACCGCCGCTGGCATTTCTCGACCGGTTGATGGCGCAAGGCTGGCACGCCGGCGACCCGTTGCCCGAAGAAGCAGGTTAACTATTGCGGGGTGAAAGCCTGTGAAACTGAATATTGGTTGCGGGGGTAGGATTTGAACCTACGACCTTCAGGTTATGAGCCTGACGAGCTACCGGACTGCTCCACCCCGCGCCAATTTCAGGCCCTGTACTTACGTCCGTGCGCGGTGGGGTTCAAGGGGGAAGTCGGCGAATCGCAAGGCAATTTTCCGATTTATTCGGCCGCCCGCATCCATTGCCCGTCCCGGACAAAGGCCGCAAAGGAAAAGGCGAAAACCACGTCGTGAACGACCGGCTCTCTGGACTGATCTTTGACCGTCACAGAGCTTATACCAACGGCCCTAGTCGTTGACCGTTTTGGCCCATTGTCTGGTAGTGATTGACGTGATTGCGGTTTTGTCGTTTGCAAAGAAGTTCCATGCTTCGCAACACCTGTCGACGATCTGCTCATAATTGTCGAAGACGGA
>JAKZRT010000114.1:0-8246 GCA_047518005.1 Brevirhabdus sp.
ATCCGTCTTCGACAATTATGAGCAGATCGTCGACAGGTGTTGCGAAGCATGGAACTTCTTTGCAAACGACAAAACCGCAATCACGTCAATCACTACCAGACAATGGGCCAAAACGGTCAACGACTAGGGCCGTTGGTATAACCTATGCGCGCTGTCAGGGACAGCCGTGGCCCGAATGATTGGCGAACCCGCCCAATGACGCGAATATGAGGTCGCAATGATCCAAACCACTGTCGCGGGGAGTCTACCGAAGCCGAGTTGGCTGGCCGAGCCGGAGAAACTTTGGGCCAGATGGCGACTTGAAGGTGACAGCCTAATCGAGGGGAAGCAAGACTCCGCCCTGTGTTGGCTCAAAATTCAGGAAGAAGCAGGTATAGACATTCAGGCCGACGGCGAACAATTCCGCAATCATTTTGTCCATGGATTTCTGGAAGAAATCGAAAGCATCGACTGGAACCTGATGACTACCATGGGCATCCGTGACAATCGATATGACGCCTCCGTCCCAACCGTCACTTCCGCCGTGAAGCGAAAAAAAGTCCGTGCATGGTGACAGTGTAAAATTCCTGCGCCAGCATGCAAATAATCTTCTGAAATTCACACTTCCCGGGCCAATGACCATCTGCGACACGATTGCCGACCAGCACTTTTGCGAGCGGGCAGAAATGGCCATGGCATTTGCCGAGTTGCTGAACGAGGAAGCGTTGGAACTAGAGGCGCTCGGCGTCGACGTCATCCAATTTGACGAACCGGCATTCAACGCATTCATGCATTTAGTTCCAGAGTGGGGTGTCGATTGTCTGCACCGCGCGATTCAAGGGCTGAAGTGCAAAACTGCCGTTCACATCTGCTATGGATATGGCATCAAGCAGAACATTGATTGGAAGAACACGTTGGGTCGTGAATGGCGGCAATACGAAGATTTTTTCCCAGCTCTCAACGCCAGCCGGATCGATCAGGTCTCGCTTGAGTGTGCGGATTCCCACGTGCCCCTGTCGGTCATGTCCGCCATGAAGGACAATGAAGTTCTAGTTGGCGCGATCAACGTGGCCAGCAACGATGTAGAGACGCCTGAAAAAGTGGCCGCGACCTTGCGCTCAGCCTTGGAGTTCGTTGACCCGGAGCGTTTGATCGCATGCACCAATTGCGGCATGGCACCATTGCCCCGCACCGTAGCCGAGGGGAAACTGCGTTCATTGGGCGCTGGCGCAGAGATCATAAGGAAAAAGATTTCGGGCGGATAGCCGGGCGGCAAAATGAGCAGATTCTCCAGCCCATTTGTCCCCCATATGTCCCCCAGAGAGGGGAGGCGCTGTCGTTAGGACGGCGGAATTTCGGCTAACTCATTGAAATCTTTAGTAGCGGAGGAGGGACTTGAACACCCGACACGCGTCCGGAGTTTCGTCTCGCTCGTGCTGGACAAGCTGGCGAGAAATCGCATTTGCCCTCGAAAATCCTCAACGCTGCGCCGATGCAGCCAGTCAAACGTCAAGTACTCTGGAAAGCCTTCGTTGAGCCACGCTGGACCGCCATCTCGCCCGTTTGTCAGATCACTTTGCAAAATGTGCAGTCGTGCTCGACAATACAGCCTACAACTCTGTCATGACATAGGGGCTGATCAACAAATACGGCTGGATGAACAACCCAAACGCCAAGAACAACTACAATGGTGACTTCGACTTTCGCAAGCCTCGCGACGACGGCCTGCCGCACCGCCCTCTACCTTGCGATGATAGCCTTCGACTAACACCGATGCACGATGCGATAGTTGCCGCTTTCCGTGCTGCGCCTAATCGTGGAGGGGTTCGCATCTCGGTTCAACAAGCGCAGGCGATTTTGAAGAAAGCCGGCTTATATCCCGGCCCAATCGACGGACAATGGGGGCTCAAATCGCTGGACGCGCTAAACCGGTTGCGCGCGAGTTGGGGATTGGCGCCAACCCGCTCTCTGGATAGTGAAAGACAAAAATTCCTTGCAAAGTTGGCGAAATAGGGCTTTCGCGCTCCGGCCCAATTTGACTTGCACGACTGTTCACAAGAGCGGCATATTGTAATTTGGCACTGTTAGAGGAAACCGGCTTGAGGCGGGCAGGGTGAGAGCCTGAACAACGCCACGCCGTTCGATGTCAACTTCGGACGTGCTCAAACCATTCTAAACCAACGGGAAAGGATCAAACACAAAACGATCGAAACCTGGCGCTTGCAACACCGCAAAGCTGCCGCATAATGCAACCAACCAGATGAGCCAGATACTCTCTCAGTTCAGGCCGCTACTGGAACCAAAAACCCTGATGACGGACACTGTCTGACGTCAGCACCTGTGGGACAGAACTGAGGATTTGAACAACCGAGGATTTCTGGTTCATCGCAACTGATAGGGAGTGAAGATGAGACAGAAATCCGCGTTGTGGCTCAGGGCAGACCCTCGCTCGAGGCGAGATCCTTGCGGATCAGTTGTGCGGGTCCGCCGCCGCGGTTCGAAAACGTAGGGTTTTGACGGCGGGGGCGCGGTCGCCGATCAGGTCCGGGTCCGCGGCGTGGGTAATCGAAGCCGCGCCACCGCCCATTCAGCCGCATCAGCCACCGCCGGATCCGGGTCAGCGGTCAAAGGCGCAACGGCCCGGGCCAGGTCCGGCTGGCCCGAGTTGCCGATGGCATAAGCCACGTTGCGCACGAAGCGGTTGCGCCCGATGCGTTTGACGGGCGAGCCCGCGAACATCTTGCGGAACGCCGCATCGTCAAGCCCGGCCAGATCGGCCAGGGCGGGGGCCTCCAGCTCGGGACGCGGCGCATAGCGCATGTCGCGCGCCGACGCCGCGAACTTGTTCCAGGGGCACACCGCCAGACAATCGTCGCAGCCGAAGATGCGGTTGCCCAGCGCCGGACGCAGGGCTTCGTCAACCGGGCCCTTGTGCTCGATTGTCAGATAGGAAATGCAGCGCCGCGCATCGAGCTGGTAGGGGGCCGGAAAAGCGCCCGTTGGACAGATGTCCAGACACGCGCGGCAGCTGCCGCAATGGTCTTGCCCGGGTTGATCGGGCGGCAGATCGAGCGTGGTGAAAATCGCGCCCAGAAAAAACCAATTGCCCAGATCGCGGCTCAGAAGATTGGTGTGCTTGCCCTGCCAGCCCAGCCCCGCCGCCGCTGCCAGCGGCTTTTCCATCACCGGGGCGGTGTCGACGAAAACCTTGATCGCGGCACCTGGAGCGGCCTCGATCAGCCAGCGCCCCAGGCGTTTGAGGCGCTTCTTAACGATGTCATGATAATCGCGCCCGCGCGCATAATGGCTGATCACTGCGCGATCCTTGCGCGCCAGCCCGTCCATCGGGTCGCTATCAAGCGTGTAAAGATCGGCCAGCATGATGACCGACCGCGCTTGCGGCCACAGCGCGCCCGGATCACCGCGCCAGGCCATGCGGTCGGCCATCCAGCCCATCTGACCGTGGCGGCCCTTGTCAACAAATGCCCTCAGCGGCGTCATCACGTCGGGCAGGTCCGCCACCGCAGCCACGCCGACGTCGGCAAAGCCCAGGTCACGTGCCTGCCGGGTCAGGTCGTCCTTGATCGCCTGGGGCGTCAGGCCGGGCATCAGAAATCGAGGTCGGCGTAATGGGCGGGCGGCGGAAACCCCGGCACCTGATCGGCCAGAATGGCCCGGAACGACGGGCGCGACTTGATCTTGGCATACCAGTCGCGCACCACCGCGGCGCGGTCCCAGTCAACGTCCGATGTGTAATCCAGCGCCGACAGATGCGCGGCCGCCGCGAAATCGGCCAGTGTCATGGCGTTGCCGGCAAGCCAGCGCCGCTGTTCTAAAAGCCAGGTCATATAGCCCAGATGAAACTTGATCGCTTTCGATCCCGCCTTGACGTGTTTCGCCTCGGGGTGCCCCGCGCCCATGAGCTTTTTGGTGACCCGTTCATACAGCAGCTTCGAGGTGACTTCGTGATGAAACTTGTCGTCAAACCAGCCGACCAGACGCCGCACCTCGGCCCGCTCACCGGGGTCCTTGGGCATCAGCGGCGGGTCGGGGTGACGCTCTTCGAGATATTCACAGATCGCAGCGCTTTCCGAAAGCGTCAGATCGTCGATCTTCAGGACCGGCACTTTGCCGGCCGGATTGCGGCGCAGAAAGTCGGGGCTTGCCTCCCAGTATTTCTCCTCAACCAGCCCGACCTCGATTTTTTTCTCGGCAAGCGACAGACGTACCTTGCGGCAGAAGGGCGAGAGCGGGACGTGAAAAAGACGGGCCATGCGAAACTCGATGTGTTCTGTTGTCTATGTCCTGCCGCAGTCGGGCGCTGGGATCAATCCGCAAAACACGCCGCACGCCCGTCAGCGGCGATCGTTGCGGCCCCTTCGGCGATGGCTTGCGCACGGGCGCGCACGAAGGCGCCGGGGTTCGAGGCCGAACGTTGCTTGGGGTTGGGCAGCAATGCCGCCAGCCGCGCCGCCTGTTGCCCGGTCAGCTTGGCAGGGGTCGCGCCATAATAATGCTGGGCCGCCGCCTTGACGCCGAACACGCCGGCGTCAAACTCGGCAACGTTCAGATAGACCTCCAGTATCCGCCGCTTGGTCCAGATCGCTTCGACCAGTGGCGTGATCAGCGCTTCCAGCGCTTTGCGCGGGTACGACCGCCCGTGCCAGAGAAAGACGTTCTTGACCACCTGCTGGGTCAGGGTCGACGCGCCGCGTTTGCCGCCATCTTCGATGGCAATGCGCAGGGCGGCGATGTCAAATCCCCAGTGCAGGCAGAAATTGGCGTCCTCGGCGGCGACCACCGACCGGGGCATTGACGCGGCCATGTCTTCGAGGTTGGCCCATTCGGATTTGATCCCGCCCAGACGCAGCGCCTCGGCGGCCATATAGGGCGTGACCGGCGGGTTCACCACCGCCAGGACCGCCACCCACACAAACAACAAGACCGGCACCGCCAGCAGTCCCGGCCAGAGCCAGCGACGGGCACGGGGAATTAGCGGCGCAGGCGTCTTGCGCTTGCGCCGGGTGCTCTTTTTTCGGCGCTTTCTTTTTCGCTGCTCGGCCACGGGCGTGACCCTACGGGGCTTTGCGTGCGCTTGAAACCGCAAAGTCGATTATTTGCGCCGCGTTCCGCGTCGCGGAGGGGCGAGGGGCCAGCCCCTCGCGCTCCCCGGAGTATTTATGGCAAGATGATACCAAAAAGGGCACTGCGTCCTGCCAGACAGGGGGCGATAATATCCCCGCTGAGGCCTCCGCGACCGCCGAAGACAGGCGCTCAACTTGGCAGCGGGGGCAACCAGAGCGAGGTCTTGCGCCGCCTTCGGCAGCGCTCGGTTTGACAACCGGCAGGGTGCCCCGCCGCGCGGATGTCGCGTGAAGCGATCCTATCTGCTGCCGATCAGCACACCGGCGGCAAAGACCAGCGAACCGCCCAGCACGACCTGGAAAGCGGCGCGAAAGAACGGCGTTTCCATGAACCGGTTCTGGATCCAGGCGATCGCCCAAAGCTCGACAAAAACGACGATGATGGCGACCACCGTCGCGGTCCAGAAATCCGTTATCAGATACGGCAGCGCGTGGCCCAGCCCGCCGAGCGTGGTCATCACACCGCTGGCAAAACCGCGTTTCACCGGTGATCCGCGCCCCGAAAGCTCGCCATCATCCGATGCGGCTTCGGTGAAGCCCATGGATATGCCGGCACCGACGCTGGCAGCCAGACCCACCAGAAAGGTTGTATGCGTGTCCTGCGTGGCGAATGCGGTGGCAAAGATCGGTGCCAGGGTCGACACCGAGCCGTCCATCAATCCGGCCAGCCCCGGCTGGACCCAGGTCAGGATGAACTGCCGCCGGTCGGCGTTGTCCTCGGTTGCACGACCTTCAGCGCCAAGGTGCATGTCGCCGAGCGTCTCGGCCGAGCGGATGTGACCGGCCTCGGCTGCGGCCAGATCACCCAGAAATTTGCGGGTATCGGCGTCTTGGGTGGCCTGTGCGGCCTTGAGGTAGAAATTTGCCGCGACCCGCTCCATATGCGCGGCTTCCTCGCGCATCCGCCCGAGCCCGAGGTTTTCCACCAGCCAGACCGGACGGCGGCTATAGAACCCGCTGACATGTTCGCGCCGTATCAGCGGGATATGGTCGCCAAAGCGGCGTTTGTGTTCGTCGATCAGCAACTGGCGATGCTCGTCCTCTTCGGCGGCCATACCGTCAAAAACTGCCGCCGAGGCCGAATAATCCGACCTCAGGCGTTCAGCATAGGTCCGATAGATGCGCGCGTCGTCTTCCTCGGAGGAAATAGCAAGCGCCAGAATCTCCTGTTCGGAAAGGTCGGAAAAGCGGCGGCGGGCGGTGACACCGGGGATCATCGGCAGGCCTTTGTCAGGATCAGCCCTGACCTAGCCGCCGACCGTTGCCTGCGCAACCCGGTTGAACGCGCGATCTGGCGCGCCGCGCGGGGGCTGCCCGCGCCGCGCAGTCCAGGCGACTGTCAGGCGTCGCACCCGGCTTCGAACACTGCCAACGCGTCGTCGCTGATGTCGCGATCGCCAACTGCGTCGGCCAGGGCGGCGGTCTCGGCGGCAAGAAGCTCTGACGCCTCAGCGTAGGCGCGCTGCCGTTCCAGGGCCTCAATCTGTTCGCCATCCACTGCCGGGTCCAAAAGCGCAATTGCGGCGACAATGTCCGCCGCGGTCGCGCCGTCATAGACCTCGCCGTTGTCGGTCAGAACCGTTTCGGCGTCCAACAGCGCCATTTCGGCGCCAAGCGCGTCTTGCTGCGCGCTGTAAAACGCGGCCATCAGGCCAATGTTGCTTTCGCTGCTGGCGTTGGCAAAGGCGTTTTCGTTGGCGCACATCGCGTTGAGGTTCTTCAGTTCCTTGGCGATGGCACCCCTGGCACCGCCGCGATTTGCTTTGCCGCGCGCCTTGCCGGCACCCGACGATTGGCCGCCCTTTGCAGCAACTTCGGTGGCGCTGAGGGCCACAAGCGAGACGCTGAACGCGCCAAGCGCCAGCGATGTCATCATTGTTCCGGCGATAATCCGCGAAAGTTTGCTCATTATGATCTCCTTCGGTGGCGGTCTATTTCGGTCAGAAAGCAGCCACAGTGCAGGTCGGTGCGGTGCGTCCGGGCGCGAAGTCGTGCGCCAATTGCCAGCCGAAGGTGCAGATCTGCGGGCGGTAATGAGGCGGCCGCGCGGTGAATAGGCACAATCCGATGCGACTACGTCGGCGCGTCAAATTCGCGGCACGCTCGGTCATTGTCGCATTTCTGGAGACATATTTCTCTGGCTTGGCGCGACTGCGCGGTGCGGGCAGGCCCCGCGTCAGCCAGTCAGACCAGTGATTTCCACATCACCAGGGCATCGCCATAACTCTGATCGGGATGTTTGAAAGCCCCCGGCAGACGGCCGATGATGTCAAACCCAAAGGCCCGCCACAAAGCCACCGCGCGGGTGTTGCTCGCCACCACGAAATTAAACTGCATGGCCCGAAATCCCATGGCCCGCGCGGTTTCCTGTGAATGTTCCAGCATTGCCCGCGCCACCCCTTTGCCGCTTGCGGCCGGGTCCGTGACATAGCCGCAATTACAAACATGCCCGCCGCCGCCGCCATGATTGCGGCGGATGTAATGGGTCCCCGCCACGCGACCCCGGTCTTCGACCACAAAAGCCGTGCTGGGCGGCCCGCACCAATAGGCCAGCGCGTCGTCGCGGCTGATGTCGGGGTCGACGGTATAACTGTCGCCCGCCCGGAAGACGGGCTCGAGGATCGCCCAGATCGAAGACCGGTCGTCAGATGTTGCGGCGCGGACCAGCATCGGACGCGCTCAACCCAACTCGTCGACCGAGTTGATGATCTGTCCGACCAGTCCATAGTCCACCGCCTCGTCGGTGGTCAGCCAGAAATCCCGTTGCGTGTCCTTGGCAATCCTTTCCGGTTTCTGCCCGGTCGCCTCGGCGAAAAGCTTGTTGAACCGCTCGGTCATGATCCGCATCTGTTCGGCCTGGATCTGAATGTCGGTCACTTTGCCGCCCACCCCACCCGACGGCTGGTGCAACAAGAACCGGGTGTTGGGCAGGCAATACCGGTCAGTCTTATCCGCGCCAACAAAGATCAACGCCCCGGCGCTGGCCACCCAGCCCGACCCGATGGTGCGCACGAGGGGCCGAATGAACCGGATCATGTCGTGCACCATATCGCCGCTTTCCACATGCCCGCCGGGTGACGAGATAAAGACGTTGATCGGGTCATCGTTGTCTTCGGCCAGCGC
>JAKZRT010000115.1:0-57144 GCA_047518005.1 Brevirhabdus sp.
ACAGATCATCCGCTTCTCGTTATTGCTCCAGTTCCGGCGCTTCTTCCTGCCCACATCTGACCTCGATAATGTCCATTAACGATCATGGACACTATCTGACATCTGCGGCCTCAGGCAGGGCAGCCAGACCAGACGCTTACACCCAAAGCGAACGGCAGCAAAGTCCGCATGGCGGACCTTGGGCGCCCGGGGTCAGAATCGGCGCGTTTTGACCCTGTCAATCCGCCCCGCCTGAGCCAGGCGTCCAGCGCCAGTTGGCGTCGGCGGGCTGGGCGCCGGAGGTGACCTTGGCGGCGACCTGGGCGGGTTCGTCGACAATCTGCGGGCGCGGCAGGCGCGGGACGTCGTCGGCCTCGTCTGCGGCCTGACGGTGCCAGAGCGACGCATAGCGCCCGTCGAAGACCAGAAGGTCGGCGTGCGTGCCCTGCTCGACGATCTGCCCGGCTTCCAGCACCACGATGTGGTCGGCCTCGGCGATGGTGCTGAGGCGGTGCGCGATGGTGATCACCGTGCGCCCCTGCCCGATCGCGGCCAATTGCCGCTGAATTTCGACCTCGGTTTCGGTATCCAGCGCCGATGTGGCCTCGTCCAGCAGCAGGATCGGCGGATTTTTCAGGATCGTGCGGGCGATGCCGACCCGCTGTTTCTCGCCGCCCGACAGTTTCAGGCCGCGTTCGCCGACCTGAGTATCATAACCTTCGGGCAGGTCGTTGATGAACGTGTCGATCTCGGCGGCGCGGGCCGCGGCCTCGATCTCGGCGAAGCTCGCGCCGGGACGGCCATAGGCGATATTGTAACGGATGGTGTCGTTAAAGAGCACGGTGTCCTGGGGCACCACGCCGATGACCTCGTGCAGGCTGGCCTGGGTCACGTCGCGCACGTCCTGCCCGTCGATACGCAGGGCACCGGCGTCGACGTCATAGAACCGGAACAACAGCCGCCCGATGGTCGATTTGCCCGACCCGGAGGGGCCGACAATGGCGAGGCTCTGACCGGGTTCAACGCGGATCGAGACGCCTTGCAGGATGGGCCGCGCGGCATCGTAGCCGAAGACGACATTGTCCAGCTCGACCGCGCCGCCATTCACCGCGATCGCCGGCGCACCCGGTTTGTCGGCAACCTCGGCGGGTTGCTCGAGCAGGTCGAACATTTCACCCATGTCGACCAAGCTCTGGCGGATCTCGCGGTAGACCGTGCCGAGGAAATTCAGTGGCAGGGTGATCTGGATCATATAGGCATTGACCATGACGAAATCGCCGACCGTCAGCACACCGTTGCTTACCGAAATCGCCGACATCGCCATGACGATGACAAGTCCGGAGTTGATCAGGATCGCCTGACCGAAATTGAGCGCCCCGAGCGAATTGGCAGTCCTGATCGCCAAATGTTCGTAGGCGGCCATCGAGGCGTCATAGCGCATCGCCTCGCGATTTTCGGCGCTGAAATATTTCACCGTCTCGAAGTTCAAGAGGCTGTCGATGGCTTTCTGGTTGGCCTCGGTGTCGCGTTGGTTCATTTCCCGGCGGATCTGAACCCGCCATTCGGTCACCTTGAAGGTGAACCAAGTGTAGAGCACGATTGTGACCAGAACCACGACCAGATACCAGATGTCGAAAACCAGCGCCAAGATCACGCCGATCATGGCCAGCTCGAGGATCAGCGGACCGATCGAAAACAGCATGAAGCGCAGAAGAAATTCGACCCCCTTGACGCCGCGTTCGACGATGCGGGAAAGACCGCCGGTCTTGCGGGTGATGTGATAGCGCAGGGAAAGCGCATGAATATGGGTGAAGGTCTCGAGCGCCAGCGATCTGAGCGCCCGCTGACCGACGCGGGCAAAGGTCACATCGCGCAGTTGCTGAAGGCCGATGTTCATCAAACGCGCGAAACCGTAAGCCACGGTCAGCCCGACCGCCCCGAACAGCAAAAGCTGCGCACCCTCGGGGGCGTCACCGGCCAGGGCATCCACCGCCGTCTTGAAAAAAAACGGTGTCGCAACCGCTACCACTTTGGCCACGACCAGCAGGATCATCGCCAGAACGACCCGGCGTTTGACCCAAGTCTGGCCTGGCGGCCAGAGATAGGGCACCACCTTCTTGATGGTCCGCCAGCCGCTGGCGCGGTCGTTGGCGACAGTGGTTTTGGGCGAGGACATGCAGGCCTTTCAAACGGTTGGGCTCACAAATATGTGCTCGGACCCTGATTGGCCAGAGGCGGCGGCGGGCGGGCTGTTTCTTTTTGCACAATGGCGCCCCCGAGTGAGGTTTTGCGCCGCCTTTGGCGTCGCCTCCCGGCGCGCGCGCCGGAGTATTTTTTTTGAAAATGTGATACTGGCAACGGCTGTCGCCGCGACCGCCACAGGCAGGGCAAGATATCGGGTGCGCGGCAGGCGCTTAGTTCAACAGCTGCCGCCGGTTATCGGTTGGGAACGGTGAACACCTGGCCCGGATAGATCAGGTCGGGGTCGCGGATCTGGTCGCGGTTGGCGTTGAAAATGCGCACGTATTGGAACCCGTCGTCGTAGTTGCGCGTAGCGATGCCCCAAAGCGTATAGCCCGGCTGGACCGTGACCAGCGTTACCGCGCTGCCGCCTTGGGCGGTGGCGGCCTCGGCCGCTTCGGCCAGCACTTGGGGTTCTTCCTTTTGGAAGGGCGTTTCAACGCGCGAGGTCACGGTACCTTCGGCGTCAACCTCGTCGATGCGCAGCGTGTAGACACCGCTGTCAACCTCGGGAAGTGCGGCCCGCCACGAGCCGTCCTGGGCGATGCGTTCGGTCCTGATCGGCTGGTTATCAACATAGACCCGCACGAATTCGCCGGTCGGCGCGCGTCCCGAGATCGCGACATCACCGCTTTCGTCATAGCTGATCGCGTCGATCACGATATTGGCCAGGGCGGCGGGGTTGATTTGCGAACTGGTGGGCTGAAGCACGCGCACGCCGGTTTCGT
The DNA here is from genome assembly GCA_047518005.1 of Brevirhabdus sp. Taxonomy (GTDB): domain Bacteria; phylum Pseudomonadota; class Alphaproteobacteria; order Rhodobacterales; family Rhodobacteraceae; genus JAKZRT01. The sequence goes on from JAKZRT010000115.1 coordinate 2,949, forward strand.
CGGTCAGAATGATGCCAGGCGCACGCGGCATTTCGGGCGCGGGCTCAGGTTCGGGTTCGGGTTCGGGCGTGGCTTCGGCGGTGACCACAACGTCGGGCGTCGCCGGGGCGCTTTCGGCTTCCTGAGGCTCGGGCTGTGCTGCCTCCGATGTTGCCTCGGGCGCGGTGTTGTCCGGCGTGCTGAGCGCCGCTGCGGCAATTTCAATGTCGGGCTCGACCCCATCAGACACACCCGGTTCCACATCGGCGGTTTCGGGCGTGGGCTGGAGAGCGGGCGGGTCCGCGTCTGCGGCATCTTCTGCCGCATCTGCGGTTTCCTGCACAGGCTCGGTGGCTGCTGTCGTGGCCTCGGAATCAGCTGCGTCTGCGGCCGGTTCGGCTTGGGGTGTGGTCGCCTCGGCTGAGGCGACCTGGGTGGCTTCGGCGGGCGCTGCGACTTCCTCGGTGGGCGCTGCGACTTCCTCGGCGGGCGCTGGCGTTTCCACGACCTCAGCCACTTGCGGTTCCGGCGCCGGCGGCGGCGTCAGGATGATCGTCTGGGCGGACGGCACCCGTGTGCCGTCAGGCGTAATCGCCAAAAGCGAGATCAGCTGCGGCTTGTCGCTGAGTTCAATGGAAAAAAGCGCCACAAAATTTCCGCGCTGATCGGCGGGGGTCTCGAAAACCTTCCGGTCATCGAGCAGGATGTGAACCAGATCGCCCGGACCGGACCGCCCGGCCACCACGGCCCCGCCATCGGGATCAACCCGCACCACGTCAAAGCTGGGCACCACCGGTTCGGGGGCCTCGGCGGTCGGGGTCTCGGGCGCGGTCTCGGTGGCGGTCTCGGTGGCAGTCTCGGTGGCGGTGGTGTCGATTTCCGGCTCGGCGGGTTCGGTCGGGGTCTCGGTCGGGATCGGGGACGTGGTCGCAGGCGCGGCAACCTGGTCCTCGGCCGCATCACCCGGCACCGAGGCGTCACGATTGGTGATGACAAAAAGAACCACCACCGCAATCGCCAACAGCCCCGCGACCGCTGCGCCCACGCGTGCCCCAGACCATGACCGGTTCGCCATCAAAAAAACCCTGTGCGTACTGCCGCCCCGAGGCGGACTTGTGAGACATTATCAACGGCGGTATCAGGGGTCAAAACCCGAAGCTCAAGGCATTTTTCCCATGACTGCCCCGAAAAAGTCGATCTGCGTCTATTGCGGCGCAAGGTCGGGCCGGTCACCGGCGTATGAAAAGGCGGCCCGCGAGATGGGTGCGGCCATCGCCGAGAATGGCTGGCGGCTGGTTTACGGGGCTGGCAACATCGGCATCATGGGCCAGGTGGCGCGCGCCGCGCAGGCGGGCGGGGCCGAGACCCTGGGCGTGATCCCCAGCCATCTCATAACCGCCGAGGTGGCCAAGCGCGACCTCAGCGGTCTGATCATCACCGAGACCATGCACGAGCGCAAAAAGGTGATGTTCATGAATGCCGATGCGGTGGCGGTGCTGCCCGGCGGTACGGGGTCGCTGGACGAGTTTTTCGAAGTGCTGACCTGGGCCCACCTGGGGCTGCATAAAAAGCCGGTTTTCTTGGTCAATGTCGAAGGCTATTGGGACCCGCTGATCGCGCTGATCGACCACGTGATCGATCAGGGGTTCGCCGATCCGGGCCTGAAAAGCCTTGTCGCGGTCGTGGCGGACGCACAGGGGATGGTCGCGCACCTGGGCACTGCCACGTGATCGCCGCGTCAGGCGAGGCCGGTGCGGAACCCGGCACGCGCGCGGGTGGCAAGTGCTGCATCGACCCCGGCCTGCGCGGTATAGGCATCCCAATTCGCGGCAGTTGTCAGAACCTCGTCGATGATGGCGCGGGTCCTGGCCGGTTTCAGGTCGCCGTATCTGCCCAGGGCAATCATGTCGAGCCGGGTAAAGCCATCGGTCTTGCCCGCGATCGACATCTGATGTTCGCGGGTCCAGGCGCCGGCGGGATTATGGGCATAGGTCACGTCGAACGCCGGGGCGAGGCGCCACTGACCCGATTTTTCCATAAGAAATGCGATGTTCTTGACGTGGTCATCCTGATTGCGGATCACCACATTCAGAATGGCGCGCCGGACCTGTTGAGCCATAGCATCCGGTCCAAGGCCGAGACCACGGATGGTTTCCAGCACCTGCTCGTAGCTGTGCGCGCGGGGCTGGTTGAAATCAAAATGCCTCAGCGCCGCAAAGGACTGCATGTGCAGCTTGCCGCCATCCGGGGTGCGGTCAAAGCGTCGGGTCATGAAATGCGCGCGCCCGCCCTCGGTGTGCAGACGGCAGGGCATCATGTCGACACCGGCGTCGCGGGCCATCAGGGCACAGGCATATTCGAGCCGCCCGAACCCCATGGGGTCGGCCAGTTCATGGTCGGCGTTGCCCTGTACCCCGTCGAATTTGATCAGCCAGGGGTCAAATCCCTGCCCCGCCGCGACCTGGCCCGAGCGAAATTCACCGGTCGCGGGGTTCCAGGCCAGAACCGCCTTGGCGCGGGCACCGCCCGCCGACGTGCCGACCTTGAGAATGTCGCGCAGCGCCGGTCGGTCGTCTGGACCGATAAGATGCCCGCTTAGATTTTCGCGGTTTTGCAGAACCCGCGACACCAGATCGACCAGCGGCGCGATATCGATCGGTGCGCTTGCCGCATCCGGCTGCCCGGTGGCAGGTTCGAATTCCAGCGCGCCCATGCCGCGCGTTCCGGTATAACACAGCCGTTCGACCGGATTGAAGCTGTCGGGACTGCGCCCCTGATCGGCCAGCCACCGGTTGATCAGCGCGGTGCCGAAACGGTCGGGCAGACTGTTGGCCAAAAGCCCGGGCAGGCCATGAAACGACGCCTTTGGCAGCGCGGGAAACTGGAACGGACCACGGCGCAGCGGCATTTCAAAGGGCGCGACCTGGATATGGCTGTCGACGAATGCGGGTTCGTATTCAAAAACGGCCGTATCGCGGTCCGCCATCCAGCGAACCGCGCCGATCCGGCGACCCCAGAGCATGACGTTTGCGTGGGTCATGGGGTCAGTCGTTCCACTGCCATCCTCGGGGGGTTTCGGCGGCGGTGGTTGGGCGGGCGCGGCGGCGTTTTTTTCTGTGACCCGATGCCGGGTCGAGCGGGCTGAGCGTGGCATCGGGGATGAGGTTATCCAGGCCCTCGGCCACACCGAGCGCGCGCAGGACGCGGATTAGCGTCTCGACAGTGCCACCTTGACCTGCCTCGAGCCTTTGCAGGGTGCGGGTCGATATCCCGGCCTGGCGCGCGATATCGGCTTGTTTTAAGTTGCGTGACAGGCGAAACGCCTCGGCCGCCGCGCCAAGGTCGTGCTGGATTGTCAGGACAGGTCGGGTCTTGCTTTCGTCATAAAGTGACATTTCTGACGCCTAATAAGCCGTTTTGGCTTTAAGGCAACATATACGTCGTTTTCGACATTTCAAGAGGGAGGCGACATTCTTGGCGCGTTAAGGCCGTTATCTGCCTTAACGCGCCATATAAGTCGCCTAATTGATGTGAGGTCCGCCGACAGGCCCTGCCCGGTTTTCGGCCCTACATCCGCGCGGCGACGTTTTCCCAGTTGACCAGATTGTCGAGGAAATTCGCCAGGTAAGCGGGCCGCTTGTTGCGGAAGTCGATGTAATAGGAATGTTCCCACACATCGCAGCCCAAAAGCGCGGTCTGACCGTGACAGAGCGGGTTGACGCCGTTTTCGGTCTTGGTCACCGCCAGTCCGCCATCGCGGTTTTTGACCAGCCAGCACCAGCCCGACCCGAACTGGCCGACCCCGGCGGCGCTGAAGGCTTCCTTGAAGGCATCGACCGAGCCGAAACTGTCGGTGATCGCGCCCGCCAGTTCTGACGGCATCGAGGACGAACCCGGCCCCATCATCTCCCAGAACTGGTTGTGGTTCCACAGCTGGCTGATGTTGTTGAAAATGCCGTTCTGGGCGACCGAAGTCGCGTCATAGGTGCCGGTGATGATGTCTTCCAGCGACTGGCCTTCCCATTCGGTACCGGCGATCAGCTTGTTGCCGTTGGTCACATAGGCGTTGTGGTGCAGGTCGTGGTGAAATTCCAGCGTCTCGCGGCTCATGCCGGCGTCGGCCAGCGCGTCGTGGGCATAGGGAAGGTCGGGAAGTTTAAAAGCCATTTCTGCGGGCCCCTCGTCTTGGATGAATTCGATGCGGCATACCTGAGCCTCGGGTGCCCGCCCGTCAACCCCAATGACGCGGTCGGGCGGCAGGCGCGATGGTAATTGCCGCGTCAGGGGCATTTTCGGGGGGAGCAACGACCAAAATTTTCAGCTCCGCCGAGGCGCTGGGCGCAATGAACAATGCCCAGGCTGCGGCCAGCGGGTACGCGCCCGCCACCGGCTGAGCGAATGTTCAGCGCAGCGCGCCAACTTCGCTGCCCTCAACCGCGGCGGTACTGAGCAGGTCAAAGACGTATTGCGCGACTTAGTGGTTATCCACCCCGTTGCGGAACTTTTTGCGGCCTGGAAAGCGCCCGGCGTGATCACTCAGCAGGCTGGGCGTTGTGTCGCTGCGGTTGAGCGGCGCGCAGAGCAAGATAAGCGCTTCCAGGGGACCGGGGCGGCGCGGGGCAAGTTCGACCGCCCTGGAAAGCGCTGCCCAGGCGTCGTCAAGCCGGTTGGCCTGCCGCAACGCAGCGGCTTCGGCCATAAGCACGGCGGCATTGCTGTCGGCCAGCGCCCGGTGTCGGTCGATCAGCGACAGGGCATCGTCGGTGTTTTCGAGCTTGAGCATCATCAGCACGGACGAGGCCAGCGCATCGGCGGTCATCTTCGGGTCAGTCTGATCAGGATCCGCGCAATAGGCGGCCAGCACATCCGACATGATGCGGTTGACCAGATGCGAAGACACATGGCGATAGTCGTCGCGCGCCCAGGCCACCGCAGGATTGGACAGCGCCACGAATTCGTAAGACGGGAAGTAATCAACGCCATCCTTGCCGGACACGAATTCGTCAATCGCAGCACGCTGAACCGACTTGGAGTAGGCATTGGCAACGAGCACGTCCATATCGCGGAACGTGGCATTCAACGGCACCGGCGACACGGTAATCAGCATTTTCAGAGGCTTAGAACGATGCTGGGTCAAAAGCGCATAGAGATCGTTCAGGCCGCGCAGTACATCGTGGTAACTGAGCACCCGAAATTCGAACCGCTCCGGGCTTGCTTTGATCAGCTGAACAGGTGGGGCCACGTTCAGATAAAGCCCGAGATTCGTGTCGAACCAAGTTTCGACATAGCCGAGTGTCAGAACGATCACATCAGCAGTTTCGACCTGTGCCATGGCATCAAGGTAGCGGTGACGGAATTCCAGCACCTGATCAATCTCAAAATCAAGTTTGGCCACGCCCAGCTGACAGTCGCAGAACTTGTCATCTTTGAGTGGGTAGAACAGCGCCTCGGCGGGAAAAGTTTCGCGATCCAGCGACCAACGCAGTTCGTTGACCACAGAAAATATGGTGTATTTGTTGAAAAAGTTGCTGGCCTGCCCAAGGCTTTCGCCGATCTGACCCAGATCGAAATCGCGGCTTAGAACGCGTTTGCCGGCCTTGGTCAGGGCGCGTTCGATGTTTCGGGCGAAACACGAGCCAATGGCGAAAATTGTCTCGTCCGGTCCGATCCGAAAACTGGGCGCGCTGGCGGGAGAGGCCAGAGGATAGAGGCGGTCACCATCGGTGTCGGGCGACGGATACCGGCGCAATTTGTTGCCGCGAGCCCGGGCCAGAACCACCGCGGCATTTTCGCGTTCGAGGTTGGAACCTTTTGCCAACTGCTCTGGTGCCCCGTTTCGTTGCTCGCCCGCATGGGCTCTGGCCGCCGGTCCGAACGGCGAGCGGCTTTCCCGAAGTTTACGCCAATAGTCTTGAGCGATTCAATACACCCGCCGCTCGCGCCACAATCTCGATGCCAACAGGGGCTTTGCAACGTTTACATCAGGTGTGGTGTTGGGTACCCCGTGACGACAGAATAGCGGGCGAGGCAACCTGAATGGCCGGTGATAGGCACTTAACCGCGCCTGATCTTTCTGGGTCAATCGCTGAACGGATCAGTGTGCACGAGGGTGCCGTGGTTGTTCCTCCGCCTGTTGGCGCGGCCAACCGACCGACACCAAGGCTGGGCGTGCTTGGGGCCGACGGGGTGTTGGACGATAATTCGGTCACCTGGCGCGGCGACGACCGGGTCACCTTGCCGCCCCATCAGCCGCCGGAAAGCGACATTGGCCCCCTGGCAGGCACCTGGGTGTTCATGGGACCGCTTTTTGGGCATTTCGGTCATTTTATGGTCGAGACAATAAGCAGAATCTGGGCAATCGACCAGGTGAGAGACCAGATTGACGGTGCCATATTCGTACCCAAATATCAGCATCACGCGCAAAGGAATCTGAAGATATACGCCCCGCTGCTTGAGGCACTCGGCGTGACGACCGAGACGGTCAATCTTGAACACCCGACAAGGGTCGAGCGGCTTTATGTGCCGGCCCAGGGGTTTGGGTTGTTTCAGATGATCGAGGGCGCGCCAGAGTTTCGGTCGTTTGTGCGCCGATATGCGGGCAAAAGCATTGCGCCGCAGGGTGCCGAGAAAATCTATATCTCGCGATCCGGGCTGGGCGCTGGTCCGGGCTGTATTCTGGGGGAACATCGGCTGGAATCCTGACTTCAGAACGAGGGCTACGCGATCTTCCACCCTCAAAAACACGGGTTTCTGGAGCAGATTGCAGCCTATAAATCGGCAACCCACGTCATATCGCTGGATTCTTCGCCGCTGCATCTGCTTGCGCTTGTGGGGAATGAAAACCAGCGGGTCGGGGTTGTCGCGCGACGGCAGGGCGATCTGGATCAGATGTTCGCTCGGCAGATCGGTGCCTTCAGCGGCGCGAAGACGATTGCGGTCAATGCGCTGGTGCGCAATTGGGTTGGCCAAGCGTCAAACAGGCCCAGCCGATTGAGTTGGGGCGAAGTGGATTTCCGGCAAGTCTATCATCAGCTGAAAGACGCTGGGCTGATATCCGGTCCACGCCCGTGGCCCGCGCTGACCGAAGAACAGGCCCGTGCCGCGGCCAAGAGGGCCGGTCGCCAGGCAATTACCGTTTTTCGTCCCTTGGAAAATCTGCCCGCCTGAACGCCGCGGTCAGAACATCTCCACCTCGCTGCCCTCAGCCGCGGCGGTCCTGAGCAGGTCAAAGACGTATTGCGCGACCGAGCGGAAGGCGACGATCTCGAAGTCGTCTTTGCCAACCATCCAGAACGCTGCCGGAACCTGCGCCAGATGGGTGCGGCGGATCATGCCCGCCCTGAACCGGTCCGGATGCAGATCGACAGGGGCGAGTTTGGCCAGCACGTCGCGCGCGTGGGGTCCCTTGATGCGAAAAACCGCGCGGGCATCCGAGACCTCGGCCACCAGCGCGTGTTCGCCTTTCAATGCGTCTGACATGACCGCCGCGGCGGCGGTGGCTTCGCCGTGGGGCAGCAGGACCAGCAGCTCGTCAGGGGACATCCAGGCCACACCTGCCGCGCCTTTGAGAAAGATTTCACGGGCGCTGGGAACGCCAAGCCCGGTCGCCGATTTGACTGCTTTTGCAACAGCTTGCGCGGCGAGGTCGCAGCGCAGCGTGAGCATGCCGCGCGGGCCCTGCTCGATGACCCGGGCGATGCCTTGGAAAGTGGCACCTGCCAGGGCGCTGACCAGTTCAGACATTCGCTTTCTCTCCATCCGGATCAAAGAAAACCGGGGTGACGATTTTGGCCAGCACCGCCTCGCCGCCCGGCACCGGGAATTCCAGCGTCTCGCCCATGCGCTCGGGTCCGTGGCGCACCAGCCCCATGGCGATGCCGCGCGCCATCGTGGGCGAGCGGTAGGTCGAGGTCACCCTGCCCTGCACGTTGCGCTGGCCGTTGGCGTTGACGCCGTCCTCGACCGCGTAAGCACCGTCGGGCAACACGCCGCCGTCAACGGTCTCAAGCCCGACCAAGCGCCACCGGTCGGGGTCGGTCATGGCGGCGCGCGCCTGGGCGCGTTTGCCTAAGTAGTCGTCTTTCTTCTTCGAGATCGCCCAGCCAAGCCCAAGATCCTGCGGGATCACCGTGCCGTCGGTTTCGTCCCCAATCATGATGAAGCCCTTTTCGGCGCGCATGATGTGCAGCGCTTCGGTGCCGTAGGGCATAGCGCCGAATTCGGCACCCGCCTCAACCAGCATATCCCAGAGCGCGCGGCCCTGGCTGGCGGGAACCGAGATTTCATAGGAAAGTTCGCCCGAAAAGCTGATGCGATAGGCGCGCGCCGGGATGTTGCCCAAAGCGCCATCGACCCAGCCCATGAATGGCAGATTGTCTTTCGACACGTCCAATCCGCCCAATTTTTCCAGCACGTGCCGCGCGTTGGGGCCGACCACGCCGATCTGGGCGGATTGTTCGGTGACGTTGGCGACGTAGACCTGCCAGTCCCACCATTCGGTCTGCAGCCATTCTTCCATCCAGCCATGGATGCGGTCGGCCCCGCCCGATGTGGTGTGGCAAAGCCAGGTGTCTTCGTCGATGCGCGCCACAACCCCGTCGTCGGACAGGAACCCGTTCTCGGAACACATGAGGCCATAGCGGCATTTGCCGGGGGCCAGGTTGGACATCATGTTGGTGTAGAGCATGTCGAGGAAGCGACCCGCGTCGGGGCCGCGGACGATGAGTTTGCCAAGGGTCGAGGCATCGAGCAAACCTAAATGATTACGGGTGTTTAGGACTTCACGTTCAACCGCTTGGTCGAGGCTTTCGCCGCCGCGCAGATAGGTGTAGGGGCGACGCCAGTGGCCGACCGGTTCCCACTTAGCGCCGTTCGCGTCGTGCCAGTCGTGCAGCGGCGTGCGGCGGATCGGCTGGAATATCTTGCCGCGCGCCTCGCCCGCAATCGCGCCGAAGGATATCGGCGTATAGGGCGGGCGGAACGTGGTGGTGCCAACAGCGGGGATCGGCGCGTCCAACGCGTGAGCAAGGATCGCGAGGCCGTTGACATTACTGAGCTTACCCTGATCCGTGGCCATGCCAAGCGTGGTGTAGCGCTTGGTGTGTTCGACGCTTTCATAGCCCTCGCGGGCGGCCAGGTGCACGTCCGACACTTTGACATCGTTCTGGAAATCGAGCCACATTTTCGACTTGAGGGCGTCGCCCGCGCCCTGGGGCATGGCCCAGATCGGCATCATCGCGGCCTCGGGCGCGCCAGTGGCTTTGGGCGCGACGGTCCGCTTGGGCGTGTAACCAGTTGCTTTGGCGGCCTCTTTGCCTGCCGCGTGGGCGTCCGCCAGAGCCTCGGCGGTGCCCAGGTGGCCCGAGGCGGTGCCTGCGGTCAGGACAAAGCCGGTGCCGTCAGCGCCAAGCGGCGGGCGGTCGGGGTCGGGGCGGAAATGCGCGAGGTCGTCGTTCCAGCTGAGCTTGCCGCCGCAGTGGGACCAGAGATGGACCACGGGCGACCAGCCGCCCGACATGGCGACGGCGTCGCAGGCGATCTCGTCCAGCACCGCGCCTTCGCCGGCTTGCAGGCAGAGCGCAACGCCGGTCACCCGGCGGCGACCCTTGATCTTGGCCACGGCTTTGCCAGCATGAATGATGATCCCCAAATCTTTGGCTTTGCGGGGTAATTCACCGTCAGAGGCGGGACGGACGTCGATAATGGCGGGCACGGCCAGACCGGCTTCGGCCAAGGCGATCGCGGTCCGGTAGGCGTCGTCGTTGTTGGTGACCAGAACCGTGCGGTCGCCAGGCGAGACTCCCCAACCCACCACATAGTCGCGCACCGCCGAGGCCAGCATCACGCCGGGCAGGTCGTTGCCCGCGAACGTCAGGGGTCGCTCAATGGTGCCGGTGGCGGTGATGATCCGGCCGGCGCGGATGCGCCAGAGGCGGTGGCGGGGACCCGGCGCGCCGGGGGCGTCGTCGGTCAGGCGCTCGAGCGCCAGCGCATAGCCATGGTCATAAACGCCGGCACCCATGCAGTTGCGCCGCAGCGTGACGTTACCCATCTTTTCAAGCGCTTGCACCTGTGATTTGATCCAGCTCGCGGCCGGTTTATCAGATATTTCCGCATCGTCCACCGGGGCGCGGCCGCCCCAGTGCGGGCTCTGCTCGATCAGCAGAACTCGGGCCCCCGCCGCGCCCGCCGAACGCGCCGCAGCAAGGCCCGCGATACCACCGCCGACCACCAGAACGTCGGCGAAGGCGTGGAAATGTTCGTAGGTGTCGGGGTCGCGGTCAATGGGGGCCGGGCCGAGGCCGGCGGATTTGCGGATGATGGGTTCGAAGACGTGCTTCCAGAATGCACGGGGGAACATGAAGGTCTTGTAATAGAACCCGGCCGGTAAAAGGCTTGGGATCAGAGTGTTAAGGGCACCAACGTCAAATTCGAGGCTGGGCCAGTGGTTTTGCGATTTCGCGCTCAGCCCGTCGAAAAGCTGGGTCGTGGTGGCGCGCTGGTTGGGTTCCATCCGGGCGGATTTGCCCAAAGCGACCAGGGCGTTGGGTTCTTCCGGGCCGCTGGCGACAACGCCGCGCGGGCGGTGGTATTTGAACGACCGTCCTATGAGGGTCTGGCCGTTGGCCAGCAGGGCCGAGGCGAGGGTATCGCCTTGATAACCTGTGAAGTTCTTGCCGTTGAAGGCGAACTTCAGGGGTTTGGTGCGGTCGATCAGGTGACCGCCGCTGGCGAGGCGGGTGCTCATGGGATTTTCGCCTTCTTGCGCGGGGGTTCGACGGCCTCCCCCCCGGCCCCCCTCCCACGGGAGGGGGGAGGTGCGGCGCGCCAGCCGGGGCGTTTGGCGTCGATCTTTTCAAGGACTTCGGCGGGGGGCGCGGTGGTCTGGGCGCTGTAGGTGGCGAACACTTCCAGGGTCGCGGTGCAGCGCGCGGCGTGGAACCACTTGCCGCAGCCATTCGCGTGCCGCCAGCGCTCAAAGTGCACCCCCTTGGGGTTTTTGCGGTGAAACAAATACGCCTCGAAATCAGCGTCTTGCGCGCCGGGGCCAAAGCGTTTGAGATGCGCCTCGCCGTGCCCGTGTAGCTCGGTCTCGGGGGCATCAACGCCGCAGTAGGGGCAGTGGAGGATCAGCATTGAGAATTTCCGCTTGGGTCAAGATTTTCCGCTGTGAAGAGAATCAGAGGATCGCGCCCGCCGTCGTGCTGAAAGCACGCCTTTGGCGTGACGGGCGGGCAGGCGCGATCCGGATCGGGGGCGATCCGGTTGAAATATGTTCCAGTCACCATGTCACAACACCAACCCAAGCAAACTGACCCACCAATCACCAGTTGCCCAAATCAGAGATGAAGAACTCACAATCCAAATTTGAGAAGAAAGGAGACGTCGGAACCCTCGGTCGACGGATTGCCGGGCCTGCTCAAGCGAATTGTGTTGGTCTTCCGCCTTCGATTTTGCTTCGATTAAGTTGGGATCATTCCATCCATCACCGATCTTCAGGTCCGTTGCCATCTTAACTTGGCTTGATGCGTGAATGACTTTTGGCGCGATCCACGTCGAGTACTCACTCATTTTTGCCAAGAGGCCACCAAACACCGGCGTAGTAGCCGCTATCGCGACACCCCCAAAGGAGGAAAACCCGCCGCTTTCGGGCATAAGGAATTCGGTTGCGGCACCCGCCACCCAACATGCCGCCGCTAACCCCCAAAGAAGTCGCACCGACGGCGTGACATCTTCTTCAGAACGCAACTTGAGAAAGCCCAACAATTTCAATGCGCCACCCCCGCCGCTACGCTCTCATCAATGAACCGGCCCTCGCGAAAGCGTTCCAGCCCGAATTCTGCGGCCAACGGGCTTTCACCCTTCGCCATCAACTCCGCCATCGCCCAGCCGCTCCCGGGGATTGATTTGAACCCGCCGGTGCCCCAGCCGCAGTTGACAAAGCAGCCCTCCAAAGGCGTCTTGGACAGGATCGGCGAGCGGTCGCCGGTCATGTCGACGATGCCGCCCCACTGGCGCAGCATCTTTAGGCGCGAGATGATCGGGAAGGTTTCGACAAGGGCGCGCACGGTTTCTTCGATATGGTGGAACGAGCCGCGCTGGGTGTAATTGTTGTACCCATCCGCGCCGCCGCCGATCACCATCTCGCCCTTGTCGGACTGGCTCATGTAGCCATGCACGGTGTTGGCCATCACGACCACGTCCATGCAGGGTTTGATGGGTTCGGAAACGCAGGCCTGCAGCGCCACCGATTCGATCGGCAGGCGGAAGCCGGCCATGTCGGCGAACACGCCCGAGTGGCCGGCGACGACGCCCGCCAACTTGGTGCAGGCGAAGTCGCCCTTGGTGGTTGAAACGCCGGTCACGCGGCCAGCGTCAGAGCGCACGCCCGTCACCTCGCACTGCTGGATGATGTGCATGCCCATGGCCGAGCACGCCCGCGCATAGCCCCAGGCCACCGCGTCGTGGCGCGCGGTGCCGCCGCGCGCCTGCCACAAAGCCCCCAGCACCGGATAGCGCGGGCCGTCGAGGCAGATGATCGGGCAAAGTTCTTTGACCCGGTCCGGCGCGATGAACTCGGTCGTCACGCCCTGCAAGTTGTTGGCCATGACGGTGCGCCTATAGCCGCGAACCTCGGCCTCGGTCTGGGCCAGCATCATGACGCCGCGCGGCGAAAACATGATGTTGTAATTCAGCTCTTGGGAAAGCGTCTCGTAAAGGCTGCGCGCCTTTTCGTAGATCGCGGCGGAGGCGTCTTGCAGATAGTTCGAGCGGATGATCGTGGTGTTGCGCCCGGTGTTGCCCCCACCCAGCCAGCCCTTTTCGATCACCGCCACGTCGGTGATCCCGTGGTTGCGGCCCAGGTAATAGGCGGTGGCGAGCCCATGCCCCCCGGCCCCGACAATCACCACATCATAGCGGTCGCGCGGTTCGGGGCTGGCCCAGGCGCGGTCCCAGCCGCGATGATGGCGCAATGCCTCGCGCGCGATGGCGAATGCGGAATAGCGTTTCATGTGGTCCCTCGGGGGCGCAGCGGGCGCGGCTGAGTTTCAATGATACACGGCATCTCTATTGCCAATCCGCATGGCGGCACAATGGGGGTCGTCTGCGACATCCCCGGCGGTGCGGCCAAGGTCCCGGATCGGGTCCGGGGACGGCGCGCGCATCATACCGCCTGATGTCACTGTTTCGAAAAATACTTAAGGGAGCGCGAGGGGCAGCGCCCCTCGCCCTTGGCGACGCGCGCCAGCGCGGTGCAATGAATTTCCTGGAACGACAAAGCGACGGGGAGTGGAGGTCAGGTCGGGCAACACCACCCGACCCGCCCTAGTATAGGTGCGGCCAACTTCCCGGATCGGGTCCGGGACGGAGCGCGCTTCATACCGCCTGATGTCACTGTTTCGAAAAATACCTAAGGGAGCGCGAGGGGCAGCGCCCCCTCGCCCGTCGCGACGCGCGCCAGCGCGGCGCAATGAATTTCCCGGAACGACGAAGCGACGGCGATTGGAGGTCAGTTCGGGCAACACCACCCGACCAGCCCGAGGATTAAGTGAAGCCAACGGGGTTTTCTGCGGGCGGAACTGGGCGTATCAGGGGTCGATGCGGCGGAGAACAACATGATCTTCTGGGCGGTTGCCGGGGTGCTGACGGCGGTGGTGGCAGCCACGCTAGTCGGCGCGGTGATCCGTGGCGGCGGCGATGGCCAGGCCGATGGCGCGCACGACCTGCGGGTCTACCGCGACCAGCTGTCGGAGGTTGACCGCGATCTGGCGCGCGGGATTCTGGATACCGACGCTGCGGCGCGGGCCCGCGCCGAGGTGGGCCGGCGGATCCTGGCGGCAGACAGGGTCATGCGCGAAACCGCTGACCCGGCGGGGTCCGGCCCGCGCGGCACGGCGATCGCGGTGCTGCTGGTTTTGGCCGCTGCGCTGGCTGGCTATTTCTGGCTTGGCGCGCCGGGGTACGGCGATCTTCCCTTGGCGGCGCGTTTCAAAGCCGCCGAGGCGGTGCGCGCCGACCGTCCAAGCCAGGCCGAGGCCGAGGCGGCGATGCCGCCGGTGTCCGCGCCCGAGGCAGGTGCCGGCGATCTGGTGTCAGAGCTGCGACTGGTGCTGTCGGAGCGCGGCGATAATGCCCAGGGGCTGGAAATTCTGACCCGAGCCGAAGTGTCGTTGGGAAATATTGCGGGCGCGCGCGCGGCGCAGGAACGCCTGGTGGCGCTGAAAGGCACGGCGGCCACGCCCGACGACCGGACCGCGCTTCTTGATCTGATGGTCATGGCGGTCGGCGGCTATGTCTCGCCCGAGGCCGAGGCGGTGGCGCTTGGCCTGACCACGGTTGACCCGGCGGGAGGTGCCGGGCGGTATTATCTGGGGCTGATGCACGCGCAAACCGGCCGCCCCGACCTGGCGTTTGATCTGTGGCGCGCACTTTTTGACGAAGGTCCCGAGGACGCCCCCTGGATGCCGCCCATTCGGGCCGCATTGCCCGAGCTGGCGGCGCTGGCCGGGGTCGATTATACTGCCGCGCCGCAAGCGCGCGGGCCGTCGCCCGAAGATGTCGCGGCAGCGTCCGGCCTGGATGAGGCAACCCGCGCCGAGATGATCCGCGGCATGGTCGAAGGTCTGGCCGACCGGCTGGCCACCGACGGCGGGCCTGCGACAGACTGGGCCCGGTTGATCCGGGCGCTGGGCGTCCTCGGCGAGGCCCCGCGCGCCGCGGCGATCTGGTCCGAGGCGCAAGTCCGGTTTGCGGGTGCGCCCGGCGATCTGGCCCTGATCCGGGCCGAGGCGGTGGCCGCCGGGGTGGCCCAATGATTTGTGCGCGCATCGAAGACCTCGCAGGCGCGGCGCCCCGGAACCGCGCCCTGATCGGGCTTGATCTTGGGACCAGGACCATCGGGGTCGCGGTCTCGGACCGGCAATGGACGGTGGCCAGCCCGCTTGGCACGATCCGGCGGGTCAAATTCATGCGCGACGCGGCTGCGCTGGCCGATATGGCCAAGGGCCGCGACCCCGGCGCGGTGATCCTGGGGCTGCCGCGCAACATGGACGGGTCGGAAGGGCCGCGCGCCCAGGCGACCCGCGCCTTCGCCCGGAACCTCAGCCGGCATCCGGCGTTTGAGGGACTGATTTTCGGGTTCTGGGACGAGCGCTTGTCCACGGTGGCGGCCGAGCGCGCGCTGTTGGAGGCGGATACGACCCGAAAACGTCGCGCCGAGGTGATTGATCACGTGGCGGCGGGGTTTATATTGCAAGGCGCGCTGGACCGGCTGGCGCATCTGCGCGAGGCCTGAGCGGCGATGAGCGACGACATCTGGCAGCGCGACGAGGTCGAAAGCCCCTGCATCAGGGTCTGCCTGATCCATCCGGCGGCGCGCCTCTGCACGGGCTGCCTGCGGACCCCGGAGGAAATTGCCGCCTGGAGCCGGATGCCGGCCCCCGAGCGGGCGCGGATCATGGCCGAATTGCCGGACCGCAAGGGCCTTTTGCGCAAGCGGCGCGGCGGTCGGGCGGCCAGGCTGCGCACTGGGCTTGCCAGGAAATAGACCGGCGCGGTCACCGGGTTTCCCGCCCAAGGTGAGTGCGCCCGCCGAGGTGCTCGGTGACGCGGCGTTGCATTCACCGTTTATGAAATACTTCGGGGGGTGTGGGGGGCTGGCCCCCACGCCGTGGCGACGCGCGGAACGCGCGGCGCAACCCATTCGCCTCAGGGCTGGCTGAGCCATGCCGCCGGACCCCCCCGCAGTTCGGGGCGGAAATAGGCCACGGCGCGCGGCGCGGTTCCGGGTCGCGCGCGCGCCCAGGGGGCGACGCCGTGCAGCGCCAACCGGTGGACAAGATAGGCGCCGCCGGGGGCCGCGACAACCCGCGTCCGGGGGCAGCGTGCAAAGGCGGTGCGCCGAGCAGCGTGATATGTTTCGGTCAAGTCGATGCGCCCGAATTCGGCAGGTGCGACAGCGGCCAGCCGGTCGGCAAAGGCCCGGCGCATGATCGTGTGGCTGCCCTCCCAGACCACTAGGGGGGCCTGGCGCGAGCCGTCAAGCGGCAGGCCGATGATCCAGGCGTGGGCTTCACCCAGAACCCGGCGGCGGCCCGGGCCCTGCGGCACCAGCCCGTCCACATGCGCGGCGTCGCGGGTTTTGCGATAACGATGCGCGGCGTGCGATTCGCCCGGATCCTGGCGCGGATAACCGGGATAAACCACCGATATCTGGGCCCGGTCGAGCCGCAGCGGGCCATAGATTTCCTGCGCCATGTCCAGTGCAGCACCGCTCAGCGGCGGCCCGCCGCCGACGCGGCCGAGGGCGTCGTTTTCCAGTATGTTCACCCCGGCAAACCAGGTGCCGCCGTGGCGCAGCCAGCGGGTGCGGGCGCGCCCGTCGTGGGCGCAGGCCAGCGCCGCGGGCGCGGTGGCGACGACCCAATCGGTGACCGAGGGTTCGGGCGGAAAGACGCACCAGCCGCGGCGCAGAAATTCGGCGCGATCCATCAGGCCGTCAGCCGCGGTACCGCGAGCCGGCCAAGCGCATCGGCCACGACCGGCCAGCCCGACCCGGGGCGGTGGGCGTGTTGCGAGAGATGCCGCCGCCAGGCGCGCGCGCCGGGTTGCCCCGAAAACAGCCCGAGCATGTGGCGGGTGATGGGGGCAAGCCGCCCCCCGGCGCGCGCATGCGCCTCGATATAACTGCGCATGCTGAGCACCGCATCGCTGGCCCGGGCGCAGGGGTTGCGGGTGCCAAACACCCGCCGGTCGGCATCCAACAGCAGTGCGCCGGGGTGATGATAGGCGGCGCGCCCCAGCATCACCCCGGAAATTCCCTGCGCGAGATGATGCTGGGCGGCCGCGACGCTGTCGATGCCGCCATTCAGGACAATCGCAAGATCGGGACGCATGGCCGCCTGACGCGCTACCAGCGCATAGTCAAGCGGCGGGACCTCGCGGTTCTGGGCCGGACTGAGACCGGTGAGCCAGGCCTTGCGAGCATGGACAATGACACGCCCCACGCCAGCGCCCTGCATCGCGTCAAGAAACCTTGGCAGGGCTTCGTCGGGGTCCTGATCATCGACGCCGATCCGGCATTTGACGGTGACCTCGGCTGCGGACGCATCCTGCATGGCGCGCAGGCAGTCGGCAACAAGCTGGGGTTGCAGCATCAAAACCGCACCAAAGCAGCCCGACTGGACCCGGTCGGACGGGCAGCCGATGTTGAGATTGATCTCGCAATACCCGCGCGCCGCGCCAAGCCGGGCCGCCTGGGCAAGTTCGGTGGGATCGGAGCCGCCAAGCTGTAGCGCCAGGGGCGCTTCGGCGGGATGATGGTCGAGCAGGTGATGCGCGCGCCCCTGAATCAGCGCCGGTGCGGTGATCATTTCGGTGTAGAGCAGCGCGCGCCGGGTCAGCTGCCGGTGAAAGTACCGGCAGTGGCGGTCGGTCCAGTCCATCATCGGGGCGACCGAAAAGATATGCGGCGGCGGTGTCATCGGGGCGTCATAGCGCATTTGCGCGGATTGTGGAGCGTGGATTGCACCGCGCCGGCGCGCGTCGCGACGGCCGAGGGGCGCTGCCCCCTCGCGCTCCCCCGAAGTATTTGTCAAAACGATGAAATGATCGGTTGACGGGAATTTTATTTCGATATAACTAGTTTTATCGAATTCAATGGCGAGGCGACGGCATGACCCCCGAGACTGCTGCGATCAGTTTTCAGGCCATGGGCTCGGGCGCCCGGCTGACCGTGCTGCGGCTGCTGGTGCGGTCTGGCGATAAAGGGCTTTCGGTTGGCGAAATTCAGGCGCGGACCGGGATTGCCGCCTCGACGCTGTCGCATCATATCCGAATTCTCAACGAAGCGGGCGTGATCGAACAAAGCCGTCAGGGCCGATCGACGATCACCCGGGCGGCCTATGGGCATTTGCAGGCGCTGGCCGATTTCATTCTGGCCGAATGCTGCCGCGATGCGGGCCGCGCGCCGGACAGCCACAGCCATGCACGGCTCGAAGCATGAGCGAGCTGGGGCTGTCCCATAGCCATGGCGGCAGTACGCGCGCGACATGGCGGCGCTTTGCCTCGCCCTGGAGCGTGGTCGTTGCGGGTTTCGCGCTGGTGGCGCTTTTCGACCCGACCGGGTTGCGCGGCTTTGGCGAGATTGCGGCGGGCGCGTTTCTGGGCACCCTGCCCTATATCGCCTTTGCGGTGCTGCTGATCGCCTGGCTGAAAGCGGCGCGCGCCGAGGCGACTATTGCGCGGGCGTTTCGCGGGCGCGAGGTGGCGATGATATTCATGGCTGCGGCCTTCGGCGGTCTGGCCCCGTTTTGTTCGTGCGAGGTTATTCCTTTCATCGCCGGGATGCTGGCCGTGGGTGCGCCCCTGTCGGCGGTCATGGCATTCTGGCTTTCCTCGCCGCTGATCGACCCGCCGACGCTTTTGATTACTGCGGGTGCGCTGGGGTGGCCGTTTGCGGCGGCCAAGGCGGTGGCGGCGGTGGGTCTGGGCCTGATGGGGGGATTCGCGATGTTCGGGATGGCGCGGGCCGGATTTTTCCTCGATCCGCTCAAGTCGGTTTCCGCGGCGGTCTGCGGCTGCGGCCCGTCGTCCTTTGACGGGCGGCCCAAATGGCGGGTCTGGGCCAGCGCCAATCAGCGCGGCGCGTTTCGCACCGAATTTGTGGCCAATGCCGCCTTCCTGATCAAGTGGCTGGCGTTGGCCTATGTGCTGGAAGCGGCGCTGATCATGTATGTGCCATCCGAGATCATCGCGGGGCTGGTGGGCGGTGACGGGATCTTGCCGATTATCGCCGCCGCGCTTGTGGGGATGCCCGCCTACCTGAATTCCTACGTTGCACCGCCGCTTTTGGCCGGGCTGACCGAACAGGGCATGTCGATGGGCGCGGCGATGGCGTTCATGATCGCGGGCGGGGTCAGTTGCATTCCGGCGATGGCGGCGGTCTGGTCGCTGGTCAAACCGAGGGTTTTTGTGGCCTATGTGGGCCTCGGGCTGGTCGGCGCGGTGCTGGCCGGCGTGGCCTTTCAGGCGCTGATCTGAACGCGCCCCGTTTCGCCGCACGGGGCGGGGTTTCACCCGGCCGCTGCTTGGGTTATGAGCGCCTGAATTGCCGAGGGGACGCATGGCCGAGCCTAAAATCACCGACGAGCTGATTGCAGCCCATGGCCTGAAACCCGAGGAATATGCGGAAATTATCCGGCTTTTGAACCGGACGCCCAGCTTTACCGAACTGGGCATTTTCTCGGCCATGTGGAACGAGCATTGCTCGTATAAATCTTCGAAAAAATGGCTGCGGACCCTGCCCACCGAAGGCCCTCAGGTGATCTGTGGACCGGGCGAGAATGCGGGCGTGGTGGACATCGGCGATGGCCAGGCGGTGGTGTTCAAGATGGAGAGCCACAACCACCCCAGTTATATCGAGCCCTATCAGGGGGCAGCGACCGGCATGGGCGGCATTCTGCGCGACGTCTTCACGATGGGCGCGCGACCGATTGCGGCGATGAATTCGCTGTCGTTTGGCGCGGTTTCGCACCCAAAAACGCGGTCGCTTGTGGCGGGGGTCGTGGCCGGAATCGGCGGCTATGGCAATTGCTTTGGGGTGCCCACGGTGGGCGGCGAGGTGCGGTTTGATGCAGCCTACAACGGCAATTGTCTGGTCAATGCTTTTGCCGCTGGCCTCGCGGACGCCGACAAGATATTCTACTCGGCCGCCTCGGGCGTCGGCATGCCGGTGGTCTATCTGGGCGCCAAGACCGGCCGCGACGGGGTTGGCGGGGCGACCATGGCCAGCGCCGAGTTCGACGAGACCATCGAGGAAAAACGCCCCACGGTGCAGGTCGGCGACCCGTTCACCGAGAAACGCCTGCTGGAGGCCTGTCTGGAGCTGATGGCGTCGGGCGCGGTGATTTCGATCCAGGACATGGGTGCTGCGGGCCTGACCTGTTCGGCGGTCGAGATGGGCGACAAGGGCGGTCTGGGGGTGCGCCTGAACCTGGACGCGGTGCCGGTGCGCGAGGCGGCGATGAGCGCCTATGAGATGATGCTCAGCGAAAGCCAGGAACGCATGCTGATGGTGCTGCGGCCCGAGAAAGAGGCCCAAGCGCGGGCGATATTCGACAAATGGGATCTGGATTTCGCGGTGGTGGGCGAGACAATCGCCCAGGACCGGTTCATCGTCGAGCATGGCGGCACGGTCGTGGCCGATCTGCCGCTGAAGGCGCTCAGTGGTAACGCGCCCGAATACGACCGCGACTGGGTTGCGACGCCGCCTGCCCCGCCACTGACCGATGTTCCGCAGATTGATCCGATTGAGGGGCTGAAGGCGTTGATCGGGTCGCCGAATTACGCGGGCAAGGCCTGGGTTTACGAACAATACGACGCGCAAGTGCTGGCTGACACGATCCAGACGCCGGGCGCGGGTGCCGGGATCGTGCGGGTGCACGGGACCGCCAAGGCGCTGGCCTTTACCTCGGACGTGACGCCGCGCTATGTGCGCGCCAACCCGGTCGAGGGCGGCAAGGCGGCGGTGGCCGAGGCCTATCGCAACCTGTGCGCGGTCGGGGCCAGGCCGCTGGCCAGCACCGACAATTTGAACTTCGGCAACCCCGAAAAGCCCGAGATTATGGGGCAGCTGGTGGGCGCGATTGAAGGCATCGGGGCGGCCTGCGCGGCGCTGGATATGCCGATCGTGTCGGGCAATGTGTCGCTTTACAACGAGACCGACGGCGAACCGATCCTGCCGACGCCGACGATTGGGGCGGTTGGCCTGATTGGCGATGCAGGTGGCGCGATCACCGGCGTTGCCCGGATTGGGCATCTGGCGCTTTTGCTGGGCGAAAGCGCCGGTCATCTGGGCCAGTCGGCGCTGATGGCCGAGGCCTTTGGCCGGGCCGAGGGCGACGCGCCGCCGGTCGATCTGGAGGCCGAGCGGCGGCACGGTGAGTTTATCCGCGACAACGCGGCACTGATCGACACGGCAACTGATCTGGCCGACGGCGGGCTGGCGCTGGCGGGGTTCGAGATGGCATTGCGCGGCAATGTGGGTCTGCGGCTGGACAAATGCGACACCGGCGCGCTGTTTGGCGAGGATCAGGGGCGGTACCTGATCGCGGCTGATTTCGACCATGCCGAGGCGCTGATGGTGGCTGCCGGGCGCGCCGGCGTGCGGCTTGCCACGGTGGGCCGGTTCGGCGGCAATCGGGTGGCTTTTGGGCGGTCCGCGGCACCGCTGGCCGAGCTTGCGGCGCTTTACGAGGGGGCATTTGCGGCGGCGGTGGGCTAATATTCTGCGGCGCTGGCGCGAGGCCAAGCCCGACGTGACACGAACCGGAAAGGGAAAATCCGATGAATTCGCCCACCTATATCTTTGAGGCCGCTGACAAGCCAAGCCTGCCCCTGCACCTGGTGCCGCTGGTTGTCGCCACGAACGCATCGGTCACGGGCTATGGCGCGCTGGTTGATGATCCTGCCGGCTATGAGATCGAGATCACCCGCTGGCCCGCTCAGGGCTGGCGCCCGATTGACGAGGGGACCGGCGACGAGGCGGGATCGGTCGAAGGGGTCTTTACCGGCGCGTGGCAGGGTGATGTTCTGTACGGGACCAACGCGGCCGTGGACGGGCATTATGTGCTGGGCTGGTCGGTGGACCCGCAACGGGCGCAAACCAAAGCGCAGACCGCGCCGCGCGATCAGGTTCTGCTCTGGCACATGAATTATCATCCCGACGGGGGGCAGTTGTTCTTTCCGCTGGATCGCAAACCCTTTGTGGTGCCCGTGGCGCTGCCCGGCGACGATCTGCATCCCGATCAGGTGGTGGCGTTTTGGTGCGACGGGTCGCGGGGCTTGTATATCCATGCGGGCATCTGGCACGAAGGCATTTTTCCGGTGCACGACCGGCAGCGGTTCCTGGACCGTCAGGGGCGCGTCCACGCCCGTGTCGGCGCGGATATCGGGCAGGAATTTGGGGTTTACCTGTCGGTGCCGTTGCCCGCGCTGGCGCCGAAATAACGGGAAATTTCGGGCGTCCCCATCGAGGCGGCTGGTAAGGCGCTGAAATTCCTATGTTATCCGTGCGGACGCCTGAAAACCCCCATCTTGCAGGAATATCTGCCGCAGCTTACATGTAAGCCGAGAGTAAGGAACGGACCGCGCCCATGCCCATTCAAGCCCGTGAGATCGAGGATCTGATCCGCGCCAGCTTTCCTGACGCCAGGATCACCGTCACCGATCTGGCGGGCGACGGGAACCATTACGCGGCTGAGGTCGCCGACGAAAGTTTTCGCGGCCAGAACCGGGTGCAGCAACAGCGCGCGGTTTATGCGGCGCTGAAAGGCAAGATGGATGGCAACCACGGCGATCTGCACGCACTGGCGTTGACCACCAAGGTGCCGGAACAAGGAAAATCGATATGACCGACGCGAAAGACACCATCAACACCACCGTCAAAGGCAACGACGTTGTCCTGTTCATGAAAGGCACCAAAGCGATGCCGCAGTGCGGGTTTTCGTCGCGCGTGGCGGGCGTGCTGAATTACATGGGGGTCGAGTTTCAGGACGTGAATGTGCTGGAAGACGACGGTATCCGGCAGGGGATCAAGGAATATTCCGACTGGCCCACCATTCCACAGCTTTACGTCAAGGGCGAGTTTGTTGGCGGCTGCGACATCATTACCGAGATGACGCTGTCGGGCGAGCTGGACACGATGTTCGAGGCCAACGGCGTGGCTTACGACAAGGACGCGGCCGCGAAAATTCGCGAAGCCAACGGCTGACGACGGGACCCCTGACCCAATTCGGGGCCGCCGCCGCAGGTCAGCCGGTGGCAGCGAATTTTTCGACCAGATCGGCCAGGACTTCGGATCGGTTGACCAGCCCCTGAAGTTCAGCGCTTGGCTCGGCGACCGCATCGTCGCCCCCGGTGTCAGCCGCGGCGCGCAGTTCGATGATCAGCTGGTCCTGGGACCGCAGTTTGTCCTCGATCTCGCGCAATTGATCGTCAAGACCGGCGGCTTTGTCGGCCAGCATCAGCCCGGCCATCAACAACATCCGGCCCTCGCTGAGCCGTCCCATCTGGTTGGTCAGGTTCGAGGCCTCGCCGTTCAGAAGCTTGGCCGCCAATTGGAGAAAATGTTCCTCGCCCTCCTGGCAGGCCACTTCGAAAAACCGGCCGCCAATGGAAACTTCGACCTCAGGCATGTACGCCCCCTTCCAGGTGCGGCTCGAGCTGAGCCAGAATGTCATCGACGTCGGACACATCGGCGCGGCGGCTGGCGCGCATCGCCTCGAGTTCGGCCATCATCGAGGTGTTAATCAGGTCGGCGTCGCCGACCATGGCGCGGTTGGCCTCGGTCAGGCGCGCAATCTGGTCGCGCAGGTCTTCGATCGAGGCCTTGAGTTTTTGTTGGACAATGTTTTTTTCGGCTTCGGTGGTTTTGGCGGCGGCCAGGCTTTTTTCCAGCTGGGCCACCTGATTTTCCTGCAGGTCTTTCAACGCTTTGACCCGGTCGACAAGTTGGGCGTTAGCACCGCGTTCCTCGTCAAGCTGGGCCTCAAGTGCTGCCTGAGACTTGGCATCGGCCGCGATTGCCTGGGGATCGGGCAGGTTGGTTGTGGCTGTTTCTATTCTGGCAAGCGCTGCGGCCAGACGCTCTTCCAGCGCGCTCGGATCACTCATGAATTTCCTCGTTCGCGGTCAGACTTGCAGTCACGGTTTCCGGCTCGGGTGCGAATCGCCCCGGCCCGGTCTTGACCGATATTACCCAAAGGCGCGGTCGAATGCCCCCCCTTTCGAAAATACGGTTTCGGGACCGTGGATTGGCGCGCGTCCTTCGTGCCTGCTTGCACTTCGTGGGCGTGCTGGTATCAGTCGCCCAAACGCGGGCCACAGGACCGGAGAGCAGTTCATGGACATCGAAACGCTGAAGGCCGAGCATGGCGATCACTGGCGCAATGCCGCGGCGATCCGAGTGCTGACGCTGGACGCGGTGGCGGCGGCCAAGTCGGGCCATTCGGGGATGCCCATGGGCATGGCGGATGTGGCCACGGTGCTGTTTGAGAAGCACCTGAAATTCGATGCCGCCGACCCCCGTTGGCCCGACCGCGACCGGTTTATCCTTTCTGCCGGACACGGCTCTATGCTGCTCTATTCGCTGCTTTATCTGACCGGCACCCGCGATATGACGCTGGCTGCGATCAAGAATTTCCGCCAGTGGGGTTCGATCACCGCGGGGCACCCGGAATATGGCCATGCATGCGGCATCGAGACCACAACCGGGCCATTGGGGCAAGGCCTTGGAAACGGTGTCGGCTTCGCGCTTGCCGAAGAGGTATTGCGCGCCCGATGGGGGCGCAGGATCGTCAACCACCACACCTATGTGATCGTTGGTGACGGCTGTCTGATGGAAGGCATCAGCCAAGAGGCGATCACACTGGCGGGACGCCAGCAACTGGGGCGGCTGATCGTCTTTTGGGACAACAACGGCATCACCATCGACGGCAAGATCGAGATCAGCGACCGCACCAATCAGGTCATGCGGTTCAAATCGGCCGGGTGGCAGGTTATCGAGTGCGACGGACACGACCCCGAGGATATCGACACCGCCATTGTCCGGGCCAAGAAATCGGGCAAACCGTCGATGATCGCCTGCAAGACCCATATCGCGCTCGGGTCGGCGGCGCAGGACACCGCGAAAGGCCACGGCGCGTTGACCGATGCCACTTTGATTGCCGATACGCGCAAAGTTTACGGTTGGGATCACGGGGCGTTCATCATTCCGCGCGACATCAAATCCGCCTGGGAGGCGACCGGGGCGCGCGGTGCCGTGGCGCGCGGGGACTGGCAGGCGCGGTTTGACGCGCTGTCGGATCGCAAGCGGGCCGAGTTCACGCGCAGCCACGAGGGCATATTGCCCAAACGTTTGTCCGGCGCGCTGCGGGCATTGAAAAAGGCGGCCTCGCAGGACCAGCCGAAAGTGGCGACGCGCAAGTCGTCGGAAATGGCGTTGAGCGTCATCAACCCGATCCTGGCCGAAACCGTGGGCGGGTCGGCCGATCTGACCGGATCGAACAACACGCTGACGCCTGACCTGGGGGTGCACGGGCCTGGCAACCGCAAGGGGCGGTACATCTATTACGGCATCCGCGAGCACGGCATGGCGGCGGCGATGAACGGCATGGCGCTGCATGGCGGGGTGCGGCCCTATGGCGGCACGTTCTTTTGTTTCACCGATTACGCGCGGCCGGCGATGCGGCTTTCGGCGCTGATGGGGGTGGGCACGATCTTTGTGATGACCCACGACAGCATCGGGCTGGGCGAAGACGGGCCGACGCACCAGCCGATTGAACATCTGGCGATGCTGCGCGCGACGCCGAATTGCCGGGTTATTCGGCCCGCCGATACGGTCGAGACCGCCGAAGCCTGGGAACTGGCGCTGGCGCATAACAGAGGCCCGTCGGTGTTGTGTCTGACCCGCCAAGGCGTGCCGACGGTGCGCAAGGACCACAAGACCCGCAACCTGACCGCGCAAGGCGCTTATGTTCTGGCCGAGGCGACCGGCAAGCGCCAGGCGATGTTGCTGGCCACGGGCTCGGAAGTTTCGGTGGCGATGGCGGCGCGCGATCTGTTGCAGGCCGAGGGGATCGGCACGCGGGTGGTGAGCATGCCTTGTTTCGAGCTTTTTGCCGACCAAGACGACGCCTATCGCCGCCGGGTGCTGCCGGGCGGCGCGGTGCGGGTGGCCATCGAGGCCGGGGTGCGGCAGGGCTGGGACCGCTGGCTGCTGGGCGAACGTGGGCGCGAGGCCAAGGCGGGATTCGTAGGAATGTCAGGGTTTGGCGCGTCGGCGCCAGCCAATGCGCTTTTTGCGAACTTCGGCATCACTGCCGCGGCCACGGCAGCGAAGGTTAAGGAACTGCTGTAGCCATTTCATTTCAGGGGCTTTTTCGAGTTTTGAGCGCCTGCGGCACATTATTTCTCTGGCGCCGCGCGTGCCGCCTGTCGCGTGGCCTCTGGCGGCGGTATTTGAGACCAGAAGAAGGCTTGGGCATTGGCCAGCTTCGGGTGATCACTTGAAGTTAAGCGCGGCGCGGCTATAGCTGGCGGGGTTGTCAGCCGGGGTTTTCGGATGTCCAATCGCCTTGCCCTGATCCTGGGCATTTTCGTTCTCGCGGCTATTGCGCTGGACTATTTGTTTGGCTGGGGGGCTGGCGTGTTTTTGGGGCGAAAGTTTTTGACTTTGATCCAGTTCATTGCCTTCTGGCGGTGATTTAGCATTCCGGGTCTGCACTTGCGCTTGATCCCCGCCGGTTTTTGGTTTTGTAAGCGGGTGCAACAACCACTTCGAGGAAAGCGAGGCGTCGATGACCGTCAAAGTAGCGATTAACGGATTTGGCCGGATCGGACGCAACGTGCTGCGCGCGATCATCGAGGCGGGGCGGTCGGATATCGAGGTTGTCGCGATCAACGATCTGGGGCCGGTCGAGACCAACGCGCATCTTTTGCGGTTCGACAGCGTGCACGGGCGGTTTCCGAACCAGGTGAAAACGTCTGAGACAACAATTGACGCAGGCACGGGACCGATCGAGGTCACGGCGATCAGAAACCCGGCCGAATTGCCTTGGAACGGGGTTGACGTGGCGCTGGAATGCACCGGTATTTTTACGGCGCGCGACAAAGCCGCGATCCACCTTGAAAACGGGTCAAAGCGGGTTCTGATCTCGGCCCCCGGGGCCGGGGCTGACAAGACAATTGTCTATGGCGTCAACCACGCAACGCTGACGCGCGACGACCTTGTGGTCTCGAACGCGTCCTGCACTACCAATTGCCTGAGCCCGGTGGCCAAGGTGCTGAACGACGCCATCGGCATCACGCGCGGGTTCATGACCACGATCCACAGCTATACCGGCGACCAGCCGACGCTGGATACGATGCACAGCGATCTTTACCGAGGCCGCGCGGCGGCGATGAACATGATCCCGACCTCGACCGGGGCCGCCAAGGCGGTCGGGCTGGTGCTGCCCGAATTGCAGGGCAAGCTGGATGGCGTGGCGATTCGGGTGCCGACCCCCAATGTCTCGGTCGTGGACCTGACCTTTGAGGCGGTGCGAGAAACTAGTGTAGACGAGATCAACGGCGCGATCCGGGCAGCGGCGGACGGGCCGTTGACGGGGATTTTGGGCTACACCGATGCGCCCGCCGTCAGCATGGATTTCAACCACGATCCCCGATCGTCGGTCTTCCACATGGATCAGACCAAGGTGCTGGACGGCACCATGGTGCGCATTCTGACCTGGTACGATAACGAATGGGGCTTTTCGAACCGGATGGGCGACACGGCGGTGGCCATGGGTCGGCTGATCTGACGTCGGCCCCGGTCAGTCGGCAAACTTGGCCCGGAGCGCCGCGTCAACGTCTGCCGAGACGAACTTGCCCACATCGCCGCCCAGCCTGGCGATTTCCTTGACCAGTTTCGAGGCGATGGCCTGGTGTTCGGCCCCGGCCATCAGGAACACGGTCTCGACCCCCGGGTCAAGCCGGCGGTTCATGCCAACCATCTGAAATTCATACTCGAAATCGGCGACCGCGCGCAGGCCGCGAATGATGATCCCGGCGCCCACATCGCGGGCACAGTTGATCAGCAGGTTCTCAAACGGGTGCGCCACAATTTCGGTGCCGTTGGCCTTGGCCACGGGGGCCACAGCGGCCTCGACCATACCGACGCGGTCCTCGAGCGTGAAGAGCGGGCTTTTGTCGCGGTTGATCGCAACGCCGATCACCAGCTTGTCGACCAGCGAGGCCGCGCGGCGAATGATGTCCATATGCCCGTTGGTAACCGGGTCAAAAGTGCCGGGATAAAGCCCGATGCGCATGAAATGCCCCTTTCGGCTGGTTGCGGTTTACCAACACGAATTTGGCTTTGGGATCAACCACCGGTGCGTGATCCGGTCACACTGCCGCACCCCGCGACCACGGCCTAGCGCGCGATCACCAAATCGGCTTGGAGCCCGCCAAGGGTGGTGCTTTCGCCCAGCCGCAGCGTGCCGCCGTGGCTGCGCGCGATGTCCATGGTGATGGTCAGGCCCAAACCCACGCCGGTGCCGCGGTTCTGATTGCGCGCCGGTTCCAGCCGCGAGAACGCCTGAAGTGCGGCGTCGCGTTTCTGGGCCGGGATACCGGGACCGTCGTCTTCGACCCGAAACCGCACCGCCCGGTCGTAGAAATCGACCGACACCCGCGCCCGGTCGCCGTATCTGAGCGCATTGCCAATCAGATTGTCCAGCGCGCGACCGATCGACATCGGGCGCAGGCTGACCTGGGCAGTTTCATCGGTTGCGATGAACTCGACCGCGCCCCCCAAGCGCGTCGCACCATCGGCGATGCTTCGGGCCAGGTCCACCGGGTTGGTGACCACCGGATCTTCGAGCGCCTCGGTCCGGGCGAATTCGAGAAAAGCGTCGAGCAGCTTTTCCATGTCGTTCACATCGCGTTTGAGCGCCTCGGTCTCGGCGCTGTCATCGAGCATCGAAAGCCCAAGTCGCAGCCGGGTCAACGGCGTACGCAGGTCGTGGCTGACGCCCGACAGCATCAGCGTGCGCTGTTCGATCTGGCGTTCGATCCGGGCGCGCATATCCAGAAATGCGTTGCCAGCAGCACGCACCTCGATCGCGCCCGTGGGCTTGAACGGTCGCGATTGCCCGCGCCCGAAGGCGGCGGCGGTTTCGGCCAGTCTTTTGATCGGGCGCAGCTGGTTTCTGAGGAAAATAAAGGCGATGCCGGTCATCAGCAGGCTGGTGAATATCATCAGCACCAGAAGCTGGTGCGGGTTCGAGGCGCTGACCCGACCCCGCTCGAAACCGAGCGCCAGGGGGCCATGCCGCGTCGCGATCGCCAAATGCACCCGGCGCCGGTCGCGGATCAGATCGACGCCAAGTACACCGTCGATGCCCAGGCGCAGGGTCTCGACCATGGCTTTGCCGGACAGATCACGGGCGCGCAGCAGATCAGCGTCCAGCGGGTCGCCGGGAAGCTGGGCCTCGAGCGCCAGCGGTCCGGTCAGCCGCGCAATGGCAGCCTGCGCGGCCTCGGGAGAGGCGGCGGCATCGACCTCGCGCAGCAGGTAACTGATTTCGATAATCAGGTTGCCGGTCATCTGCTGGGTGACGCCCTCGTAATGGCGCTGAATAAAGACCATGGAAACCACAAACTGAATGGTCACAATGGGCACGATCAGAATAAGTGCGGCGCGGCCGTAAAGGCTGCGGGGCAAGGGACGTCTGAGCCAGCCGTAGGACATGCAGCGAACCGTAAGGCCCAGACCGGGCAAGCGAAAGAGCCAAGGCAAGTGAGCAGCCACAAGATCATCGAGATCGGCGGAAACGGGCCGGGGATCAGGCGGGTGCTGGCACCGAACCCGTCGCCGATGACGCAGACCGGGACTAATACCTATGTTTTGGGTCGAGGGCGCGTTGCGGTGATCGACCCCGGGCCCGACGACCCCGCACATCTTGCAGCGATTTTGGCGGCTATCCAAGCGGATGAGGTTATCACCCATATTCTGGTGACCCACAGCCATCTGGACCATTCGCCACTGGCGCGGCGTCTGGCGGCTTTTAGCGGCGCACCGGTTCTGGCGTTCGGGC
Source organism: Brevirhabdus sp. (assembly GCA_047518005.1). GTDB lineage: Bacteria > Pseudomonadota > Alphaproteobacteria > Rhodobacterales > Rhodobacteraceae > JAKZRT01. Next base: position 32,564 of record JAKZRT010000115.1, read on the forward strand.
CAGCGCAGGCGGGCCGCAGCGCCACCATGGTGGCGCTGGAGCGCCTCGGCGGCATCGGCGGTGGCGAAGGCGTGGACCAGGCGTTCGTACCCGACATCAGGTTGCGCGACGGCGAGGTGATCGACGGCGACGGCTGGCGCATCGAGGCGCTGCACACGCCCGGACACATGGCCAATCACATGTGTTTTTGCGCGCACGGGGCGGTCTTTACCGGCGATCATGTCATGGGCTGGGCCAGTTCGCTGATCTCGCCGCCGGACGGCGATATGGGCGCCTTCATGGCCTCGTGCCGGCGGCTGGCGGCGCGCGACGACCGCGTCTTTTATCCCGGCCACGGTGCACCGGTGACCAGCCCCGCCGACCGCCTTGCCTGGCTGATATCGCACCGCCAAGGCCGCGAGACGCAGATACTGGCGGCCCTGGCCGATGGCCCGGCGACCCCACGCGCGCTGACGCAGCACCTCTACGGCGAGATCGATCCGCGCCTGCACCCTGCTGCCGAGCGCAACGTGCTCGCCCATCTCATTGATCTTTGGGAACAAAACCGCGTCTATGTTGACCCTCATATCAGGCCCGACGCCGAATATTCGGTGGTCTGAACGCCGCAAAATTCCCGCACTCCCCCTCTGGACGGGGCACATTCCCATTGCTATAGGAAGCGCCGGTATTCCGGCGTAGCTCAGCGGTAGAGCAGTTGACTGTTAATCAATTGGTCGTAGGTTCGATCCCTACCGCCGGAGCCACAATCTTTAATGATATCAATAAGTTATAGATTGTAGTTTTACGGCGCATTCGGTCATTTTGAGTTACGGAAGCGCTGCGGAAGCACCGTGACGCGCGTTGAAACTGTTGAATTGTTGCACTGCGCCCTTCGGCCAAAAAATAATCAAAGGCGCTTCGCATACTTCCTGGCCGCTCATTTCGCATGTTGGCCAAGGCCAGTGGAACGGCAGACCAACCTTTCGTAACCGCTTCCAGCCGTTCACCAAAGGTTGACCGAACGGTTCCGCATACAAGGAGCAACCATAAACATGCACGGGACCAGAATTGGAATGGCAGCGATGGCCCCTGCCTAAATAAACCCCGCGACAGCAACCGCCCTGGCAATTGGTCTTGTCGGCATCGGCCTGTTCAAATTACTGAGCGATGATGACGAAAGCGATGCGGGACCGTCTCCGAACCGCTCCAGAAGCCTTCCAAAGCGGCTGCCAGCCTCCGGAAATTTCAACGGCGCACGACCTGCGCCCGCCCTGGTTCTGGCCGGAAATCAGCGAATCCCAAGACAAGCAGTCACAGAGGAACTGTTGGATACGCCATCAGAACCGTCGCCAGGCCCAACACCGATCCCAATGTAGCGGAACAGGAAGCGATCCGGCGGTATATGTCAGAACTGGGAATGCGCAGCGTTGCGGCACGCGCCAAAAAGAAAGCGGCTCGGTTTTCAGGTGACGACCTAGAGGCTCAAGAGGATACGGTTGGCCAGCTGGCCAATTCGACTACCTGACGAATTCGGCCCTTTCCTGACCCTTATGTATCTCACGTGCGCTAGACTGTTCCCAATCCGGTCCTTGGCGAAGGATCGGATTGGGACGGGGGCGCAGAAGATCGCGCTTTGGGGAAAAATCTGTAGATATGCCGTTACTCGCGGGACATTTCCTTTAGCCTCCCAGATTTGGGTAGAAGGAGATGCATGGCCCGTTCAAATCCAATAACCCGAATTGCCCATAAGATGTCGCCTGTGCACGTGTCTTTATCGAAAACCGGGCTGAATTCCATCGCCGGCGAAGCATGTGGCCGTGCCACCAGGTTTTTGTGCCCGATGATCTGGTCAAGCGCATGATGCGGCGCGGCCTTGGTAATTATTTCCGGTCGCCACTTGCCGCATTATCGTGAAAGCCGCTCGCGTGGCCGGATCATATCGGGGGTAGCTCAAACTATGAAACGCGGATCCACGGACCAACGGATTTTCGAAGCGATCCCCGGGCACGGGGCCGGTGTAAAGGCGCTGATCTGTGCCGGGCACAAGGCGGCTGGGCCGAAATGGATTTGGTCCGTCACGCCGGCAAATGTTCTGCCAGTTTGACCCGCCATTTTTCCAAGACCGACTCGAGTTGCCGCCTTACGCGTTGAAACCGGCTTGTCGGCACCGGAATTGATAACGCAAAGATTGTTCCAGTTTGATCAGTCACGGCCATACCCAGGGCAGAAATTCCATCGGTATGTTCATCGTTATCCAGCGCCAGTGCACCATCGGCCACTTTTTCGATTGCGCTCAGAAGCGGCGAAACTCGTTCCTGCGACCGGCCGGTTCGCGCGAACTCGGCCAGGATCAGTTTCTCGGCGGCTTCGCGATCAAGGCAAGCCAAAGCGGCTTTTCCGTTGGCAGTCGTGGTCAGCGGAAAGGTTTCGCCGATGTTTGACACAGCCCGCAGGCGGTGACTGCCGACGATTTGATCCACAAACAACATTTTGTTCCCGTCCAAGATCGCCAGATCGACGGTCTCGCCGGTTTCCCGGGAAATTGCTTCCATTACCGGGCGCAGACGCGCCGACATATCGATACGCGAAGCTGCGGCAAGGGCGTGGATTTCGGGGCCAAGACTGATTCCCCCGCCCCCCTTCACAACCGAGACAAACCCCTCGGATGTCAGCGCATTCACCAGTCTCTGTACCGTAGAACGGGGCAATTCGGTTTTCACGGCAATCTGTCCAAGGCTCAGTCCGCCGGTGTCCTGACTAAGTGCACGAAGTATTCCTGCGGCCCGTGAAATGACCTTAATGCTATGACTATTATACGTGTTTTTCATCTGTGCTTTCGTTCTCAGTTCGGCCAACGGGATTTATCCGCCTGCTCTTACTTTACGCCTACAACATTTTCAAATCAATCATTGACCGCAAAACGATACAAGTGCACCATTATACGAAACAGACTACGGGACGATGTGGGAGAACGCCGTGACCGTCACAATCCGCGGAATTGATTTTCAGGAAAACGCCCATAACGACATGGGGCTGGAGTTCTACAACCTCAGCCATCGTTTCGGGTATCAATGCCCAAACTGGCCCTATTTCAAAGATGTTGCGATTGAGCGAAAACACTATATGGCCAAGTCGGGGGTTCTGAGCCAGACCATTACCACCACGATGCATGTGACGACGCATATCGACGCGCCCGCGCATGTGGTGCAGGGCACGCCGTTCATCGACGAGGTGCCGCTGCCGCATTTCTTTGGCACCGGTCTGGTCGTCTCGATCCCCAAGAACAAATGGGAACAGATCACCGACGACGATCTGGAAAAGGCCTGCGGTCACGCAATTCGCAAAGGCGATGTTCTGATCATCAACACCGGTTGGCACAAGCAATACGAAGACGGCGACTATTTCGCCTATTGCCCGGGGTTGGTGCCGTCGGCCGCGGACTGGATGATTGAAAAGGGCGTAAAGGTTGTCGGGCACGACACTCAGGCCAACGATCACCCGCTGGCGACCGCGATCGGCCCGCAACGCAACGGCCCGATCCTACCGCATCTGGAACAGGAATATCTGGAATGGTCTGGTGGTGTGGATTGGAAAGATGCCTTTCCCGAATGGGAACCGGTGCACAACAAGCTGTTTTCCAACGGCATTCTCGGAATTGAAAACGTTGGCGGCGATCTGGACGCGGTCACCGGCAAGCGTTGCACATTCGCGTTCTTCCCGTGGAACTGGGACCGGGGCGACGGCTGTATCATCCGATTGGTTGCCATAATCGACAAGGGCCAGGCCTATCGGATCGAGCCCGGCGAGGCCTTTTGATGCGCCTCAAGCGGTTTGAAGACGCCCAAACCTATGACGCGCCCAATCATTGGGGCGTTAGCGGTCTGCGCCTTCAGGGGTTCGAAGACGGAGGGCCCGAAAACCAATGGGTGGGATTCTCGCAATTTCTGCCGGGTGGTGGAGCGGGACCCGATGCGACACCGTTCGAGAAAGTCTATGTCATGCTGGAAGGCAAATTGACGGTGATCGTAGACGGGCACGAGACCGTTCTACGGCCGATGGACAGTTGCACGATCGCGCCAGACGAGGTTCGCAAGATCGAGAACCGCACCAACCACATCTGCAAGATGCTGGTCGTTATCCCCTATCCCGGCGGCAAACGTCCGGGGGCAAACTGATGGCGCTGGATCGCCCCCTTTCGATGTTTGACGTGTCGGGCAATGTTGCGCTGATCACTGGTGCTTCGGGTGCTTTTGGTTCGGTCGCCGCGAAATGCCTTTCGGCGGCGGGGTGCAAGGTTGCTTTGGCGGGCGGAAATGCGGCGGCGTTGGCTGAGGCTGCTGCCGATTGCCCGGGCGAGGCGATCGAAATCAATGCGCGCCCGGAAACCGAAGCGGCCTGCGCCGACATGGTCGCCCGGACCGTCGCTAAATTCGGGCGCCTGGACATTCTGGTCGTCGCCTCGGGCATGAACAAGATCGCCAAGATCGACGAGATGGAGCCCGCGACGTTTCAGGCCGTCATGGACGCCAACGTCAACCAGTGCTGGCTGATGGCGCGTGCTGCGACCAAGCAGATGAAAGCGCAGGGCGCGGGTGGCAAGATCGTGCTGGTCTCTTCGGCGCGCGGCCTGCTGGGTCACCCTGCCGGCTATACCGCTTATTGCGCGTCAAAGGCGGCTGTCGACGGCATGACCAGGGCGCTGGGGTGCGAGCTAGGACCAACCGGCATCACGGTCAATGCGATTGCCCCCACGGTGTTTCGTTCGCCGCTGACGGCTTGGATGTTTGAAGACACCGATCAGGCCAAGGCGGTGCGCAGCGGCTTTCTTGCGCGCGTCCCCAAGGGCCGCTTGGGCGAGCCCGAAGACCTGGCGGGACCGCTGTTGTTTCTTTCATCCAAGGCCTCGGATTTCTACACCGGGCATATTCTTTACGCCGATGGCGGATACACGGCGGGCTGATGGCGACGCCGCAACATATTGCCGTTATCGGTGCCGGGCTGATGGGCCATGGTATCGCGCTGACCATGGCGCGGGCGGGGCACGACGTAACTGTCACAGACCCGATGCCTGCCGCTCTGGAGGCTCTTCATGAAAGGGTCCGCGAAAGCCTGGGATCGGTGGTGAACGACACGGTTGAAACCGACGCGATCCTGTCGCGCATTTCAACCGCAACAACCGTTGCCGACTGCGTTGCCCAAGCCGATGCGGTTTTCGAGGCGGCACCGGAGAAACTGGCGCTGAAACAGTCGATTTTTGCCGAGGTCGAGGCGAACGCCCCCGATCACGCGATCCTTGCGTCCAATACTTCGGTTATTCAGATCAGCAAAATCATGGGCGGTCTTTCGACCCGCCGCCGCGCACTGGGCACCCATTGGTGGAACCCGCCGCATATGATCCCGCTTGTCGAGGTGGTGAAAACCAAGTGGACCGAACCCGGCGTCGCCCAGGCGATGTTCGAGCTTCTGGAATGCGCCGGCAAAAAGCCGGTCATGGTCGAAAAAGACGTGCCAGGCTTTATCGGCAACCGATTGCAACACGCGTTGTGGCGCGAGGCAATCAGCCTGGTTGAAAACGGCATTTGTTCTGCCAAGGCCGTGGACGACGTGGTCAAGGGCAGCTTTGGTCGCCGTTTGGCGGTTCTTGGCCCGATAGAAAACGCCGATCTTGTGGGGCTTGAGTTGACCCAAGACATTCACCGCCACGTGCTGTTTGACCTTGAGGCTCGCGGCACGCCGTCGCCGCTGTTGCAACAGATGTTGGATCAGGGGCGCACCGGCATGACGGTCGGAAAAGGTCTGCGTGACTGGACCGACAAGGACGCGGTCAAAACCCGCGCACGCATCAGCGAACATCTGAAGAAATTAGAGGCGATACTGCCCGAATAATCGCACCAATGGGAGGAAACAAAATGAAACTGAACACAACAAGACGAACCGTTATGGCCGGCCTTGCGGCAAGCGTCGCGGCGCCAGCGATTCTAAGCACCACTCGTGCTTATGCGGCCAATCCGACGATCAAAGTGGGCCATATCAGCCCCCGCACCGGGCCCTTGGCGGGATTTGCCGAGGCTGATGAGTTTGTTCTGAACGGAATTCAAGCGGCGCTATCTGGTGGCGTGGAAAACAACGGGAAAACCTACACCGTCGAGATTATCTCGAAGGACAGCCAATCGAACCCCAACCGTGCAGCGGAAGTTGCTGCCGAACTGATCCTGTCGGACGAGGTCGACATCATAGTCGCAGCCTCAACGCCCGACACGACAAACCCGGTTGCCGATCAGGCCGAGGTGAACGAGGTGCCCTGCATCACCACAGATTGCCCGTGGCAACCCTATTTCTTCGGTCGCAACGGCAACCCGGCAGAAGGGTTCGAGTACACGTACCATTTCTTTTGGGGCCTTGAGGACGTGATCGGGAACTTCCTCGATCTGTGGGGCAGCTCGGGTGCCGCAAAGAAGATCGGCGGCCTGTTCCCCAACGACGCCGATGGCAACGCCTGGGGTCACCCCGAGCTGGGGTTCCCGGGACCGCTGGCTGCGGCCGGTTTTGAGCTGACCGATCCGGGCCGCTATCAGCCGCTGAACGACGATTTCTCGAATTACATCGCTGCGTTCAAGGATGCCGGCTGCGAGATTGTCACCGGCAACATGATCCCACCTGACTTTGGCACCTTCTGGGCGCAGGCCGCGCAACAAAACTTCCACCCCAAGGTGGTGACAATCGGCAAAGCGTTGTTGTTCCCATCGGTCATTGCCTCGCTGGGAGATCGTGGAGAAGGGCTGACATCCGAGATCTGGTGGACCCCGAACCATCCATTCAACTCGTCGCTGACCGGTGCAAGTGCCAAGGCGCTGGCCGATGGATACAGCGCTGCAAGCGGGCGCCCCTGGACGCAGCCAATCGGTTTCAAACACGCCCTGTTCGAAGTGGTACGCGATGTGATCAGCCGTTCGGCCGATCTGGATGATCCGATGGCCACAATTGAGGCGATCAAATCGACCGCGCTTTCTACTATCGTCGGCGATGTGAACTGGTCCAATGGTCCGGTCCCCAACGTCACCAAAACCCCGCTGGTTGCCGGCCAATGGCAGCGTCATGGCGACCAGATGGAACTGGTCGTGACCCACAACGCGGCTGCACCTCAGATCCCGCTTGGCGGTGAATTGATGCTATTGTCATAACAGGTGGTGTGGTCGTCAGTGGTGCGCTAACCGCCCCGTTTCGAAAGGTGGCATAGGTGTCGGCCCTGCTTTCTGTCAAAGACCTCAGAAAATCGTTCGGCGCCGTGGTGGTGGCGGACGATATCTCGTTTGACGTGGCGCGGGGGCAGGTGCTGGGCGTTTTGGGACCGAACGGTGCGGGCAAGACATCGCTGTTCGACCTGATCACCGGCGCGCTGAGACCCGACGGCGGGACTCTGGAATTCAAGGGCGAGACGATCACCAATCTGGCCGCCGCGCAACGTTGCAAGCGCGGTATCGCGCGATCATTTCAGGTGCCGCAGCCGTTTGGCGGAATGACCGTATTTGAAAATGTTCTGGTCGGGGCGACCCAAGGTGGGGCGCTACATGGCAGCCAGGCCGAGCGCCACAGCCTGGATGTGCTGGACCAAACCGGGTTGATCGGCAAGGCAAATGTGACGGCCCAAGAACTGACCCTGTTGGAACGCAAGCGCCTTGAACTTGCGCGCGCCCTTGCCGCCAAGCCCAGCCTTTTGTTGCTGGATGAAATTGCCGGTGGCCTGACCGAAGTCGAATGCAAATCACTGGTGGAAACGATCCGCGCGATCCATTCCAGCGGCACCACCATTATCTGGATCGAACATGTGGTCCACGCGCTTTTGGCGGTCGTGGATCGATTGATGTTGATCGATTTTGGTCGAAAAATTGCCGAAGGCGACCCGCAGACGATCATGGCTAGCAAAGAGGTACAGGAGATTTATCTGGGGATCGAAGCCGATGCCTGAGAGGCTTTTGAACCTCAATGGCCTGAACGCCCACTACGGTGACTTTCAGGCATTGTTCGACGTTAACATGAAGTTGGCCGCAGGCGAGGTTCTGGCCATTATCGGATCGAACGGGGCGGGAAAGACTGCGCTGATGCGGTCGATTTCCGGCCTGCTGCGCAATCGGGCGGATCAGGTCGTGTATCGCAACCAGCCGATCGGTGCCCTGCGTGCTGATCAGATCGCCGTGCGCGGAATTGCCTTGGTGCCCGAGGGGCGACAGCTTTTCCCGTCGCTGTCGGTCGAAGAAAATCTGCTGATCGGCGCGCAGGTGGGTCGCCAGGGGCCGTGGTCGCTGCGCACGGTCTGCGATCTGTTTCCCATTCTGGAGGAACGGCGCGAGCAGCCCGCAACATCGCTTTCGGGCGGGCAACAACAGATGGTCGCCATTGGCCGTGCGCTGATGGCGAACCCCGATCTGATCTTGTTTGACGAGATCAGCCTTGGTCTGGCCCCGGTGGTGATCAAGACGATCTATGAAGCGCTCCCAGGGATCATCAGCCAGGGCATGAGCGCGTTGATCGTCGAGCAAGACATCACAAGGGCGCTTGAGGTCTCGTCGCGGGTTTACTGCCTGCAAGAGGGCCGCGTTTCGCTTGAAGGCGACCCCAAAACCATTTCGCGCGACGATATCGCCCGCGCCTATTTCGGGGTGACGGCCTAGTGGACTGGGTCAACGCAGTTGTTCAAGGCACTCTGCTGGGCGGGCTTTATGCGCTTTTTGCCGCCGGATTATCGCTGATTTTCGGGGTCATGCGGCTAGTGAATATCGCGCATGGCGATTTGATTGTGCTGGCGGCGTATCTCGGGCTGTCGACGACCGTGATGCTGGGAATTCACCCATTTCTGGCGCTTCTGATCGTCATGCCTGTGATGGCGGGGATCGGTTATGTGCTGCAACGGGGTATCCTGAACCGGACGCTTGGCGATGATATTCTGCCGCCGCTTCTTGTGACGTTCGGGCTGTCGGTGATCATTCAGAACGCATTGCTTGAAGCCTATTCGGCTGACCCCCAGAAACTGAACGCGGGCGTGTTGGAAACGGCGAGCGTCGGTGCTGCCGGCCTGGCTGTGGGCGTCCTGCCGCTTTTGACATTCGGCATCGCCGTTCTGGTCATCGCCGGGCTGCAATGGGTGTTTTATCGGACGGCGCTTGGCCGCGCCTTTCGCGCCGTGTCCGACAATCAGGACATTGCCCAGCTTATGGGCCTGAACAAAGGCCACATCTTTGGTCTGGCGATGGCGCTGGCGCTGGCCGTGACCGCGATTGCGGGGATATTGCTTGGGGTGCGCACCAGCTTTGACCCGTCAATTGGTGGCGGTCGTCTGATCTTTGGGTTCGAAGCTGTCATCATCGGCGGGTTGGGCAGCCTGTGGGGGACATTGGCAGGGGGCGTCATCTTGGGTGTTGCGCAGACGATCGGGGCCAAGATCGATCCCGGCTGGCAAATTCTGGCGGGCCATATTGCGTTTCTGGTGATCCTTGCCGTGCGCCCCAACGGGTTGTTCCCGAAGGTGTCGGGATGACCGGCATGCGCATCACGCGGACCTCGACCGCCGCGCGGGTCGCGCTGGTCCTTGGCGGGATCGGGCTGGCCCTTCTGATCGCCGCCCCGTGGTGGGCGGGACGCGCCGACATGCGGCTGATGGGCGAGCTGTTCTTGTACTTATCCCTTGCCAGCCTGTGGAACCTGATGGCGGGATATGCCGGGCTGGTTTCGGTCGGCCAGCAAGCCTATGTCGGGTTCGGTGGCTATATGCTGTTTGCGCTGACGATGTTCGCGGGGTTGCCACCGGTGGTCGCCATTGCGGCTGCCGGGGTACTGGGCGCGCTTGTCGCGGTGCCTGTCGCCGCCCTGATCTTTCGGCTGCGAGGCGCTTATTTCGCGATCGGCACATGGGTCATGGCCGAGGTTTTCCGCTTGTCATTCGCCCAGATCACCGCGCTTGGTGGCGGGTCGGGGTCATCCCTGCCGGTCGGCATCGTGAAATCGATGGCAGAATCGCGCTCGGCGCGCGAGGCGCTCAGCTATTGGCTGGCGCTCGGTGCCGCGGTGACAGTAATTGCAACGGTCTATCTTCTGCTCAGATCCCGCCGCGGCCTTGCCCTGACAGCAATCCGCGACAACGAACTGGCCGCCAGCACCCTTGGGATTGATATCTGGCGCACAAAATTTGTGGTTTATGTGGTGACCGCGGCGCTGACGTCGCTGGTCGGTGCCCTGATCTTTCTGCAAAAGCTGCGCATTTCGCCCGACGCCGCGTTTTCCGTCAACGACTGGACGGCATTCGTGATCTTTATTGTCGTGATCGGCGGTATTGGCACGGTCGAAGGGCCGATCATCGGCACACTCATCTTTTTCGCGCTGCGAGAGACGCTGGCCTATCTCGGCACGACCTATCTGTTGGTCCTTGGCCTGGTCGCCATCGTCGTCATGCTCAGAGCCCCCAGAGGCGTTTGGGGCTTGATCCGCCAGCGATTTGATCTGCAACTTTTCCCTGTCGGTTACCGGGTCGTGCCGGACGAACACAAAGAAGGAACGTGACGATGGCGGGTCAGAAAAAAACCATCATCACCTGCGCGGTCACTGGCGCCATCCACACGCCCACAATGTCGCACGCGCTGCCATTTTCGGCCGACGATATCGCCGCACAGGCCGTTGGCGCGGCCGAAGCCGGGGCGTCGGTCTTACACCTGCATGCACGCGACCCCGACAACGGGTCGGTTTCGCTGAACCCTGATCATTTCGCCGCCTTCCTGCCGAGAATCAAGCAGTCAACCAACGCGGTTATCAACATCTCGACCGGCGGCAGCCTGAAAACCTCGATTGAAGACCGGATCGCGCCAGCGACCAAGTTTTCGCCCGAGATGTGTTCGTTGAACATGGGCTCGATGAACTTTTCGTTCCACCCACTCGCCAAACGCTACGACACCTGGAATTTCGATTGGGAAAAGGAATATGTCGAGAATTCGGACACATACATTTTTCGCAATACGTTCAATGATATCGAAAAGGTGGCGCGCACCCTGGCCCCGCACGATATCAAGTTCGAACACGAGTGTTACGACGTTGGCCACCTTTATAACCTGCGGTTCTGCATGGATATTGGCCTGTTCAAATCGCCGGTGTTTATCCAATTCATTTTCGGCATATTGGGCGGTATCGGGCCCGAGGTCGATAATCTGATCTTCATGAAACGCACCGCCGATCGTCTGTTTGGCGACGACTATCGCTGGTCGGTTCTCGGCGCCGGGGGCGCACAAATGCCGCTGGCAACAACCGGCAGCCAGATGGGTGGCAACGTGCGCGTGGGTCTGGAAGACAGCCTGTTCATTTCTCGCGGCAAACTGGCCGACAGCAACGCGCATCAGGTTGCCAAAATTCGACGGATTATCGAGGATTTGGGCAGCGAAGTCGCCACCCCTGATGAGGCGCGAGAAATGTTGGCCCTGAAAGGCGGTGACAGGGTTGGATTTTGAGCGCGGTCTGACATGAACTGGATCAAGAACGTCATCGCAGTGATGCCGCTTCGCCGCGAACGGCTATCCGGCGAGCACCTCGAAGGGCTGTGAAAAAAATTCAAACCAAAGCGCCGGTCACGGTCCGTTGCAGGTGGGTTTCGCGCCGAGATGGCACTGGCGCATGATGAGATTGTTTGAATCGCTGAGTTTTGACCCTTGCCGGGGCTTCAACCCGGCGCCGTCAGGCACGGTCTGCGGCGCGTTACGGCGGCGTTGCCAACCAAGCTTATGGTGACTTAGAACCGGTATTCGTACTTGACGTACAGCCGGTCGTTGTCGTCGATGTCGGAGAAAAACAGCTTGTCACCCGAGACATAATTGACCGCGCCGACAATTGCCTTGGAGCGGTCGCTGACTTCGTAATTTGCCTCGAACCTTTGAAACCCGCCGCCTTCGCCGTGGACCCCAAGTATTGAAACCACGCTGGACAGTTGCAGTTTGTCGTTCATCAGGCTGGTGGCGACCCGAAACGCCAGTTCAAATTCGTCCTCGCGGGCGTCCTCGGGGCCGCCAGCGATCGCGGGATCAAAGCCCACGATGTGGCGGTTGGCGGCCTCGAGCGTCAGCGTGCCCCACGAAAGACCGGAATAGTCAAACCCGACCAGAATATCGACGCGGGCAAAAGTATCGCCGGGAGCGCCGAGAAATTTCAACCCGTCGATCACCGCCGCTTCGCCTTTCAAAAGCCAGCTGCCGATGCCCACATTGGCGCTGACGCCTGCCATCGCAACCCGCGCGTGGCGGCGGCGCAGACCCGCCCCGGTCATCTCGCCGTGCGGGGCGTCGTTGAAGACCGAGGCGGCGTAAAGCGACAGGTCCCAGCCCGTGAATGTGCCATTCAGGGCGACCGCGTATTCGGTGTTGCCAAAGCCCTCGCCCGGAAAATCATCTGCAGGAGGGGCGGTGGTCCCTGGGAAAAAGTCGCTGCCCGGCACCGGGGTCTTGTCGAACCGAACCTCGGGGATGGCCATGGCGCCGAGGTTCCAGTCGCCGAAGAAATAGTCGAGCCTGACCATGGTCACCGGAAGCCGCAGGTCGCGGATATCGGTCAGCCCGGGCGTGCGCATGTCGAGCGGATTGAGAATATCGGTTACGCGAATAGCGTCGGATTTGCCCCAGACGACGATCTGGCGACCAAGTTTCAGGTCCACGTTCGGACCAAGCTGGCCTTGAACAAAGGCCTCGCCCAGTTCGACCTCGGCCTCGTAGGCATCCAGAAATTCGGGCGTATAGGCGCCGCGACCGTTCACGGCAAAGGCACCGTCGTAAAACGCAAGGCCCGAGGCCCGGCCCCGCCAGTTGCCCGGCATCGAGAGATCGGCGGTGAGGTTCAGTTGGCTGCGCAGGCTGGCCAGCCCGTCGTGAGGCGCGCCCTGGTCGCCGATATTTGTCACGACGCGCTGGCTGAGAACGCCGCTCAGACGAAAGGGCTTGTCGGGCTCGGCCTCGAAGGCCCCGGTGTCGGAACCTTCATCATCAAATCCAGCAAAGACATCGGCAAGTGCGGGGTCCGTGGGCACCGCCGCGGCAATGACAGGTTCATCTTCAAACCCGCCCAAAATTTCGTCAAGTTCCTGGGCACCTGCAACCGAAGCGGCCAGAAGTAAAGCCGACGCCAGAATCAGTCTGGTCACAGGCCCTGTTCCAGCCGTCGGATCGTAAACATTCCATCGTCCAGATCTTGCCCGAACCTGACGTCGCGCAGCCGCAGGATGGTGCGGTGTTCGGTCTTTTTGTTGCGCACGGTTCGCATCTCGACCTCGGTGCCGACCCAGATGCCACTGATCTTGCGCACTTCTTTGACGTCGAGATACTTCAGACGGCCGTCGCGCAGCCAGTGAACGGCGCGGACGACCATAAAGTTATCTTGCTGCACGAAAACCACCGATTTTTCATAGCCATAGCGGTCACGCACCGCGCGGCTGACCGGCGTTGCCTCGATCAGCCAGGCGGTTTGGGCGCGCACGTCCTTTTCGCCCAAAAGTTTGTAGGTCCATTCGGCCAGTTCGCGGCCAGTCATATCGGCAAAGGAAAAATCGGATCCCATGAACGAGCCGGATTTGTCCGACGCAGCGATCCGCTTGGTCTTGCGCAGTTCGGGCAGGTACACCCACTGGTCATCGTCCTTGTTCGGGGCGCCGAAATCATAGGTCAGAAATCCGGTGCCGCGAACGTCCGCCGGTGCCTCAAAGAACATCAGACGCTGCGTGTCGGGCCCTTTGTCTTTGGAAAATGATCTGATTGCGCGTTTGCGTTGGTGGCCGGATTTGTCGATCAGCACCATCTCCATCACGGCTGTGGAATTGTCGCCATCATCGCGCGCCGCGACACGGGCCATGATCTCGGCCGCGGTAATCGCAGCGGCCGGCATTGGGAACAGCGCCAACATTAATGTGGCGACAACCAGAGCATTAAGGCGTGTCATCGGGTGACCTCGGTTGAATAGGGCGTGGTAAGGGCCAGCAGGGCCGGCAGCATGAGAAAGTTGGAAACCAGCGCCAGGATGATGGCGGACCCAGTCAAAAGCCCGAAGTGGATGACGTTGGAAAGCGTGGCGAAGGCGAAGATGTAAAACCCCACTCCCAGCACGATCGACGTGACCAGCATGGCACGTCCGGTGGTGTGCAGGGTTTCGCGCACCGCGTACTGAAAATCACCGGTCTGGGCCATGTAACGGCGGAAATTGTGCATGAAATGCACGGTGTCATCGACGGCAAGACCGATCGCGATTGACCCCACGAGCATGGTGAAAAGATTGAGCGGCAGGCCAAGCCAAAGCATTCCGCCCATGACCACCACCACCGGCGTAAGGTTGGGGACCATCGCCAACGCCCCAAATTTGACGCTGCCCACCAGCGCCATCATCATCGCCGATATCGCCACAAAGGCAATCAGATAGGATTTGGCCATCGACGACATCGCCGCCGCCAGGGTGCGGGCCAGAATGGTGAGCATACCGGTGGCCTGAACCGTGACATCATCACCGAGACCTGCGTCAAAACGGGCGGTCAGATCGTCAAGGAAAGGCACATACACAAAAGCGTCGCGCCACGGCACCCGGATCGACACGCGCATGGTCTGGAACCGGCTGTCGATTACGGCCTCGAGATCGTCCGAGCCCGAGTTCTCGAACAGCAGAAATTCCTGCGGGATCAGGCCGGGATTTTCGGGAATGGCGTAGAACTCGGCGCGGTTTTCGTTCAGCGCCTGGTGGATTTCCTTCAGGATATCGACGACCGAAAACACCTTGCCGACGAATAGCTCTGGCGCGTCATAGGCAGCGATCTCGGTGGCCAGGGCGTCGATCCGGATCAGGACATCCCGGTCATAAAGGCCGTTTTCGCGGCCGGTATCCACGACCATTTCCACCACAACTGACCCGCGAAGATTGGTGTCGATCACCTGGGTTGCCTGGCGGATCGGCCAGGTGTCGGGGAGCCATTCGAGAACGTCATGGGTAAAGCGCAATTGCGAGGCGCTGATGCCAAAGACCACCAAAGCGGCCAGAAAGACCGCAACAATGGCCCGGGCGCGTCTGATCGAGAAATCAGCGATCCAGCGCAGGATGTTGTCGAAAACAGCGGTCTGAACCTGCGCCTGGCCAGCTTGCCGCACGGGGACAAGCGCCAGCAGCGCGGGCAGCAGGACGATCGTGAAAAACAGCGCGATAAGCGTGCCGATACCGGCAAACAGCCCCAGATCGCCAATCGGCGCGACCTCGGCGGTGGCGAACGAGCCCAGACCGACCGCCGTGGTCAGGCTGGTCAGCACGATGGCGAGGCCCGAATGGCCCATGGCACTGGTAATCGCCGCGAATTTGTCGGCGCCGCCCTGCATGTACTGAAAAAAGATCGCCAGCACATGGACCGAGGCCCCGACCCCGACCGCCAGCAGAAACGATGGCAGGATCACGGTCGGCACCTTGATCGCCACCCCAAAGTGACCCATCAGCCCCATGGTCGAGACCAGCGACAGCACGACGACGACCAGCGGCAGAACGACACCGACGATGCGCTGGAACATCGCCAAAAGGCACAAGCCAATGGTGATCAGGGCCATTGCCATGAATTTTTTCATGTCCGACTGGATGGCGGCCTTCAGCGCCTCGGTCACCATGGGCATGCCTGCGACATAGAGCCTGAAGCCTTCGACGTCGTGGCGGTCAACGACGTCCAGCACCGCTGACAGGGCTTGGCGGGTTTCGATGTCAGTCAGCAGGATCTGTTCGGCCTCGGAGTCACTTTCGGGTTCGTCGAAAGCTGCAAAAACGTCCTCGGTTGACTGCTCGCCAGACGATGAAAAGGCGTTCAGCGTAATTACGACTGTGGTCAGCCGCGCGTCGGCCGAGACCAGCTGGTTCTCGTAAAGCGGGTTTTGCAGGACGCGGGTCTCGAGGTCTGCCAACGCCGCCGCGTCTTCGGGCCAGATTTCCATCAGATCGCCAACGATCAGTTCATCGCCGCGCCCAACCGTTTCGCGCGCGTTGATCAGCGATGTGACCTCGTCCAGATGCGGCACGTTATCGGACAGATCTTCGTGGAGAGCCCGGACGTTCGACAGGGTCTCGGCAGTGAAAAGCTGATCCGGCTCGACCGCGATAATGATCGCGTCTTCGCGCCCGAACTGTTCCTTGAATTCGCTGTAGCGGGTCAGCGTGGGATCATCGGCGCGCAGGAACGATTCGTTGGACGTATCGATGGTCAGCTTGGTCACGCCCGACGCCATGGCCGCAAAAAGCACTAGCGATACCAGCAAAACCGCAACCCTGTGGTGGCAGATCACCGCTGTCATAGTCTCGAAGCGATTTTCGATTTTGCTGCGCAGGTCGCCCATTGATCGCTCCGGTCCAGACTGGCTTGTCCGGTCAGTTTAGGCCTATTGCGTGCATTATGCAATAGATGTATACTGCACGTAAATATCCTACAGGAGCCCGCCCGTGACACCCGATCACCCGCCGAACCTGGATTTCGAGGCGCATCTTCACTATTGGGCCAACCGTTTTGGCTTTTTGCTGCGCAAAGAGCTGCACTTGCGGTTCATGGCTGACGGTATCGACCTGCGGGCCGAGGAAATGGCGCTGTTGATGCAGCTTTGGCGCGAGCCGAGTCAGACCCCAAGCGCGCTGGCCGACCGGACAATTCGCGACCGGACCACGGTCAGCCGGTTTCTGGACGGAATGGAAAAAAAGCGGCTGGTGGCGCGCGACGTCGACCCCGCAGACCGGCGTCGCGTCATTGTGAACGCCACCGCCAAATCGCGCGATCTTCAGCCACGGGTAATCGCCGCAATTCGTCAGCTTATCGCCGACTCGATGCAGGGCGTGTCGCCGTCGGATGCTGAAACCACGCGCAATGTGCTGCACCAGATGACCAACACTCTGCTTGAGATGCGGGCCTGAGGGTTCAGTCCTTCACCACCATCTTGCGCGGCACATTGGCCAGGAGTTCTGGGCCGGTATGGCCAATACGGATGCTTTCGGTAATCTCGAACCCCCAGTCGTCCATCCATAGCCCGGTCATGAAATGCAGGGTCATGTTTTCGCGCAACACGGTCTTGTCGCCGGGGCGCAGCGACATCGTGCGCTCGCCCCAGTCGGGCGGGTACGAGACGCCGATCGGATAACCGGCGCGGTTGTCTTTGACGATCCCGTATTTCTTCAGGACCGCAAAGAACGCCTGCGCGATATCCTCGCACAAGTTCCCCTCTTTCGCGACCTCCAGCCCGGCCTCCATGCCTTCCAGCAACGCCTTTTCGGCGTCCAGAAAAATTGGCGTCGGTGTGCCCAGAAACACCGTTCGCGACAGCGGGCAGTGGTACCGGTGGTGAACCCCGGCAATCTCGAAAAACGTGCCCTCGCCCGCCTTCATCGGTTCGTCGTCCCAGGTCAAATGCGGTGCGGCGGCGTCTGAACCCGAGGGCAGCAACGGCACGATCCCCGGATAATCGCCGCCGCCACCGATATCGGCGTCATAACGCAGCGAGGCGTCGTAGATCTCGGCCACCAGATCGCATTTGCGCAATCCCGGTTCGACTTTGTCGACGATACGCGCGTGCATCCGTTCGACAATGCGCCCGGCGATACGCATGTATTTCAGCTCGGTTTCGGATTTGACCGCGCGCTGCCAGTTCACCAGCGCGGTTGCGTCGGCAAAGCGCGCGTTCGGCAGGCCGGCTTGCAAATTGGCAAAAGCGGCCGCCGAAAACCAGTAATTGTCCATTTCGACGCCGATTGTGCCGCGGTCGAGCTTCCGGTCGGCAAGACGTTGTGACAGGTCCTGCATCGGGTGGCGGTCAGGCGACTGAACATAATGATCGCCATAGCCGAGGATGTTTGCCGGGTCCATGAAACAGGTGCGCAGAGCGCCCTTGGCATCCTGCCCGCGTCCGTACCAGATCGGCTCGCCATCAAGCCGCAAAACCACGCATTGATGCACGTAAAACGACCAGCCGTCATAGCCGGTCAGCCAATTCATGTTCGACGGGTCGGATACGATCAACAGATCGAGCCCGCGTTTGGCCATCGCGGTGCGGGTCCGCTCGATGCGTGCCGCGAATTCGTCGCGCGAGAAATACAGTTTAGGTGTCGGCATCGGTCTGATCCCTGGGTTCATTTGGTCCAATTTCTGATCGCGACCGTTGTGGCAAGGGCCGCGCCGTTCTGATCCTTCAATGAATAATCAGGCTTGCCAAGTGGCGCCGCGATTATCGGCGCGCGGATCGATCCGACGCCGCACCTCAGGACAAAGTCAGCCCGATCACCCCTGCCGCCACAATCACCGCCGCCATGATCCGACGCCCTGGCGGCCCCTCGCCGAGAAAAACGATCCCGAACAGGGCCGCGAAGATAACCGAGGTTTCACGTACCGCCGCCACCACCCCGATCGGCGCAAGCGTCATGGCGTAAAGCACCAGGGCATAGGCCAGCGCCGAGATCAGACCGCCCGCCAGACCGGGCCAGAGCTGCCGCGCCGGTATCATCGCGCGCGCGCGTATTCGCGGCAGCATGAGTTGCACGACGATCAGGCTTTCCGCGACGAAAAGCCAGGCGACGAAAGACAGCGAATTGCCTGCCAGACGCGCGCCAATGCCATCGATGATCGAATAGGCGGCAATTGACAGCGCTGTCAGAACCGCCGCGCCCAAGGCCGGGGCCGAGGCTCGCGACGCCTGCCCTATTGCAAGAAAGAGGATCCCGCCCGAGACGCCTGCGATGCCTATCCAAGCCAACGGGGGCAGGAATTCTGCGGCCAGGACCACCGCACCCAGGGCAATCAGCACCGGGGCAGAGCCGCGAGCTATTGGGTAGACGAGCGACAGATCGCCCAGCCGGTAGGCAAGGTTCAAGAAACGGAAATAGCACCAGTGAATGAATGTCGAGAAGGCCAGCAATATCCAGACGGAGGGGTCGGGAAGCGGCAACCAGAACACCAGAACCACGCCCGCGATCACATGCCCGAGCGCAATCAGACCAAGGGTGGTGCGCTGATCGCCTGCGCCTTTGACAATTGCGTTCCAGACCGCGTGCAACAGCGCTGCGCCAAGCACGATCAGAAAAACCGATCCGGTCAATTATCTGCCTCCGCGCGCGTGACAATCACATCGCCCCGGGTGGCGAACAATCTGCGGGCGAGGCAAGGCCGCGATAGCACAGGCCAAGCCGGGTTTCGAGCCCCGTGGCGGCGCGCCAGGATCAGGTTATTTCTGCCCCGCGCGGCCCCGGACATCCGGCGCGCGGTTCACTGCCGCCTCGATCTGGGTCGCGAGCGACGATAGAATGCCTGCCGTATATTCCGAAAGACAAAGTCAAAGCGCCATACAGGCAGGTTCGCTTTCCGCCGCTAATCGATTGGACTGGCGGCGTGATTGCTGGCCCGGTTTGCCGCATCCGCAATTCCTGGTCGTCTGCTCACCCGGGTCCGGTTGCCGTCTCATCGCCAAATTCTGAGACGATTCTGGAAATATTCCGAGCGAATTCCATTTCCCTTGCCCTCGTACGGCGAAACCGCAAAACTGCGCGACATCCTGAGGATCCGCGATGACCAAAGCCCGCCATGGCATCTATGCCGCCGCCGTTTCACCGATCACGGCCGAGGGCGCGCTGGACGTGACGCGGCTGGTCGCCTATTGCCAGCACCTGCTCAGCGATGGCGGTTGCGACGGCGTGGCACCCAACGGCACCACCGGCGAAGGCACGTCGTTATCGGTGGACGAGCGCATGGCCCTGCCCGCCGCATTTGCCGAAGCCGGAATTGCGCCCGACCGGGTTATTTTCGGCACCGGTAATCCGGCCACCCGCGAAGCGATCCGGCTGAGTGCAAACGCCGTACGTCAGGGGTATCCGAATATCCTGGTGCTTCCGCCCTACTTTTACAAAGGCGTCAGCGACGAAGGGCTCTTCGATTACTACGCGCGGGTTGTCGAGGGCGTGGGCGATGACCGGATCAGGCTTTACCTCTACCATTTTCCACAGATGTCCGCGACGCCACTGTCGCCTGCCTTGGTCGCCAAGCTGCGCGACGCATTCGGGCCGATGATCGCCGGCCTCAAAGACAGCTCGGGCGACATGGCGGGCAGCCGGGCCTTTGTCGATGCGACCGGCGGCTTGGCGGAAGGGTTTGATGTTTTCCCCTCGTCCGAGGCCCTGCTGTTCGAGGCGCTCGACGCGGGGTGCGCAGGCATCATATCGGGATCAACGAATGTGTTCGCGCCTTTGGTTCAGGCTGCGTGCCGCGCCGGGCGCAACACGCCCGAGTTTGACAGGGTCAGAAAGGCGCGCGCCTTTGCTGGCGAATTCAACCTGATTGCCGCGATGAAATACGCCGAAGAAATGCGCAGCGGCGATCCGGTCTGGGCCAACCTAGCCCCGCCCCTGACCGCGCTTGGTCGGGCCGATGCGGCCCGGTTTCGCGAAGGTCTGGCGCAATTCGTGGCGGCACCGGCATGACCGGCGAGACCGCGATACGGCAGTCAATCATCGACGCCTGCGCAAGGATGAATGCCACCGGGTTGAACCAGGGAACCTCGGGCAATATCAGCTTGCGCCACAAGGGCGGTCTGCTGATCACACCGACAACGATGTCTTACGATGTCATGGTTCCTTCGGACATCGCGTTTCTGCCCGCGCTGGCTCGCGACGGCTGTGACGGCCCGCGGCCCCCGTCGTCAGAATGGCGGTTCCACCGCGACATCTATGCGGCCCGGCCCGAGATCGGGGCCATCGTTCACACCCATTCAACCTATGCCACCGTGCTTTCGATGCTGCGCCTGCCGATCCCGGCTGCCCATTACATGATCGCGGTGTTTGGCGGCAATGACATCCGGTGTTCGGACTATGCAACATTCGGCACGCCCGAGTTGTCAGCGGTGGTCCTCAAGGCGTTGAAAAGTCGCTTTGGTGCCCTGATTGGCACGCACGGGATGGTCGCCTGCGGCGCGGACCTTGCCCAGGCCATGTGGCGCACCGAAGAGCTGGAGACCTTGGCGCGCCAATACTATCTGGCGCGTCAGGCCGGCAATCCCGTCATCCTGGACGCCGCCGAGATTAGCCGCGTCGCCGGGAAAATGTCAGCAGGCTATGGCAATTCCGGGTCAGAAGAAAAGGAATAGCCCATCGCCACCGGACCCCGCCAACCTGGCGAAAAATCGGCGTGCCGGGCGAAAAATTATTCAATTTTCAGCGACGAAAAAATTTGGCAAACCTATAGGGCCAGAATTCACTTCAGGGGGCGATATTATGGGCGGGATCAAGACCTACTCGATGCTGATCGACGGCGATTGGGCCCAGGCCAGCGACGGCGGATCCTTCGACAGCTTCGAGCCCGCAACAGGCCGCGTATGGGCCCGCGTGCCCGAAGCTACCGAGGCCGACATCGACCGGGCGGTGCGCGCTGCGCATTCGGCCCTTGACGGAACCTGGGGGCAGATGACCGCGACCGAGCGCGGCAAGTGTCTTGGGCGTCTGGGCAATTTGCTGGCTGAAAACTCGGAATTGATCGGGCGCACCGAGACGCGCGATACCGGCAAGATATTCAAGGAAACCCGTTGGCAAGCCGCTTACATTGCCGAATATCTGCACTTCTACGCCGGGGCTGCCGACAAAATCCAAGGCGAGACGCTGCCGATCGACAAGCCCGACATGTTCGTTTTCACCGTGCGCGAACCTCTGGGCGTGATCGCGGCGGTGATCCCCTGGAACAGCCAGATATTTCTTTGCGCTGTGAAAATCGGCCCCGCACTTGCGGCTGGCAATACGATGGTGCTTAAGGCCTCGGAACACGGCCCCGCGCCGCTTCTGGAATTTGGGCAACTGGTCGCGCAGGCCGGTATTCCCGACGGCGTGATCAACATTGTCACTGGCCACGGCGAACCCTGCGGGCGGGCGCTGACCTCGCACCCGCTGGTGGCGCGCATTGCCTTTACCGGCGGACCGGGCACGGCGCGCCACATCTTGCGCAATTCGGCCGAGAACCTGGCCGAAGTGTCGTTGGAACTTGGTGGCAAGTCGCCGTTTATCGTCTTTGACGACGCTGATCTCACATCGGCGGTCAACGGGTCGGTCGCGGGTATTTTCGGGGCTTCGGGCCAAAGCTGTGTGGCGGGCTCGCGGCTTTATGTTCACGAAGACATTGCTGATGCCTTTCTTAAGCGTCTGACCGCGATTGCCAAGGGCATCAAGATCGGCGACCCGCAGGCTGACGAGACCGAAATGGGGCCGCTTTGCACGCAGGCTCAGGTCGACCATATTACGCGCCAGATCGCCATCGCCCGCGACGAGGGAGCGACCATTCTGACCGGCGGCAGGCAGCCGGCGGCGATGCCCGGCCTGTTTTTCGAGCCCACCATTATTGACTGTCCGCGCCAGGATCTGACGATTGTCGACACCGAACTGTTCGGACCTGTTCTGGCGGTGCAGCGGTTCAGGACCGAAGACGAGGTGGTCGCGCTGGCCAATGACACCCGGTACGGGCTGGCGGCGGGTATCTTCACCCGTGATGCGGCGCGGTCGCTCAGAATGGCAAAACGCCTCAAGGCCGGAATCGTCTGGGTCAATACCTACCGCGCCATTTCGCCGATTGCCGAATTTGGCGGTGTGAAGGCGTCCGGATACGGCCGCGAAGGCGGGCTGCAGGCGGTTTATGATTATACACGGCCCAAGACCGTCTGGATGAACATGTCCGACCAGCCCATTGCCAACCCTTTCCAACCCCAATAACCAGGTAAGCGCATGAAATTTCACCTTGCTGTCAATCTTGAGCGTATGGACGCCACGACCGACATGGCCGACGTGCGCGACCATACGCTGGACATGGTCAAAATTGCCGATGATGCCGGGTTCGAAGTTGCCTGGGCCGCCGAACACCACGCCATCGAAATGACCATCGCGCCCAACCCGTTCCAGATCCTGACCTGGTGGGCCGCGCATACCAAAAACATTCGCCTGGGCGCTGGCGTGGCCAACGCTGCCTATTGGCATCCGATCGACCTGGCGGGCGAGGCTGCCCTGTTGGACCTGATCAGCGGCGGACGGCTGGAGTTTGGCATCGGATCAGGGGCATATCAGCGCGAGTTTGACCGGATGAAACCGGGGTTGGACCAGAAGGACAGCTGGCAGTACATGCAGGAAATGCTGCCTGTGGTGCGCGCGCTTTGGCAAGGCGACATCGAGCATGACGGGCGGTTCTGGCAGTTCCCCCGCGCCACCGCCTGCCCCAAGCCGGTGCAGGATCAGGTGCCGGTCTGGGTCGCAGCGCGCGCACCGATCACCTTTGACTATGCGGTGGAAAACAACTGCAACTTGATGAGCTGGCCACTGACCATGCCGATGTCCGAGGCCGAGATTTATCGCAAACGCCTCGATGATGCGATTGCAAAAGCAGGCAAAGAGTTTCGTGGCACCTGGGCGCTGATGCGACACACGGCGGTTTATGACGGCGAAAACCATCGGCAGGCGGCCCTGTCCGCACTGCGCCAGCAACTTGCGATGTTCGGCAATCTGATGACCAAGTCAGGCGACGTACTGAACGGGTTTCCCGAGCAAGTTCCGCTGGAAAGCCTGGTTGGTAATCTGCGCGTTGATCCCGAGATGCTGGAAACCAACCTGATGTTCGGAAACCCGGAAACGGTCATCGAAAAGCTGCGGGCCTATCGCGATATTGGCGTGAATGCGTTCATTTACTACGCCAGCATGGGGCTCGATATGGAAAGTCAGAAACGGTCTCTGAACCTGTTCATCGACCAGGTCATGCCGGAATTTGCCTGAATCAGGGGCGTGGAAATGCCGACCAGCCCGCAGGGAACCAGCTTTGACCTGCACGGACCCGAGGACGCGCCGCTGGTGGCGTTGGTTCATGGGCTGGGGCTGACGCGGGCAACCTGGGACAATCATGTGCCCGCGCTGGCCGGTCGTTTTCGGGTGCTGACGTACGATATTTGCGGGCACGGGAAAAGCGCCTTGCCCGACCGGACGCCAAGCCTGACGGTGCTCTCTGACCAATTGCGCAGCTTGCTCGATCATATTTTCGCGAAATCGGCGGCTGTGGTCGGGTTTTCGCTTGGCGGAATGATCAACAGGCGGTTCGCAATGGATCATCCGGAAAGGGTCTGGGCGCTGGTGATCCAGAACGCGCCGCACGAACGCGGCGTGCGCGCGCAAAAGCTGGTCGAGGACCGGGCGCGCGCAACTGAAGCCGGGGGTCCGGCGGCGACCATCGACACCACATTGGCGCGCTGGTTCACACCTGACTTTCGCGCCCGGCGCAACGATGTCGTCAAGGCGGTGCGCCGAACGGTTCTGGCCAATGATCGAGATAACTATACCGCGCACCGTCTTGTTCTGGCCGCTGGCGTGACCGAACTGATCCGGCCCGACCCTGCAATCACTCATCCGACGTTGATCATGACCTGCGAAAACGACAGCGGCAGCACCCCGGCGATGAGCCATGCCATCGCGGCCGAGATACCGGGTGCGAAGACCATCATCGTGCCGCGCCTTCAGCATCTGGGGCTTTTGGAAGACCCTGCCGCATTTGTCGGCCCGACGCTTGAATTTCTGGGTCACCACGCACCGACCAGCCT
>JAKZRT010000116.1:0-12117 GCA_047518005.1 Brevirhabdus sp.
CCGTCTTCGACAATTATGAGCAGATCGTCGACAGGTGTTGCGAAGCATGGAACTTCTTTGCAAACGACAAAACCGCAATCACGTCAATCACTACCAGACAATGGGCCAAAACGGTCAACGACTAGGGCCGTTGGTATTAGAACCAGTGATCGGATCGATTTGGCTGTGGCGTCTGGCTTGCGCCCGGGCCCGCAACGGCCATACTGCGCCCATCACAAATGGTGGGGTCGGGGCATTGGGGGCAGACGCGAAAACACTGGATGTTCGCATCTGGCGCGGCGGGCCAGAGGGCGGGAAATTTCAGGTCTTTGAGGTGCCGCGCGAGGAAAACCAGACGATCCTCGATGTGGTCAGCTGGGTTCAGCAAAACGCCGAGCCAGCACTTGCTTACCGGTTCGCCTGCCGGGTTGGCATGTGCGGGTCGTGTGCGATGACGGTGAACGGTCGCGCCCGCTGGACCTGCCGGACCCATGTCCAAAAGGTGGCGCGCGGCGGGCGGCTGGACATCGCGCCATTAAAAAACCTGCCGGTGCTCAAGGATCTTGCCACCGACATGGACCCGTTTTTTGATAAGTGGACAGCGGCGGGCGGCACCCACGCGGCGCGCGCGGCGCGCACCGACGAAATTGCGGCAATTGACCCTGAAAGCAATAACCGGACTGCGGCAAGTGCCGGGATCGAGTGCATCAACTGCGCGATTTGCTATTCCTCATGCGACACCGTCGCGGGCAATGCCGATTATCTGGGGCCAGCGGCGCTCAACCGGGTCTGGACGCTTCTCAACGATGAAAAAGACGCGCGCGGGTCGGGGGTACTGGACGGCGTGCTTGGCATGGGCGGCGCGATGAACTGTCATTCGATCGGGGCGTGCAGCGCGCTTTGCCCCAACGATCTTGACCCGCTCTCTGCCATCGCGGGGTTGAAACGTGCGGCGGTCAACCGGGCGCTTGGGGGGCAGGGTGATGCTTGATCTGCGGCTATATATGCTGCAGCGGCTGAGTGCGCTGATCATGGCACCGCTTGTGCTCGGCCACCTCGCCCTGATGATCTGGGCCGTTCAGGGCGGGCTTTCGGCGGCCGAGATATTGGGGCGCACCCAAGGCTCGGCCCTTTGGTTTGCCTATTACGAGCTTTTTGTGGTGGCGGCAGCGGTGCACAGTGCCATCGGCATTCGGGTCGTTGCGCATGAATGGGCAGGCCTCGGGGGTGGGCGGCTGCGCGTCTTGATGTGGGGCACGATGCTGGCACTTGGCTTGCTGGGCACCGAGGCCGTTCTGGCGGTGACGTTATCATGAGGCATGCACCCCAACCGCTGTGGCTGGCCTACATCGTGCACCGGATTTCGGGGCTGACGCTGGCGCTGTTCCTGCCGTTTCATTTCTGGGTCCTGTCGCTGGCGCTGACCGATCCGGCGCAGTTGGATGGCTTCCTCAGCTGGACCGACCACGCAGCGATCAAGCTGGCCGAGATGGGGCTGGTGTTCCTGCTGGCGGTCCACATCTTTGGCGGTCTGCGTCTGATGGCGCTGGAACAGCTTGGCTGGACCAGCCGCCAAAAGACCCTTGCCGCAGGTACCATGGGCGGGGCGTTTCTGGTCGCCTGCCTGTTCCTCTTGCGGGCGGTCTGAGCCATGGCACAGCCCCAGCTTGACCACCACGACACCGATATCCTGATCCTGGGCGCTGGCGGCGCGGGGCTGTTTGCAGCGCTTCACGCGCACCAGAGTGCGCCCGAGGGCACCAGGATCACCATTGCGGTCAAGGGGCTGCTGGGTAAATGCGGCTGCACACGGATGGTGCAGGGCGGGTATAACGTGGCCCTTGGCCCCGGCGACAGCGTGAAGCGGCATTTCATGGACACGGTCCGGGGCGGCAAGTGGCTGCCCGATCAGGATATGGCCTGGCGGCTTTGCAGCGAAGCGGTGACGCGCGTCCAGGAACTGGAAAACGAGATCGGCTGCTTTTTCGACCGCAATCCCGACGGCAGCCTGCACCACAAGGCCTTCGCCGGTCAAACCGCAGATCGCACCGTCCACAAGGGTGACTTGACCGGCATCGAGATCATCAACCGGCTGATGGAACAGGTGCTGGCGCGGCCCATCGAGCGCCTTCAGGAACACCGCGCCATCGGGCTGATCCCGACCGGCGACGGGTCGGCGCTGGCCGGTGTGCTGATGGTCGACATGCGCACCGGGCGCTTTCGCTTCGTGCGGGCCAAGACGGTGCTGATGGCCACCGGCGGCGGGCCGACGATGTACCGTTATCACACGCCCTCGGGCGACAAGTCGATGGACGGGCTGGCGATGGCGCTGCGCGTCGGGCTGCCCTTGCGCGACATGGAGATGGTGCAATTCCACCCGACCGGCCTGTTGGCGGGCGATGCCACGCGGATGACCGGCACGGTGCTCGAGGAAGGCCTGCGCGGCGCGGGCGGGCATCTTTTGAACGGCGCGGGCGACCGGTTCATGTTCGACTATGACCCCAAGGGCGAGCGTGCGACGCGCGATGTGGTCAGCCGAGGGATTTTCGACGAGATGCGCGCGGGTCGCACGTCGCCCATGGGCGGCGTTTATATCGCAATGTCCCATCTTGGCCCCGACACCGTGCGCGCGAAATTCAAGGGCATGGTCAGGCGCTGTGCCGACTGTGGCTTTGATCTTGCCGC
Organism: Brevirhabdus sp.; assembly: GCA_047518005.1. Lineage (GTDB taxonomy): Bacteria > Pseudomonadota > Alphaproteobacteria > Rhodobacterales > Rhodobacteraceae > JAKZRT01. The sequence goes on from JAKZRT010000116.1 coordinate 2,665, forward strand.
TGGCCGTGTCGAAGTGGTGCCGACCGCGCATTACCTGATGGGCGGCATTGTCGTCGACGTCGACACGCGCACCGCGATGGAAGGTCTCTATGTTGCTGGCGAAGACGCGGGCGGCGCGCATGGATCAAACCGGCTGGGCGGCAACGGGGTTGCAAATTCAACCGTTTTTGGCGGCATTGCCGGCGACGTGATGGCCCGCGATGCGGCAAGGATGGCGCTTCGCGACCCCGATAAATCGGTACTGGAGGCCGAGATTGCCCGCGCGTGCCGCCCGTTTGCCGCCGCCCCCGGCCCCATCCACCCGCTGCGCCAGTCCTTGCAGGACGCGATGTGGGAAGACGCAGGCGTAATGCGCACCGGTGCCGGTCTTGCCCGCGTCATCGACCGGATCGCGGGTATTCGGGCCGAGATGCAGGGCACAGGTGTCGACGGCGCAAACCGCGCGTTCAACATCACCTGGCACGATTGGCTGAACCTGGCCTCGCTGAACGAGACCTCGCAAGTGATCGCCCGCGCCGCTCTGGCCCGCGAAAACTCGCGCGGCGCGCACTACCGCGAGGACTTCCCGGACCAAGGTGATCTGGACAGCTCGTATTTCACTGTCGCCACACGCAGCGGCGACACGGTCGAAGTTCGCCGCGAACCGGTACGGTTTACAATCGTGAAGCCGGGGCAGACTATCTTGCCCGAAGGAGAGCCCGAGACATTGGTGGCCGAGCCATGAGCCCAAGTGGACCAAATGTGATCGTCGTCGGCGGTGGCATTCTGGGGTTGAGCCTGGCTGCCGCGCTGGCGGATCAAGGCGCTCAGGTGACCCTGGTCACCGGCGCGGCCGACCGCGCCTCGGACGCCTCGCTGGTTTGGCTCAACGTCATCAGCACCCAAACAAGCGCCTATGCGCGCCTGCGCGTGGCCTCGATGCAGGCCTGGCACGATCTGGTGGCGCGCGACCCCGATTGTCCGGTCAGGATCAAAGGCGCGCTCTTGTGGGATCGCGACGCGGCGGAATTGCAAGCACTCAACGCCTTTCAGGCCTCGGTTGGCTGGGACACACGCATCATCGACGCAAGGGAATTCGGCACACGCGCCCCCGGCGTCGCCGCCCCGCCTGTGGCCGCGCTCTATGCACCGGGCGAGGCCGCGGCGGACCCGGCCCATGTGATGACATGGGCCGAGCACCGTGCCGCGGCTTTGGGCGTGACGTTTGTGCGTACCGATGTCGAAAGCGTCATGCAGGCGTCGGGCAGGGCGCGCGGCGTCAGGCTGACCGATGGCACCATGCTGACCGCGGATCATGTGATCATCGCTGCGGGCGCGGGATCGCCGCCGCTGGTATTGCCTTTTGGCATCGACCTTGGCTTTCGCGACGCTCCTGGCATGCTGATGCGCACGGCCCCGGTCGATTTTCAGGCGGGGCCGATCATGGCCTCGCCGGGCATGGATTTCTGGCAAGGCGATGACGGCACGATATTTCTGGCTACCGGCACCCACCGAACCATGACGCACGACCTGGAAGGCAGTGCGGCAGCGGCGCTTGATCTGCTGGCCGAAATGATGCCTGAAACGGCGGGGCTGGCACCCACCACGCTTGCCCTGCGCATGCGGCCCATTCCCGGCGATGGCTTTCCGGTATTGGGGCCTGTTCCGGGGGCCGAGGGGCTGTGGCTGGCGGTCGCTCACAGCGGCATGACGCTGGCCCCGATCATAGCCAGAACTCTGAGCGCCGAGGTGCTCGGGCTGCAATCCGCCCACGATCTGGGCCCGTTTCGGCCAGACCGAATGCGTGCTGCGGTCAAACAGGAGGCGTGACCGGATGGAATGGATATTTGGAATTCTCGGTGCGGTCATCGTCGCCTATGTCACGGCGCAGTTCGCCGCCCGCCGCGAACGCGACAATCTGCGCCAAGAGCTAAAGCTGGAATATTCTATCGAGACGGCAATAATTCAGTTGCTCGGCAAGCAAGGCTGGAAACTACGAAGCATTAAGGCGATCAAACACCACATCCGCGGGTTTGCGGACGATGAACTCAGGCAGTATCTCGTGCGCGCCGGGGCAGTGGCCTTTGAAGGCAGGCCCGACCCGGACAGCGGAGAGCGCAGCAAAGACCCCGAAGAGCAGGAACTTTGGGGCTTGCTGAAAAACAACGTGGATAGCCTTGCCAAAAAGTCTGAAACACCGTGATCCCGCTTGCCCTCATCCAATCCGCTGCCGGAACATTGATGGAAAAGGCCGCGATCGACATCCCGCAGGACTATCTTGACGGGCTGAAGGCGGCGGCAGCGACCGAAGATGGCGATCTTTCGTCGTTCGTCCTGCAAGCCATGCTGGAAAACTACGAAGTCGCCAAGGCCGACCGCCGCGCCATGTGCGGCGATACCGGCGTTCCCCGCTGGTACGTGAAACTGGGCAACGCGGCGCGCGTTGAGGGCGGCATGGTGGCGCTGGAAACCGCACTCAGACAGGCCACCGCGGACGCGACCCACGCCGTGCCGCTGCGCCCCAACCGGGTGCATCCGCTGTGGCGCACCGACCACAACAACAACGTCGGCATCGGTGCGCCCGAAATCGAATACGGGTTCGAACCGGATGGTGACTGGATCGACCTGATCACCGTCCACAAGGGCGGGCTTTTTGGCACCGACTACCGGATGCTGTTCCCTTCCGACGGCATCCAGGGGATCAAACGCTTCTACCTCGACAGCCTGGTGGCCTTCGGCAAGCGCGGTCTGGCCTGTCAACCCGCAATCATCGGGATCGGGCTGGGCGGGTCCAAAGACACCTGCATGGTGCTGGGCAAACGCGCCTCGACCCTGCGCGTGGTGGGCGACCGAAACCCGGACGCACGGATCGCAGCACTTGAGGACGAGTTCAAAGACATCGGCAATTCCATCGGCATGGGTGCCATGGGGTTCGTCGGCAAAAACATGGTGATCGATTGCAACATCGAAGTGGGCTACTGCCACACCGGCGGTATGCAGATGTCGGTCCACGCCTTCTGCCTGTCGTCGCGGCGCGCGGTGGCGCGGCTCTGGCCGGATGGCCGCATCGAATTTCGCACTGACCCGGATTGGTTCACGCCCTACCAGCGGCGCGAAAGTGTGGGTTGGGAAATTGCGATGGAGGCTGCCGAATGAGTGCCGGTGGCCTCCCCCACAGTCCCCCTCCCACGGGAGGGGGAGGCGATATCCGCGCCCACAGCGCTTCCGCACTCCGTTTCGGAGGGGGGTCAGGGGGGGGGCCCGGAATAGACCTGGGGAGGCCACCGGCATGAAACTCCGTGAGGTCACCCTTTCCACCACCCCCACACCCGAGGCCATCGCCGATCTGCGGCTGGGTGACATCGTCTATCTTGACGGGCTGATCTATACCGCGCGCGAAGGCGTCTATAAGCGTGCGCTCGAAGATAAAGCCGCTATTCCGCTGGACTTGCCCGCGCAGTCCGCCACGAATTTCCACTGCTCGCCCGCCGCCGCCATCCGGGCGGACGGATCGTTCGACATGGGCGCGGTGACGGCGACCGCCTCGTTCCGTTTTGCGCGTTGGCTGCCCGAGTGGATAACCAAAACCGGAGCCCGGCTGATCATCGGCAAGGGCGGCATGACGTCAAAGGACTACCGCGACTATTTCGTGCCCAACGGCGCGGTCTATCTATCGACGGTCGGTTATGGCACCGGCGCGCTTTTGGGGCGCGGCGTGGAAAGCGTCGAGGCGGTTCACTGGCACGAGGAATTGGGGCTGGCCCAGGCCATGTGGGTGATCCGGGCGCGGCGCATGGGGCCGTTCATCGTAGCCTCGGACATGGACGGGAACTGCCTTTTCGAGCGCGAGAACGCCAAGATCGCGGCAAACCTCGACCGGGTTTACGAAGGGACGAAACCGGCTGTCATGAAACGTTTTGGCGAAATTGACGACCGCAGCGACGAGGTGATCGGATGACCGGCATCGGCGATATCTTCCTGAACTTTCCGGGGCGCCCCGAAACCCAGGACGGGGTCTTTTCGCTGGACGAGGTTCGTCTTGCCAACCGCAACAGCGGCGCGTTGCTCGAGACGCTGACCCGCGACATCACCCCAACCGGTATCCATTACCTGCTGAACCATTTCGACGTGCCGCTCATCGACCAGGCCGACCATTGCCTGACCCTGTCCGGGGCCTTCGCCGATCCAACCTCGCTCTCGATGGCCGACATCCGCGCGATGCCCGAAGTGACAATGCCGGTGACGCTGGAATGCGCCGGCAACGGGCGCACGGGAGTTTCGCCGCGAAGCCATTCGATGCCCTGGAGTTACGAGGCGGTCGGCACCAGCGAATGGACCGGCACACCGCTGGCCCCGCTGATCGACCAAGCGCATCCCAAGGCCGAAACGGTCGAGATCGCCTTTACCGGCGCGGATTTCGGGTTCGACAATGGGGTGCCGCATTTCTACGGGCGCAGCCTTACCCTGGCGCAGTTGGACGCGCTTGACGTGCTGTTGGTGCATTCGATGAACGGCGCACCGCTTTTGCCGCAACACGGCGCGCCTCTCAGGATCATCGTGCCGGGGTGGTACGGCATGGCGTCGGTTAAATGGCTGACCGGGATCGAGGCGATGACAAAACCCTATCAGGGATTTCAGCAGGTCGAGACTTACCGCTTTCGAACCCAGGACGGTGAAGATGGCGTACCGATCACCGAGATGCGCGTCAAATCTCTGATGGCCCCGCCGGGGGTGCCGGACTGGACCTCGCGCAAGCGGTTCTGCCAGCCGGGGCCGGTGACCATAACCGGCCGGGCCTGGTCGGGCGGCGGTGTCCCGGTTGCCCGTGTCGAGCTATCGGTGGACGGCACCTGGCAGGACGCGCGGCTTGGGGCACCGACCAGTGGCTACGTCTGGGCGAAATGGACCGCCCGGTGGGATTCCACCAAGGGCGTCCATGTGCTGCGCTGCCGGGCCCACGACGCCGATGGCCGGGTTCAGCCGCTGGACGCGCCCTTTGATCTGTCGGGGTTCGCCAACAACGCGGCACAAGAGGTCGAGGTATTTGTGGCTGACCTGCCGGATCGCACGTGAAGAATTGCGCCGCGCGTTCCGCGCGTCGCCGCAGGGCGAGGGGCGCTGCCCCTCGCGCTCCCCGAAGTATTTGGAAAAACGGTGAGACAGGGGCCGATGCGTGGAGCTGATCGTTTGGTGCTATGCCTCAAACAGGCCGGCGTGGACCGCATCTTTGCGCTGAGCGGCAACCAGATCTTGCCGGTTTTCGATGCTTGTCTTGATCAGGGGATCAACATTATCCACACCCGTCACGAGGCGGCAGCGGTCTATATGGCCGAGGCCCACGCGCAGCTGACCGGCGGGGTTGGCGTTGCCCTTGTCGCCGCGGGCACCGGCATGGCCAATGCAATCGGGCCACTGGTGACCGCGCGCGCCTCGGACACGGCCATTTTGCTGATCTCGGGCGATGCGCCATGCAGCGACGACGGCCGCGGCGCGTTTCAGGAGATCGATCAGCTGGCGATCACTGCCCCGCTGACCAAATTGTCGCTGCGTCTGCGAGACCCTGGCGAAGTTGCGCAGGCCTGCGCGCGCGCCCTGCGCGTGGCGGTTTCGGGCCGTCCGGGGCCGGTGCATATTTGCTTTCCGGCCGATACGGCAACCGGCGCCACCGAACCCTCTGCGTCAACTATCCCGTTGGATTTCCTGCCCGAATCCGCCGATCCGTCCGCCGAACAGGTCGCTTCTGTGACCCGCCGGATCGGCGTCGCGACGCGACCGATGATCATTCTTGGTCCCTCGCTGAGCCACACGCGCGCGCCTGAAATTGCAGGTTTGGCCTCGGCCCTGGACACGCCGGTGATCTGCATGGAAAGCCCGCGCGGGGCGCGGGACCCTTCCCTGGGCAAGCTCGACAGCCTGCTGCACGACGCTGATCTGATCGTCGCGCTCGGCAAGCAGGTCGATTTTTCTCTGCAATTCGGGGACGTGGGAAAGCCAGCGGACTGGATGGTTGTCCTGCCCGAGGCGCGCGACCTGGAAAAAGCGGCGCAAAACCTCGGGAACCGGCTCGAGATCGGATTGCGGTGCGATCCGTTGGCGATGGCTTTGGCGTTGCTGTCTACGCCGACTGGCACAAAGCACCGCAGCGAATGGCGGGCGCGCAATGCCCGGATAACCGACCTTCGGGTCCAATCCGACCCGGTTCGCGGGGCGGTAACACCAGCCGATGTCACCGTCGCGGTTCAAGCCCGGATCGACGCCGCCCCCGAGCCGGTTCTGATCTGCGACGGCGGCGAGTTCTGCCAATGGGCGCAGGCCGACCTGCGCGCGCCCGTGCGGATCATCAACGGCATATCCGGGGCGATCGGCGGCGGTATATGCTATGCGATCGCGGCGCGCGCGGCGCGGCCCGGCGCGACGGTCTTTGCCTTGATGGGCGACGGAACCGCAGGTTTTCACCTGGCCGAGTTCGAGACCGCGGCGCGCGCCGGGCTGCCCTTTGTCGCGGTGGTCGGAAACGACCGGCGCTGGAACGCCGAGCATCAGCTACAGCTGCGCAACTTCGGCCCCGACCGCCTGATCGGCTGCGAGCTCACGAACGCGCGCTATGATCTGGCCGCTGCGGCGCTTGGCGGGCACGGCGAATACGTGACCGCGCCGGACCAGTTGGATGATGCCCTGTCGCGCGCCGTGGCCAGCGGCAAGCCAGCGCTGGTGAACGTCGAGATCGTGGGGTTGGCGGCACCCGAGGTTTCGCAAATGGGCTGAGAAAAAACCGTGCATTTGAGACGCCTCCATGGCGAGAGGGCATTAGGGCGTTGGAATGGTGAAATTAAATGGGCAACGTGCGTGCCGGCCATCGTCGAAAAACAAGCGTGCGCACCGTGCCAATGTCGCGGCCAGAGCGCTGAAAACCGACAGCACATCTGCGCCGCATCCAAGCCGGAACATTCGACGCAGTCTTCGCAGCTCTCGGCGATATCTGCGATAAGTTCTCCCCACAGGAGTGCCGGAATTACCTTTCGACCGCAGGCTCCGGAATTATGTCTCCAACCGCCTGATTTTCTAGTGGCCGATATCCCAAGGCCCGGTGTCGCCGGCACCTGCATTCGAGCAGGCCATCGCCAGAGCTCGGGCCACGCGCGTTGCAGATCAGTTGTTCAGGTAACTCAGGAGCGGACTTCGATCTAATGGCAATTTTTATGGACAGACACGATCTGACTGGATTCAGCGCACAGGATCTGGCGCAAGCCCACGAAATGGACCTGGAAATCCAAGATGAGTATAGTGTCAAATTTATGTCCTATTGGTTCGACGATGACCGCAAGACCGGTTTTTGCTCCGCCGTTGACACCAATCGCTACCACCTCAAAGCACCAGGACATCGCGCCCAAAAGAATCATCTCAGGCACTTTGGCGATCCAGCCGAACGCGTGGCTGACGACGAACCGAGACAAGACCAGGGAAATCACGATCAGAAGACCGATACCCAGGAATGAAAATAAGATCGCTGTAAGTTCAGGGTTTTCCAGACTTGGCTGGAGCAGCGTCACGGTAATGGCCCAGATATCCTGGAAGATCAGGACCGTAAGCGATATGCGCCCGGGATGCGTATCAAGTTGGAAATGTTCCTGAAAAAGTTTGACAACCAAAAGCGACGACGACCCCGCAATTGCGATGCCGATGTAGAGAGGCGCAAGCGGCATGTCGGCCAGAGGACCGGCAAGTCCCATGATTATTAGCGCCTTGACCACAATAAACCCAAAAAGCAACGTAATCGGGTATTGCAGCACACCGGCAACCAGAATGGTGCGGCCACCGGACAACAGGCTGCGCACGTCGATCTCGAGACCAATGATAAACAGCAGAAGGACAAATCCGATCTGCGCAATGGCCTCGATGTTTCCGGGTTCGGTCACCATGTGCAGCCCTCGCGGCCCGAGCACGACGCCCGCCAGAATAAAGCCGGCGATTGACGGGATTTTCAGTCGGATGACGTTCGGGGGTTTGGTTAAATCTACGAAGCGATTCACGCATCCGCAAAGACGCCTCGGCGGCGTGCGTGCGGTGATGCTCGGACTGAATCGGCGCGTTCCAGAACCCCATGATCGCGTCGCCGATGAATTTATCGATGGTTCCGTTTTCGGCCAAAATATTCGCGCCCAGATCGGTGAATAATTCGTTGAGAAGGGCCACCAGATCGGTTGCTGGCATAGATTCACTGAGCGGAGTGAAGTTTCGGATCTCGCAAAACATGACGCTGACAGTGCGGTTTTTCCCGCCTAGTCCAAGCAGATGGCCGCTGCGCTCGCAAACAGCACCAACATTACACCGGCCTGTACCGAATAAGCCGACAGGTTTGCCGTATCGGATTTCCCCCAAAAACCGTGTCGCGCACCCCGATAGTCTGACGGCAAGCTCCTAGTCGGATTTGAAGCCTATTTTCAGATGCGTGTTGTCGCAGAACGGTTTGGTCTTCGATCCACCGCACCGACACAGACGTACCGACGTTACCCGATCGACGTTCCGATTTGTGCCAGCGCAGATTTCAAGGTTTCCGGTTACCTGCAGCGGTCCATTTTTTGGGGGTTGGATTTCCAACGGGCCATCGCGAACCTCGAGCGCCTCGGATTTTCGCGTCTCCGGTTCGCCGGTCGCGCGAAACCCGATACCCTTGTGCGATCCATCGCAGAAGGGCTTGTTGTTTGACGCCCCACAGCGGCACAGCGTCGCGCGGAAGCCGATCATTTCGCCGCCGATTTCGAGCGGTGCGCGAAATCCGTAGGGGCCGTCTTCGCGGATATTGACAATATTGACAGGTGGTGGCGCTTCGGGCGCGGTGTCGCCTTTTGGAATGTACTGGATCGCGCCCGATGGACAGTCTTGGCAGACCGCACGCAGCGCGTTCGTCTCCATCTCGTCGGGAAACAGCCATTGACCTTTGACACCGGACAGAAAGACCTTTGGCGCACCGAGGACGCAGAAACGGGCATGAATGCACCGCCCGGTGTCAAAGCTGAGATGCATGTGCTTGCCGACCGCATGTCCAACCACCGCATGGTGCTTGTGGGCCGGTTTCTTGGAAATTTCGGGTTTTGGCCGGTCGTAATCGGCCGTGTGTCGTACCTTTTGCCGTTCGAGACCGGGTACGTCGATCTTTTCGGCCATTCCCATCAACGCGGCACCGACGAAGCCAAGAATATGACCCTCGGGGAACAGCCGCTCAGCGTGGTTCGCCAGTTCCTCAAGCCGTTCGCGCAGGATACGCAGTTCGCCGCTGCTGCTGGGAAGGCGGGCGATGTCGCGGGCCATGGTAAAGCTCATTCCGGCGTTAATGTGTAATACCAACGGCCCTAGTCGTTGACCGTTTTGGCCCATTGTCTGGTAGTGATTGACGTGATTGCGGTTTTGTCGTTTGCAAAGAAGTTCCATGCTTCGCAACACCTGTCGACGATCTGCTCATAATTGTCGAAGACG
>JAKZRT010000117.1:0-9059 GCA_047518005.1 Brevirhabdus sp.
AAACCTCCTCGAACTTCATCAATCTCAGTCCCTGTACCTGCTCCGTCCGACGCATCGCCTCCCTCCATGGCTTGGAGGCGTTCTAAAACCGGACAGATCATCTGGTACATAAACCGGACATATCGCGTGTTACCGACACCCCGCGGAATGCGAGTGGCGACGGGGCAAGAATCTGGATACCATGGTCAAAGACCTCCAAAGATTGATGGTCTGGAGCCTTTGGGAAGACTGTGCCGCATCTGATCGTCGAATATTCCGCCAATCTGGAAGAAGCGGTGGACATTGCTGGCCTGTGCGAGGTTCTGCGCGCGGCTGCTGCAGCGCATGAGACGTTTCCGATGCCAGGCGTGCGGGTGCGCGCCTATCCCGCGCACCATTTTGCGGTGGCCGATGGCGACCCCAGGCACGGATTCATCGACATCGGGGTTCGTCTGCGCGCCGGCCGCAGCGATGCCGTTAAACGCGACGCCACCGACGTTCTGTTTTCGGCAGTGACCGATTACCTGGCAGCGGCCATGGCGAAAAGGTCGATTGCGCTGTCGCTGGAGTTGCGGGATATTTCCGCCGATTTCGCCCCGAAGACCGGAACAATTCGAATGTATCTTGGAACGGATGGCCCAGATGGCGGCGTTTGAAGACAACGTCAAACGCGCGCAGGGCTATCTGGCGCGATTTGCCAAAGACGGCGTCATGAACCAGATCGGCGGCGCTTCGGTCCCGGCGTCGGACGGCCGCACATTTGTCACCACCAGCCCCATCGACGGCACCCAACTGGCCGAGGTTGCGCGCGGCAGTGCGGCGGATATCGACGCCGCGGCGCGCGCGGCTCAGGGCGCATTTGTCGCCTGGCGCGATATGGCCGGGACCGAGCGCAAGCGAATTCTGCACGCCATAGCTGACGGCATCGAAGCGCGCGCCGACGAGATTGGGCTTTGCGAATGCATGGACACCGGTCAGGCGCTGCGGTTCATGTCCAAGGCGGCGCTGCGCGGTGCCGAGAATTTCCGCTTTTTTGCCGACCGCGCGCCTGCTGCCCGTGATGGCCAATCGCTGCCCTCGCCGACGTTGGTGAATATCACCACCCGGGTACCGATCGGCCCGGTTGGGGTGATCACGCCTTGGAACACGCCGTTTATGCTCAGCACCTGGAAAATCGCGCCAGCCCTGGCTGCGGGCTGTACGTTGGTCCATAAACCAGCTGAATTTTCCCCCGTAACCGCTCGAATTCTATGCGAGATAGCGGATGAGGCCGGACTGCCGCCCGGGGTCTGGAACCTGGTCAACGGTCTGGGCGAAGAGGCCGGACGCGCCCTGACTGAAAACCCCATGATCCGCGCCATCGCTTTTGTCGGCGAAAGCCGGACGGGCAGTATGATCATGCGTCAGGGGTCCGAGACCCTGAAACGCGTGCATTTCGAGCTTGGCGGCAAGAACCCGGTCGTGGTTTTTGACGACGCCAATCAAACCCGGGCGCTGGATGCGGCGATTTTCATGATCTATTCGCTGAACGGCGAGCGCTGCACTTCGTCCTCGCGGCTGTTGGTCCAGGACAGTATCGCCGACGATTTTCTTGCCCGTCTCGCCGAGCGTGTGAAGCGCATCAAGGTTGGCCACCCGTTGGACCCCGACACCGAGGTCGGTCCGCTGATCCACAAGGTTCATTTCGACAAGGTCACCAGCTTTTTCGACACAGCCAAGGCCGAGGGCGCGACCATCGCGGCGGGTGGTGGGCGCGTGGGCGACACCGGATACTACGTCGCCCCGACCCTTTTCACCGACGCCACGAACGACATGGCCATCGCGCAGCACGAGATTTTCGGCCCGGTCCTGACGGCAATCCGTTTTGCCGACGAGGATGAAGCGCTGAGCATTGCAAATGACACGGCTTACGGCCTGACGGCATACGTCTGGACCAACGACGTGACCCGGGCTTTGCGGTTTTCCGAAGCGCTTGAGGCGGGCATGATCTGGGTGAACTCGGAAAACGTCCGCCACCTGCCAACGCCTTTTGGCGGCGTCAAAGCCAGCGGCATCGGGCGCGACGGCGGCGATTGGTCGTTTGACTTTTACATGGAGCAAAAACACATCGGCTTCGCCACCGGCCAGCACAATATCCCCAAACTCGGATCCTGACATTATGCCCGTTCCCGCCGCTGTCCTTTATCCGCCATTCAATATCGTGCGGCTTAGCCATGTCGAATACCGCGTGACCGACCTTGGGCGTGCCCGGGCCTTCTATGTCGATACGCTTGGGCTTCAGATAACCGATGAAGACGCCGACGCCCTGTACCTGCGCGCGATGGAGGAGCTTGGCCATCATTCGGTGATTCTCCGCCGGGCTGATTCCGCTTCGGTCGGAGTCTTGGGTTTCAAGCTTTACGATGAACCCGATCTGGACAAGGCCGAGGCGTTTTTTCAGTCGCGTAACCTGCCAACCCGATGGGTCGATCACCCTTTTCAGGGCAAGACACTGGCCACGCGCGACCCGTGGGGTATCCCGCTAGAATTTTACGTCAGAATGGCTCGTCTGGCCCCGATCCATCAGAACTACAAAGACTATCGGGGGGTCAAGCCGCTCAGGATCGACCACTTCAACATGTTTTCGGCCGATGTCGACGGCGCGCTTGCCTTTTACACTGACATCGGTTTCCGCCTGACCGAATACACCGCCGATGAGGAAACTGGAAAATGCTGGGCGGCCTGGATGCATCGAAAAGGCGGGGTCCACGATGTTGCGTTTACCAACGGCACCGGCCCGCGCCTGCACCATACGGCGTTCTGGGTGCCGACGCCTTTAAACATCATCGACCTGCTCGACCTGATGGCCACCACTGGGTGGCTTGGATCGATCGAACGCGGGCCTGGGCGGCACGGGATTTCGAACGCGTTTTTCCTTTATGTCCGCGATCCCGACGGACACCGGATCGAGATTTACTGTTCGGACTATCAGACGGTTGACCCGGATCTGGAGCCGATCAAATGGGACCTGAAAGACCCGCAGCGTCAGACCCTGTGGGGCGCACCCGCGCCGCGGTCTTGGTTCGAGGAAGGGTCATCGTTTGACGGAACGGAACCTGTGCAAAGCGCGCTCAAAGCGCAGCCGATTGTGGCGCCGTGATACGCATTGCTACCTACGAGTTTGACGGCCAGCGCTTTTATGGCGCGATCACCGACGCGGGCGCGGTGCCCCTGTCGCCTGATTTTCCTCAGTGGCGAACGTTGCGTGACGTGATTTCAGCGGATGGTATGACGCGGTTGCAGCAGGCGGCGTCTGGCCGTGTGGCCGAACACGAAAACGTCACACATCACATCCCGATCCCCGACCCGGAAAAGATCATCTGCGTTGGCATCAACTTTCCCGACCGCAACGCCGAGTACAAGGACGGGCAGGATGCGCCGCCCAACATGTCGTTGTTCCCGCGCTTTGCCCGGTCGTTCACCGGCCACGGTCAGCCGCTGATCCGGCCACGCGAGTCCGCGAAGCTGGATTACGAGGGCGAGATTGCGGTGGTGATCGGCAAGGGCGGGCGGCGGATTGCCGAACCCGATGCCTACGATCACATCGCGGCGCTGACGCTGTGCAACGAGGGCACCATCCGCGACTGGGTGCGGCACGCCAAGTTCAACGTCACGCAGGGCAAGAACTGGGATCGGTCGGGGGCCATGGGACCCTGGCTGGTGCCCTTTGAACGGGCCGAGCAACTGGACGACATTCGTCTGACCACCAAAGTCAACGGTGAGTTGCGCCAGGACGACCGGACATCGCGGATGTTGTTCGGGGTCCGACGGCAGATCGCATATATTTCGACCTTCACGACGCTTGCCCCCGGCGACATCATCGTCACCGGCACACCGACCGGTGCTGGCGCGCGATTCGTCCCGCCGCGTTACTTGCAGCCCGGTGATGTAATCGAGGTCGAGGCGACGGGCATCGGGCGGTTGGTCAACACGGTCGAGGACGAGCCATGACGCCCGCAGATCACGCGCGCGCTGCGGTGGATTTGCTTGAGGCCGAGCAGACCGGCCAACAGATCGGGCATTTGTCGCGGCGGCATCCCGAAATGACTATGGACGACGCCTATGCCGTGCAGAAAGCGCTGGTTGAAGCCAAGCTGGGGCAAGGACGAAAGATTATCGGCTGGAAAATCGGACTGACCTCGAAGGCCATGCAATCAGCCCTTGGCATCGACATCCCCGACAGCGGTGTTCTGTTCGATGACATGCAGTTCGACATTGGCACCAAGGTGCCCGCAAGTCGCTTTATCCAGCCTCGCGTCGAGGCCGAGATCGCCTTTGTGATGAAAGCGGATCTTGGCGGTGATGATGTCACCCGCGAGCAGGTGTTTGCCGCCACCGATTTCAACGCACCGGCGCTGGAGATCCTCGACACGCGTATCTTGCGACAGGATCCCGAGACCGGGGCGACGCGCAAGGTCTATGACACGATTGCTGACAATGCGGCCAATGCGGGCGTGGTTCTGGGCCACGAGCGGCGCGCGCTGGGCGCTTTTGATCTGCGCTGGATCGGGGCGATTGTGGCGCGGAACGGCGAAGTCGAAGAAACCGGTCTGGGGGCGGGCGTTTTGAACGACCCGGTTCAATCTGTGGTTTGGCTGGCCCGCCGCATGGCCACCTACGGACAAAGGATCGAAGCCGGCCACATTATCCTGTCGGGGTCGTTCATCCGCCCGATCGAATGCCCACCGGGGTCCAGCATTCACGCCGATTTCGGAAGTTTCGGGACGGTCGAGATTGGGTTTGACTGAGACTCAACCTTTGACCGCGCGCCGCACCATATCCCAGTAAATGCCTTCGACGCGCGCGCGGCTCAGCCGCCCGCCCTCGCGGTACCAGGTGTTGACGCCGGTGAGCATGGCGATCACGGCCATGGTCGTGAGTTTGATGTCCGGAACCTCGAAATCACCCGCCGCCTGCCCGTCGCAGAGGATGCTTTCCAAAACGCCCTCGTAGTCGCGCCGGAGGCCTTCGATGACGCCAAAATTGGCCGGCTCCAGATTGCGCAATTCCATATAGGCGATAAAAACCGCATTCGACCGCTGGAGGTGAAACCGGATATGAAAACCGGTGAAATGTTCAAGCCGGTCCAGCGGGGCAAGCGGTTTGGCCTCGGTCGCCCAGGCGGCCAGCAGCTCGTCCATATGTGACCGCATCATCTTGAAAAGAAGCGATTGTTTGTCGGGCGTGTAGTTGTACAAGGCGCCGGCCTGAACCCCGACCTCGGCCGCGATCTGGCGCATCGAGACCGCAGCATACCCGTGCCGGGCAAACAGCCGCTGCGCGGCGTCACGCACCCGCGGTCCGGTAATGTCGGAATGCGATCCGGTTTTTCTTGCCATGGGGCCATGGTATCTGAACGTCCGTTCAGTTCAACAGCCATTGCGTCCGGTTCTGAATTACTGCACGTTTCGCGGGGATAGCAGGGTGCCATGTCGACTAGCAACGCCGCGCAACAGGATTTTTGGACCGGCACGGTTGGCGAGGGTTGGGTCCGCGATCAGGTGGCCATCGACCGTGTTTTTCGGCCCGTGCTCGAGGCTCTGCTTGAGGCAGCAGATTTGCCGCCCGGCGCGCGCGTTCTTGATATCGGCTGTGGATCGGGGGCCAGCAGCTTGGCGGCGGCCCGGTCGGTTGGGCCAAGTGGCTTCGTGCTGGGCGCCGACATTTCCGAGACGCTTCTGGCGCAGGCTCGAACGCTTGCCGGTGACGGGCCCCGGAATGTTGAGTTTCGACTTGCCGATGCCCAGACCGCATCCTTTGAACCGGCGTTCGAGGCGCTGATCTCGCGTTTCGGGATGATGTTTTTCGCCGACCCCCGCGCGGCCTTCGAAAACCTGGCGGCGGCGCTGGTTCGCGATGCGCGCATGACCTTTATCTGTTGGGGAGCGCTGGCGGAAAATCCGTGGTTCCGCCTTTCCGCCGAGGTGGCGGCTGAAATTTACGGACCCGATACGCCCGGCGATCCGCACAGCCCCGGTCCGATGGCTTTCGCCGATCCGGGCCGGGTCACCGGGTTGATGGCGACTGCCGGTTTACGGAATGTCGCGGCCGAGACGGTCGAGATCATGCTGACGCTCGCCGCAACGGTTGACGACGCAGCGGCGCTGGCGACCCGAATAGGTCCGGCGGTGCGCCGTTGGCGGGCGGCTGGGGCCGACCCCGACCAATTGCCCGTGCTCGCCGCTGCCCTGCGCGACCGGCTGGCACCCTTTGCGTGCCCAGAGGGCGTGCGTGTGCCGGCACGGCTGATCCTATATCGGGCCGTTGTGTGATCATGGCCTTTGGCGGAGCTGGAATTATGATTGCCAAAATAATGACCCGAAAAACCATTATCCGGCCCCCGACCCTTTGCGCGGCCGCCCTGTTCGGCGGCCTGATCTCTCTGGCTGCCTGTTCGGGTTTCCCCGACCTTGAAATACCGCCGAGCGCAGCGGCGCAGGGGGCCGATTATCCGAAAATCATCCCGATCGAGGGTCTGATGATCATGGCCCTCGGGCCGCGCACCGGCAGCGGCGAGCAGGCGGCACCAGCGACGGCGACCGCGCAGACCCAGGGGTTCGGGGCGCGCCTTGCCCGCCTGCGGGCGCGCGCGGCCCTGATGCGCGGCGCCCCGGTCGATGCCGCGACCCGTGCGCGGCTGGCGGCGGCGGGGTAGAGGCGCCCCCGTTGCCTCGGGCGGTTGAAGCGGCTAACACCCCGCACGACGCCCGAACGCACCGGAGATTGGCCCATGTCCACACACATTCGCCTTGGCATCGCCGGTCTGGGGACCGTGGGCGGCGGCGTTGCCAAAATTCTGCGCGATCAGGCGCAGTCGATCGAGGCGCGGGCCGGGTGCCGGGTCAGTATCAGCGCGGTTTCGGCACGCAATCGGTCAAAGGATCGCGGTGTCGATCTGTCGGGCTTTGCGTGGGAGGACGACCCGGTCGCGCTGGCGCGGCGCGACGATGTGGACGTGCTGGTCGAACTGATCGGCGGCAGCGACGGACCGGCCAAGGCCGCGACCGAGGCGGCGATTGGCGCGGGCAAGCACGTGGTGACTGCCAACAAGGCGATGCTGGCGATCCACGGGCAGGCGCTGGCCGAGGCTGCTGAGGCGGCCCCGGTGGCGCTGTTGTTCGAGGCCGCCGTGGCGGGCGGCATTCCGTGCGTCAAGGCCCTGACCGAGGGGCTGGCCGGGAACGGCATCACCCGCGTCATGGGGGTGATGAACGGCACCTGCAATTACATCCTGACCCGAATGGAAAGCGCCGGTCTGAGCTATGACGAGGTGTTTCAGGAGGCGTCCGATCTGGGGTACCTTGAGGCCGATCCGACGCTTGACGTGGGGGGCATTGATGCGGGTCACAAGCTGGCGCTGCTGGCCGCCATCGCATTTGGTGCCCGGGTCGATTTTGATGGGGTGCGGTTGCAGGGGATCGACGCGGTGACCATCGACGATATTCGCCAAGCCGCTGACATGGGTTTTCGCATCAAGCTTCTGGGCGTTGCGCAGGCGGGCGAAGACGGGATCGAGGCGCGCATGACGCCCTGTCTGGTCCCCGCCGCTTCGCCGCTTGGTACCCTGGAAGGGCCGACAAATATGGTGGTTTTCGAAGGCGATGCCGTGGGCCGCATCGTCATGTCGGGCGCCGGTGCGGGCGAGGGCCCCACGGCGAGCGCGGTCTGGTCCGACATCATCGACATCGCGCGCGGCTTCCGGCGGCCGGTCTTTGGCCGTCCTGCCAAGGATCTGGCCAAGGCGGTTGCGGCCAAATCCTCGCCGCCTGCGCCGTTCTACCTGCGCATGACGCTGCGCGACGAGCCCGGCGCATTGGCCCAGGTGTCGGCGAAACTGGGCGAGGCGGGCGTATCGATCGACCGGATGCGCCAGTATGGTCACGAGGGCACCAAGGCGCCGGTGCTGATCGTGACGCACGAGACCGATCCCGCCGCGCTTGAGGGCGCGGTTGCGGCGCTGGCGCAGACCGGCGTGGTCGAGGGCGCTCCGGTCGCGATGCGGATTGAAATGGTCTGAATTGCGCGTCTTTCTTTCGGGCATGGTGACACGGGCCATGTCCCCGGCGACTTGTTTTTTGGCGCGCAGTCGGGCAAGCGGTACCCACCATCGATCAGCGCACCAAAGGACCGTCAATGACTGTAGATTTTCATGACCGTATGCTTTCCCTGGGCTTGGCCCGCGTCTCCGAGGCCGCAGCAATGGCATCTGCCGGGCAAATCGGTCGGGGCGACGAAAAGGCCGCCGATCAGGCAGCTGTGGACGCTATGCGCACCCAGCTGAACCTGCTCGATATCGCCGGGGTCGTGGTCATCGGCGAGGGCGAGCGCGACGAGGCGCCGATGTTGTTCATCGGCGAAGAGGTCGGCACCGGCAAGGGACCGGCGGTCGACATCGCGCTTGACCCGCTGGAAGGCACCACGCTGACCGCCAAGGACATGCCCAATGCGCTGGCGGTGATCGCCATGGGGCCGCGCGGGTCGATGCTGCATGCGCCAGATACCTATATGGACAAACTGGCCATCGGTCCGGGGTTCCGGCAGGGCGTTGTGACCCTGGACATGTCGCCCGCCGAGCGGGTGTCGGCGCTGGCCGCCGCCAAGGGCGCTTCGACCCACGACATCACTGTCTGCGTGCTGGAACGTCCGCGTCATGAGGAAATGATCGCCGAGCTCAGGACCACCGACTGCGCGATCCGGCTGATCACCGACGGCGATGTGGCCGGCGTCATGCATTGTGCCGAGGCCGAGAAAACCGGGATCGACATGTACATGGGGTCGGGCGGCGCGCCCGAGGGCGTATTGGCGGCGGCGGCGCTGAAATGCATGGGCGGGCAGATCTACGCCAGACTGGTGTTTCGCAACGACGACGAAAAGGCGCGCGCGGGCCGCGCCGGGATCACCAACCTCGACCGGGTCTATACCCGCGATGATCTGGTCACCAGCGACGTGATCTTTGCCGCGACCGGGGTCACCGACGGGTCGATCCTGCACGGGATCCGGCGCGAGCCGGGGTTTCTGACCGCCGAGACGGTGCTGATGCG
>JAKZRT010000118.1:0-8937 GCA_047518005.1 Brevirhabdus sp.
AATAGGGCAGCACGTCGGCAAAGGACCATCCGGCGGCACCGCGTTCGGCCCAGTGGTCGAAATCGCTGGCATGACCGCGCACATAGACCATCCCGTTGATCGACGACGACCCACCCAGCACCTTGCCGCGCGGACAGACCAGGCGGCGTCCGCGCAGATGCGGCTCGGGTTGCGAGACATAGCCCCAGTTATAGCGGGACATGTTCATCGGATAGCTCATCGCGGCGGGCATCTGGATCAGCGGACCGGCATCCGACCCGCCGTGTTCGACGACCCAGACAGAATGGCCCGCCTCGGCCAGTCGAAAGGTGATCGCCGACCCCGCAGAGCCTGCGCCGACAACGATATAGTCGGGTGTGCCGGTCATGCGGTCGATTGTTTTGCGCGTCTGGTCATCTGTCCCACCCGTAGTTGGCGGTGCGAAGCAATAGAAATATGGCGCTTTGGTCAATCGAAAAGTGACCGCTTGGCGCGCCGAAAGTGTCGCCGGTCAGCGACCCAGATCGTCGTCGATGTAGGTCTGTACGATTTCGGCAAAGTCAGCTTCGGCCCGGAACCCAAGCGCCAGAGCGCGCTCAGGCACAAAATCGCGCGGCCAGCCGCCGACGATTTTCATGATCGCCGGGTCGGGTTGCGGCTTGATCAGCGCGACCGCGTTGTTGCCCGCGACCGCGCGCAGCGCCTCGATCTGTTCGGCCACAGTGCACGAAACGCCGGGAAGGTTCAGCGCGCGTCGGCCCTCCAAAAGCCCGGTATCCAGCTCCGCTGCATGGGTCAGAAAACGTGCCGCCGAACGGGGCGAGGCATGCCAGTGGCGCACGGTGCCGGGCACCGGCAGCACCGCCCCAAGCCCGTTCAGCGGCTCGCGGATTATGCCCGAGAAAAACGACGACGCCGCCAGGTTGGCCTTGCCGGGGCGCACGCAAATTGTGGGCAGACGCAGGCTAAGCCCGTCGATGAACCCCTTGCGCGCCATGTCGCTGACCATCAGTTCGACACAGGCTTTATGCGCGCCATAGCTGGTTTGCGGGGCCGACAGAAACTCATCGCCAATCTGATCGGGAAAAGGTGGACCAAAGACCGCGATTGATGAGGTAAACACAAACTTCGGCACATAAGCCCCGCCGCTTGCCAGATGTTCGCCCCGAACGGCGTCCAGAAGGTTCCAGCTGCCGCGATGGTTCACCAACCAGCCAAGATCAAAGTTGGTCTCGCTTTCGCCCGACACAATCGACGCCAGGAGATAAATCACATCCGCCCTCAGTGCCGCCAGCAGCGGGCCGGTAGCGGGTTCCGCCAGATCAACCTTAACCTGTCTCGCGGCAGGCGCGCCCGCGTCGGGGAAGGCCATATCGGCCAGAATCACATCCGTGTCGCTGACCCCCGCAAGCCCGGTGCGCGCGATCCGGTGCGCCAGTTTCTGGCCAACCATGCCGCCGCCGCCGACAATCAATATCCGCATGTCACAGCGCCTCCCCACCCAGTCCGTTCTGGTTCAATAGCTCAAGATAAAGCGCCGAATGGTCAAGGTCGGCCCCGCCCAATTCGTGGCACAGGCGATCAAACCGGACCCGCAGATCTTCCGCCATCGGCAACTTCAGGCCGAGAAGCTCTGCCTCGTTCACTATGTTGGTCAGGTCCTTTAGATGCAGATGCGCAAAGCCGCCGGGTGTGAAATTGCCCTCGCTCATACGTGTCCCATGCTGTTGCAGGATAATGCTGTCGGCAAAACCACCCTTCAGCGCCGCCCGGACCGCCGCCGGATCACCGCCACCCTTGCCGATCAACAACATCGCCTCGGCAACCGCGCCAATCGTGGTCGCCACGATTGCCTGATTTGCCAGTTTCGCAAGCTGACCCGACCCTGTTGGCCCTACGTGAACCGGCCTGCCCATGGCCGAAAGCACCGGTTTGACCGCCTCAAACGTTGCCCCGTCGCCGCCCACCATTATCGCCAGCGTGCCTGCGCTCGCACCTTTTGTTCCCCCCGAAACCGGCGCATCGACATGGCTGACGCCAAGCGCGGCAAGCAGTTTTTCTTGCGCCCGCGCCTCGCCCGGCTGGGCCGAGCACATATCGATCCAGACCGACCCCGACGTCAGCGATGCCTGTACTTCCGGTTGTGCGATCATCGCGCCAGTCGCCGCGCCATCGGTCAGCATCGATATGACCATCTCGGAGCCAAGAACGGCCATCGGCGCGCTCTGGCAAACCTTCGCACCGTCCCTGGCAAGGCCCTCGGCCTTTGCGGCCGTGCGGTTCCAAACGGCAACCTCGTGCCCTGCAGCCAGCAGGTTACGCGCCATATGCGCGCCCATCAGGCCGGTGCCCAGAAATGCTAGTTTGGCCACGGCTCCCTCTCGATTTACGCGACTTGCGCAGCTTGCAGCGCGCACGCAGACACGTAGTGCAAAGCGGCCATGTGTGGAACCCGCCTGAACCTGGAGAGCCTTGCACCCCTGCGGGTCACGCGATACCTCGTTGACAGCGCAAACGCGGATCACCGGGTGCGTTGCGCGAAATCAAATAACGGGGGCTGGTTCGTGGGCGGCAGACTTGAAGGCAAACGGGTTTTGGCAAGCGCCGCTGGTCAGGGCATCGGGCGCGCGTCCGCCCTGGCGATGGCCGCTGAAGGCGCGCAGGTCTTCGCCACCGATATCAATGGCGATGCACTCGCCGAACTTGCCAGCGACGGCGCAGGTCAGATCGAAACCTTTGTCATGGACGTGCGCAATGACGCCAGCGTTGCCAAGGGCGTCCAGCGCGCCCAGCCCGATGTGCTTTTCAACTGCGCGGGCTTTGTTCACTCCGGCACGATACTGGAGGCCGAAGACGACGACTGGGATTTCGCGATCGACCTGAACGTGCGCTCGATGCTGCGCACCATTCGCGCCGCGCTTCCCGGAATGCTGGACCGCGGGGCCGGGTCGATCATCAACATGTCGTCCGCCGCCTCGTCGATCATCGGCGCGCCGAACCGGTTCATCTATGGCACCACCAAGGCCGCCGTGATCGGGCTGACCAAATCGGTTGCGGTCGATTACATCGCCCAGGGCATCCGCGCCAACGCCATTTGCCCCGGCACGGTTGACAGCCCGTCGCTGCACGACCGGTTGCGGGCAACCGGCGACTATGAGGCGGCGATGAAAGCCTTTATCGCGCGCCAGCCGATGGGACGCATTGCGCGCGCTGACGAGATCGCGGCGCTTGTGGTTTATCTGGCCTCGGATGAAAGTGCCTTCACCACGGCCCAGACCCATGTGATCGACGGCGGCTGGTCGGCCTAGGGAAAACAGATGTCAACACGCAAACCCGAAACCCTGCGGTCGCGCCTTTGGTTCAACAACCCCGATGACGTCGAGATGACGGCGGTCTATCTGGAACGCTATCTGAACTACGGGCTGACCCTGGACGAGCTGCGCTCGGGGCAGAAACCGATCATCGGGATCGCCCAGACCGGCAGCGATCTGTCGCCCTGCAACCGGCACCACCTGGAGCTGGCCAAGCGGGTGCGCGACGGGGTGGTCGCGGCGGGTGGCACGGTGATGGAGTTTCCGGTGCATCCGATTCAGGAAACCGGCAAGCGGCCGACGGCGATGCTGGATCGCAATCTGGCCTATCTGGGTCTGGTCGAGACCTTGGCGGGATACCCGCTGGATGCCGTGGTTTTGATGATCGGATGCGACAAGACCACTCCGGCGCTGTTGATGGCAGCCGCAACGGTCAACATCCCGGCCATCGCGCTGAGCGTCGGCCCGATGCTGAACGGCTGGTTCAAAGGCAAGCGCACCGGGTCGGGCACCATCGTCTGGCAAGCCCGCGAAATGCATGCGCGCGGCGAGATCGACGACGAAGAGATGATCGAACTGATCGCCGCCTCGGCGCCCTCGACCGGGTTTTGCAACACCATGGGCACCGCGAGCACGATGAATTCGCTGGCCGAGGCTTTGGGGATGCAACTGCCCGGATCGGCCGCCATTCCGGCCCCCTACCGCGAGCGCGGGCAGATGGCCTACGCGACCGGCCAGCGGATTGTCCCGATGGTCTGGGACGATCTGAGACCGGCCCGGATCATGACCCGCGCGGCCTTCGAGAACGCCATCGTGGTGAATTCGGCCATCGGCGGATCGACCAACGCCCAGATCCACCTCAATGGCATTGCCCGCCACCTGGGCGTGCCGCTGGAAAACCAGGATTGGGAAGATATCGGATACCGAATTCCCCACATCGTGAACCTTCAGCCCTCGGGCGAATATCTGGGCGAGGATTTCCATCGCGCGGGCGGTGTGCCGGCGGTGGTGGCTGAGCTGATGCGGGCCGGTGCCTTGCCGCACCCTGACGCACTGACGGTGAACGGAAACACCATCGGCGACAATTGTGGTGGGCTTGAAATTGCCAATACCGACGTGATCCGGACATATGACAAGCCTCTGAAAAAGAACGCAGGATTTCAGATCTTCACCGGCAATCTGTTTGACAGTGCGATCCTGAAGACCAGCGGGAATTCGGACGCGTTCCGGGAAAGGTATCTGTCCAACCCAGATGATCCGAACGCGTTTCAAGGCCGCGCAATCGTTTTTGACGGGCCGGAACATTACAACGCGTCAATTGACGACCCTGCCCTGAACATCGACGCGAATTGCATCCTGATCATGCGTGGCGCGGGGCCGATCGGGTACCCCGGCGGGGCCGAAGTGGTGAACATGCGCGCGCCCGATTATCTGCTGAAAGCGGGGGTGGCCGAGATGCCGTGTATCGGTGACGGGCGGCAGTCGGGCACATCCGGCAGCCCGTCAATTCTGAACGCTTCGCCCGAGGCCCCCGATGGCGGCGGTCTGGCGCTGGTTCAAAGCGGCGACATTGTGCGGGTGGACCTGAACAACGGCACGGTGAACATGGCGGTGCCGGATGATGAAATTGACCGGCGGCGCGCGGCACTTGCGGCGGCGGGCGGATACCGCGTGCCCGAAAGCCACACGCCCTGGCAGCAATATTTCCGCGAGATGGTGCAACCGTTCAGCAAGGGCATGGTCCTGCGCGACGCACCGAAATATCGCGATGTCGGCTATAAGTACAAGCCGCGCAACAATCACTAGGGGATAACCGCATGAAACTACTGCGTTTTGGCGACGCGGGCCGTGAGAAGCCCGGGATGTTGGACGGCGACGGCAACATCCGCGATCTGTCCGGTCATGTGGACGATATCGCCGGGGATACGCTGAGCGACGCTGGCCTGGACAATCTGCGCGCGCTCGACCCCGCGAGCCTGCCGATCATCCGGGGAAATCCGCGCCTTGGTCCTTGTGTCGGCGACATCGGCAAATTCATGTGCATCGGCCTGAATTACTCCGATCACGCCAAAGAAACCGGCAATCCGATCCCCGAGCACCCGATCCTTTTTATGAAGGCGAATTCGGCCGTGGTCGGGCCGAACGACGACGTGCGCATCCCGCGCGGATCGCGGCACACCGATTGGGAGGTCGAGCTTGGCGTGATCATCGGCAAGCCCGCCAAATACGTCACCAAGGACGCGGCGCTTGATCATGTTGCGGGATATTGCATTGCCAACGATGTTTCCGAGCGCAAGTTTCAGGGCCATCTGTCGGGCCAGTGGACCAAGGGCAAAAGCTGTGACACTTTCGGTCCGACCGGCCCCTGGCTGGTCACCCGCGACGAGGTGCGCGACCCCCAGAACCTGGATATGTGGCTGGATGTGAACGGCCAGCGGCGACAGACCGGCAACACGCGCACCATGATTTTCAGCGTCGCCGAGATCATCGAACACCTCAGCCAGCTTTTTACTCTGCACGCGGGCGATGTGATCTCGACCGGCACCCCACCCGGCGTTGGGACGGGCATCAAGCCCAAACCGGTCTTCCTGCGCGCCGGCGACCGGATGACCCTGTGGATCGACGGGCTGGGCCAGCAGGCGCAGACCCTGCGCGACGATGACTGACGACACGCGCACCAAGCCGGTTTTGCTGACCACCAGAGACCTGTCCGAGCGGATGATCGGGCGTCTAAAGGCAGCCTGGCGGGTTATCTATATCGAGGACTTGGATGATCCTGACCCAGGACTGGATGATCACTGCGATCAGGTGACCGGGCTTTTGCCGCCGGGTCACATGCGCATTGATGGCGCGTTGATGGATCGCCTGCCCAACCTCAAAGTGATCTCGACCTATGGGGTTGGCTACGATGCTATTGATGCCGCCGCTGCTGCGGCGCGGGGCATTTTTGTCGCTCACACACCTGGTGTGTTGAACGACGAGGTGGCGAATACCACGATCCTGTTGGTGCTTGCGGTTTACCGGGATGTGATCAATCAGGACGCCTATCTGCGATCCGGTCAATGGGCGGCAGACGGGCCTGCGCCGCTGACCCGGTCTATCGCCGGCAGCACGGTCGGCTTTCTGGGCATGGGGCGGATCGGACAGGCAATCGCCGAAAAGCTGGGCGTTTTCGGGGTCGATATTCTTTATCACGCGCGCAACCCCAAGGACGTGCCGTTCGACTATTGCCCCGACCTTGTCGACATGGCAACCCGGTTGGACGTCCTGATCGTGATTACCCCGGGCGGCGCGGCCACCGACAAGCTGGTGAACAAAAACGTGCTGGATGCCCTCGGACCACGAGGCACGCTGATCAACATCGCGCGCGGGTCGGTCGTCGACGAAGCGGCGCTGATCGACGCGCTGACCGAGGGGCGCCTGGGTGCTGCGGGCCTTGACGTGTTTGCCGACGAACCGAACGTCCCGCCCGCACTGGTGGCGATGAAGAACGTGGTGCTGCTGCCCCATGTCGGCTCGGCGACCCAAGCGACCCGTCAGGCCATGGGCGATCTGGCCTGCGACAACCTCGACGCTTGGCTGACCACCGGACGCCCGCTGCGACCGGTGCCGGAATGCCTCGATTTGTAAGGAGACGTCCGGTTCCGCCGCTCGCAAAAACGTGAGTGCGTTTCTGCACATATCACTGGATTTCAGTCCAAATATTTGCACGGATTCCCATATCCCGGTGGATTCTCACCGGTGGTACGATAAATTCAGCCAACGGTGCTTGCAATTTTCGGGCCTTGTCCTTCCTTTTGAAGGACGGGATCCGACCCTGCCGCTGTTTGGGGCACCTATTGATCGGTCGTACCCGTCCCCCGTGGGACGCCGATAAGTGCGCTCCGAAAGACCTAAGAAGGAGAAGCGGTATGCCTACCGGTACCGTCAAGTGGTTCAACACCGCAAAAGGTTACGGATTTATTGCCCCCGATGACGGCGGCAACGATGTTTTCGTTCATATCTCGGCCGTGGAACGCGCCGGCCTGACCGGCCTCTCTGACGACCAAAAGGTCAGCTATGAGGTCGCCGAAGGCCGCGATGGCCGGTCCATGGCGGGCGAGATTCAAGCGCTCTGAGACACCGGCCTCACGTCCTGACACATTTGTAAAACGCCACTGCCCTGACGGCGACGGTTGGCGCGGGTTTCGGTGCCGATACGCGTCGGCAACCCACAAGTTCCAGGTTGGAGCGGGCGGCGGGAATCGAACCCGCGTCATCAGCTTGGGAAGCAAAAGTGCAAAATCAGAAAAATCCAATTTTGTCGGTATTTTGTCGGAACCAATCAAAGAACTTTGCAGGTGATTTGTCGGAAATGAATTTTGGAGCGGGCGGCGGGAATCGAACCCGCGTCATCAGCTTGGAAGGCTGAGGTCTTACCACTACACAACGCCCGCTCGAGCAAAATGGTAATATTCGACACCACGAAATTGGTCAAGCAATCGCGCGCAAAGTTCCTCCTATGCCAAGGGAGTAGGCGAGAAACCGTCAAAGCCACCGTATTGCCGACGCGGGATTTCTCGATCAAGACTTTAGCTAAGTATCTCGGATTTGGGTGGCGGGACACGCACCCCACGGGCGTAGCATAAATTGAATGGTTTGATCGCTGGATCAAGACGGGTGATCCTTAAACCCGTCAACGCAAACTCGAATATAAGGAGGATGACTGCGTTGCTACACGTGTACTCTTAGACGGGATAAGGGATTTGTTAGAATCCCGTCATTCCGAATTTCGGCTTGACGACCAACGCAGGGGCAACGGGAAGCCCGTTGCCGGGCCGAGACCGGACGCTCCCGGTACCTATTTGCACCATATCAGCTTTGTAAAACAGTCAACTTGGTGTAAAACTGGTGGTTGCATAGGGAGCTGCAACCATGCCACGGTCAAAAGCACGGAGTACGCCTCGCCGTAACTTTGGACCGAGGGGGAGTATGCTGGACTGACGCGCAACCGCCGACAGACCGAGCACCGCGCCAGTGGCTGATTCGGTGTACCGTCTCCGATTTTGCGGCGCGGCACTCAGGGAAAATTGAAACGGAGTTGCCGCTACGCCGTCCGACTTCAGAGACGGTGCAGCAGAAGAGAACGGGAGGTGCGCGTGGGTAGTGATCAGGCGACAGTGCGGAACAAGCCCCATCCGGTAGCCAACAGAAATGCGCTGCGCTCATTGCAAGACGTTCGCCCGCTTTACATGCTGCCAAACGATCCTTTGGTTGAGGAAGTCCTTATTCCGGGATTTCAAACCGCAGCCAATGTTGACTGCATGGTAGGGTTCTTTTCAAGCGGCATTCTTGCTTCTCTAGCACCCGGTTTAGCCACCTATATCAGTGATTCAGAAAGCAGTTTCCGCCTCATCATTAGCCCTCTTCTGCCACCCGAGGATCAAGCTGCAATCGAAGAGGGCATAAAATCTTCGGAAGCAATAGCTCAAGAAGTCCTGGAAGACCTGATCGTCACGGAAGACTTATTATACCAACGGCCCCCAGATTTGACTCAAGGGGATTCCCACGAGCGGCGTGATCTGATTCAGTGGCATCAAGGCAAGGGAGGCTTTGATGGCAGTAAGGATTACGCGCAAAGACAAGTCCGCAGGCGAGCTTCGCCAGG
>JAKZRT010000119.1:0-5525 GCA_047518005.1 Brevirhabdus sp.
GACGCGACCGACCGGCGCCCTGTGGACAAGTGGACAGCCGCTCCGCGACCGACCACTTCCCCACAGGGCCAGAAACCGCAACAGAAGCGGTCAACTCATATGGTACATAAACCGGTCAACTCAGAATGTTCTCGACACCCCAGAATTTGCCTGCCTCAAGCCGCGGTGGTTGGGTCGCTGCCGACAATGGGCAACTCGCGCGCGCGAGAATGCGGCGCTTGACCCGGCACCGGTTTGGGCCGACAAATCGGATCATTCCGAGCCGTGAAGGGGGTGCCTATGCGACCGACCAAGGCAGATTTTGCGCACATCCGCG
This sequence comes from Brevirhabdus sp., assembly GCA_047518005.1. Classification (GTDB taxonomy): domain Bacteria; phylum Pseudomonadota; class Alphaproteobacteria; order Rhodobacterales; family Rhodobacteraceae; genus JAKZRT01. Next base: position 317 of record JAKZRT010000119.1, read on the forward strand.
ATGGCGTTTTTCGCGCTTGTTACAGCGTCTGCCAACACCGCGGCCACGCTCTGCTGAGCGGCGCGGGTGTGACTTCGCGCATCATGTGCCCCTATCACGCCTGGACCTTTCGCCTGGACGGGCGGTTCTTGCGCGCGCCAGAGACCGATAATCTGAGGGACTTCGACGGTGCCGATATTTGGCTGCACGCGGCGCGGGTCGAGGACATCGCGCTGGTGCAAAGCGTGCAAATGGGTATGGCCTCGCCGGCCTTCAATCAGGGGCGGTTCGTCTGTGACCCAAGCGAGTCGGGCAAGTCCGAACACTCGGTGGATCGTTTTCACGGGCTGGTTCTGGATGTCTATGCGGCCGCCGCACCATGAGCGTGCCGGCCGGGAACCTTGCGTGTGCTGAGAACGTCGCCGGCACTTTTGCGGTGTCGAAATACGCGCTGCCGTTGATGCGCGCGATGGCGGCGGATCACGGCCCTGAAGGCGTTCGCGTCAACGCGATCTGCCCGGACTATATCGACACGCCGATGATTGGGGCGTTTTTTCAAGGCGTCGGCACCGAGGGTGCGAACCGCACTGAGGTCGAGCGCCGTCAGGCCGCACATGACGTGCACCCGCTGCGCACCATTGGCCGGCCCGAGGATCTGGCCAACTGGCTGGCCTCGGACGATGCGCGGTATGCCAACGGTCAGCTTTGGGTTCTGGATGGCGGGCTGAGCGCGCAAATCCAGCGGATACAGCTATGACCAAATCGGTCATCATTACTTGTGCGCCGACGGGCGGCATTCACACGCCCACCATGTCGCCGCACTTGCCCATTACGCCTGCCGAGATCGCCACTGCGAGCATCGAGGCGGCGCAAGCCGGGGCATCGATTATCCACCTGCACGCCCGCGATCCCGAAACCGGCAGGCCCGACCCGCGGCCCGAGACGTTTCAGCGGTTCTTGCCTGTGATCAAACAGGCGACCGACGCGGTGATCAATATCTCGACCGGAGCGGGTCTGGGCATGACCATGGACGAACGCCTGTTGGCGGCGACAACCGCCAGCCCGGAAATGGCCAGCCTGAACATGGGGTCGATGAATTTCGGGCTGTTTCCCCTCTTGGACAAATATTCCGACTGGCAACACGACTGGGAGCCTGAATTTCTGGGCATGACGCGGGATTTCATCTTTCCCAACACATTCGCCATTATCGAATATGCCCTGAAAAATCTGGGCGAGGCGCATAACACGAAATTCGAGTTCGAATGCTACGATCTCGGCCATCTTTACAACGTCAAATGGTTTGTCGATCAGGGGCTGATCAGGCCGCCGTTTTTCATCCAGATGGTGTTTGGGATCATGGGCGGCATGGGCGCCGATCTGGACAACCTGATGCACTTGCACAAGGTTGCTGACCGGCTCTTTGGCGCGGAAAACTATGAATGGTCGGTGCTGGCCGCGGGGCGGCACCAGATGCCTTTTGCCACGCAGTCGGCGTTGTTGGGCGGCAACCTGCGGGTCGGGTTGGAGGACAGTCTTTATATCGGCAAGGGCGAGCTTGCGACTTCGAACGCCCAGCAGGTCGAGCGCATACGCAGCATTATCGAAAATCTTGGGCTGAGCGTGGCCACGCCCGACGAGGCGCGCGCCCGGCTTGGGTTGAAGGGCGGCGACCGGGTCAGGTTCTGACCGACCGGTCAGGGCGCGAAAATGAAGGTCCAGCTTGCGTAGGTCGGCGCGCCCTTGAAATGCTCGAGCCCCTCGGGAAAAAAGGCGTCTTTGTGGGGCCTGAGCGGGCTTGACGAGGTGACGCCGGGGATGCCACCCGCCCTGTCCAGAATTAGTGCCCAGTCGCCTCTGGTCACCGGATCAGCATAGAGCTGGCGAAGATGTCGCGGTGCGTCCGGGCGCGGATCATTGGCAAGCGTTTCCAGTGCCGTCGGCAGGACCGGGTTCTGGCCGCCCGCACGCCAGTACGAAGCGATCGCATCCCGATACGCCAGACCGCGAAAGATCAACTCGGCCTCGCGATTTCGTATCTGCGCGCGCTCGGACGGTAGAAACGCAACTTGGGCACCAATGGCCAGCGCCACCATGACAACAAGGACAGAGACAAAGGTGTACCCCGCCTGCGCGCGCGCCTTAACGCCAGCTTTCGATGTCGGCTGCATCCGCATTTCCACCTTCCAGACCGTCAGACCCGTATAAAACTATCTCGTAACCGCCGCTGCGGCCCGGCGCGCGATAGACATAGTCAGTCCCCCAAGGGTCCAACGGCACCTCTTTTCGCAGATAGGGGCCGTTCCAGGCCGAGGCACCGGGGTCGCCGCGCAGCGCTGCCAACCCCTGTTCGCTGGTCGGAAACTGGCCAACGTCAATCAGGTAGCTATCGAGCGCGGTCATGAAACTTTCGATCTGGGTGCGGGCCACGGTTGTTTTCGCGGGGCTGATGCGCTGGTAAAGCAGCGGGCCGACAAAGGCCGCGAGAAGGCCAACGATCACCAGAACTACCAAAAGCTCCATCAGGGTGAACCCAGCTTCGCCGTCACCTGCCTGCTTACCATTCGTCATACGGAACATCATCGCTTCCCACTTGGTTCGAGGCAGATTTTACATCGAGAATACCACCGTCGTCATCGGTGACCAATGCCCATCCGGCATCGCGACCGGCGACCGGATCGTCGGGCACAAAGCGGATGTACCGGCCGACAACCAACGCCCCGAGTTCATCAGGATAGGCCCCCTTGTCGGCAAAGTAGTCATCCAGCGCGCGGCGCATGACCTGCAAGTTCTCGCGCAGTGCCGCCTCTTCGGCACGGCGGATCGCGCCCGAGACATTGGGCACCGCCACCGCCGCAATCAGGCCGATGATCAGCAGAACAACCAAAAGTTCGGCCACGGTAAAGCCGCGTTCGCAACTACCAGCCGGCGATTTTGGTGCCATTCAGCGCCTCCCTGTCCGTGGCCGCCCGCAAATCATAGACGTCTTTTCTGTCCCACGAAACCGGCACGCCCTGTTGTCCGTAGCCGATTAGCACTCAGTGCGCGTCAATCGGTGCGCCCGACCCAGCAAACGGGTTTTCGGGCAAGCGGCGCAGATAACGGCGCAGGCTGGTCCCACCCTCGGCGTCGGTCACTTTCATGCCCGCGACCAGCGCCTCGAGTGTCACCGGATATCCGTTATCGCTGACCCCGCGATCCGACGCCGAAAACCGGCCCGCGACCCAGTCGGCGTGAAACGCGTCGATACCCTGACGCGTGACGCGCAGGGTATCCTGGAGCGCGATCTCGGCGCGGCGTTGGCTTGCGGTCTGCGCAAAGGGAATTGCCGTTGCCGCCAGGACGCTGAGGATCACCATCACCACCAAAAGTTCGACCAGGGTCGAACCGGTCTGGCTTTTGCGCCGGTCGGTTGTCACCGCACCAGTATGCGCGAGTTGCGCAACGTCGTATTGCCCGGCAACCCCTGCGCGCCCCCGGCCCCGACCGCATTGCCGAAGATCAGATACGACAGCCCCGGCGCTTTGCCGCGAAATTTGATCGTGGCGATCTTGCGGGTGCCGACGCCCGCGACTTGGGGGGTCAGTTCAAGCCGGATCAGGCCATTTTCGGCCTCGATGCTGAACGGCAGGTTGAAATCGCTCTGGACCGCCTCCACCGCGACCAGTTCCTTGCGGAACCGTATGATCGCCTGGCCGCTGGAGTTGGGCGGGAAGGCCCCGGCGGTGATGTTCACGTCGATGATCTCGCCTATGGCGGCGTCATAGGCGTTTTTGTCGAACGACAGGACCGGCTCGAATACCCCACCCGACGCACTTGGTTGTGACGGGGTCGGAGCAGGCACCGGAGTCGACGCAGCGCCGCTGAGGTCGAGGCGAATGGTCGGCACGTCGCCGTTGGCCTGTTGGGCCAGGAAATCGTTGCGGTTGATCGCACTGACACGGGTGCCAGTGCCCGAGAAAAACTCGGCCTCGGTGATCGGCGGCAGGTCGCGCGGGCGCACCACGCGCGGGGTCAGCGTCAGGATGATATCGGTACGTGACCCCTGCCCGTCGCGCTGACGGAAAAGCCGCCCGATCACCGGAATATTACCCAGGCCCGGAACCGACCGGATCGTGTTGCGGTCTTCATCGCGGATCAGCCCGCCGATAATCGCGGTTTCACCGTCCTGCAGCAGCATCTTGGTCTCGATTTTGCGGGTGCCGATCACATAGGCCGGATCATCGACCGTGCCGAGATTCTCACCAAGCGTGCTGACTTCGAGGCTCAGCTCGATGCCGACCGACGAGTTTAGTCGAACCTGCGGTTTGATATTCAGCCGGATACCGATGTCGCGGTATTCAAAGGTGGTCCTTGTGCCGCCGGTGGTGTCGATAACCTCGGAGGCCCTGAGCGGCACCTGATCGCCAACGTGAAATTTTGCCGCGGTGTTGTGCAGCGCCCGGATGCGCGGGCTGGCCAGCGTGCGGGCGTCGACATCCTGCTTGAATAACTGCAACGTGGCCGTCGGCAGCGACAGGGCGCTGGCACCAAGCGCGTCGCCAAATTCGTTGACCGGAAAGACGTCGCTGACCAGCAGGTCGGGCGGTGTGACGCTGATCGAGGTGCCAAAATCAAGCCCGAGCTGTTCGGACTTGGTGCGATTAACCTGAAGAACCTCGACTTCGATCACCACTTCGGCGGGGCGGCGATCTTTGACGTTGATCAGTTGGTCGGCCAGCAACAGCCGGTCGGGCGTGTCGCGCACGGTGATGGCGTTTTCCTCGATGTCCACCGACACAGTCTGAAGCCCGAGCGTCAGCGTCAGCGCGTCGGCGATGGTCTGTGCGTCACCTGAGCGTACGAAAAACGTGCGCACCAGATAATCTTCGTATTCAGCGCGTTTTCCGGGCGTATCATGGGCGATGACAACCGAGTTTTTGCCCAGGCGGCGATAAAACGCCCGGTTGGACTTTAAACCTGGATCACGCACGCGGCGCGAGCCCAGGTGATGACACTGCTGGCCCGGACCGAACCGGACACCACCGACTATCGCGGGCTATCGATGTTTCTGGCCGAAAAGACGCCGGGAACCGATGCCGATCCGTTTCCCACGACAGGCATGACCGGGTCCGAGATCAAAGTGCTGGGCTATCGCGGCATGAAGGAATACGAGCTGAGTTTTGACGGCTTTAAAGTGAGGGGCGAGAACCTTCTGGGCGGCGCGCCGGGTCAGGGGTTCAAGCAGCTTATG
>JAKZRT010000120.1:0-7131 GCA_047518005.1 Brevirhabdus sp.
TCCTATCGGGTCCGCGGTTGGGCCGGGACGGGGTTCAGGTGACGCTGTGAGAAGAGCGAGGTCTCATTCGGTCGCGTCGGTCAATCGGGCCAGCGTTTCGTCGCGCCCGATGACAAGCATCATGTCGAACACACTGGGCGACACCATGCGTCCGGCAAGCGCCGCGCGCATTGGTTGAGAAATCTTTCCCAGCTTCAGCTCATTGGCGTCGGCAAAACCGCCGAAAGCCGCCTCGAGGCCGGTGCGTGTCCAGCTAGCATTTTGCAGGTGCGGCGTCAATTCCTTCAGCATTGCACCGGCTATATCATCAAGCGCAGCCGCCGCCCGCTGGTCCGGGATAAAGGGGCGCTCGCTTAGAATAAAATGTGCTTTTTCAAGCAGATCGGGTAGGGTCTTGGCCCGATCCTTCAAGCAGTACATGGCCCTGCCCAGCGACTTTAGCTGTGCGTCGGTCAGTGCCTGTTTTTCTGCAACTGCACAATAATCGACCACCAGCTCCAAAACCCGTGCGTCGTCCGTTGTTGCGATGTGGTGCCCCGACACATGATCGAGCTTTTTCAGGTCAAATCGAGCCGGGGATTTTCTGATGCCGTCAAGCCCAAACCATTCAATCGCCTGAGCGGTCGAGAACAGTTCGTCATCGCCATGGCTCCACCCCAAACGCGTCAGATAGTTGCGCATGGCCTCGGGCGGATACCCCATGGCGGCATAATCGCCCACCCCAAGCGCGCCGTGGCGTTTGCTCAGCTTTTTGCCGTCAGGCCCGTGGATCAGTGGAATATGCGCCCAGATCGGCACCGGCCAGCCCATGGCCGCATAGACCAGCGTCTGGCGCGCAGCGTTATTCAGGTGGTCATCGCCACGGATCACATGGGTGACACCCATATCGTGGTCATCGGCGACAACGGCCAACATATAAGTGGGCGTACCGTCAGACCGCAGGCAAATCATGTCGTCGAGCTGGTCGTTGCGAATGACAACGCGGCCCTGGACCTGGTCCTCGATCACCGTTTCGCCGTCGCGCGGGGCCTTTACGCGGATCACAAACGGTGCATCGGGGTGCGTCGTCGGGTTGGCATCGCGCCAGGGGCTTTGGAACAGCGTCGACCGGCCTGCGGCACGCGCGGTGTCGCGAAGGGCAGCTATTTCCCTCTGAGTTGCGAAGCACTTATAAGCCGCACCTGCGTCCAGCATCGCAACGGCGACCTCGCCATGGCGCGCGGCGCGGTCGAACTGGCTGATCGCTTCGCCGTCGTAGTCGAGCCCCAGCCAGGCCATACCCTCCAGGATCGCCTGCGTTGCCTCCGGCGTCGATCGCGCTCGGTCGGTGTCTTCGATCCTGAGCAGGAATTTGCCACCACGCCCGCGCGCGAAGAGCCAGTTGAACAAGGCAGTCCGTGCCCCGCCAATATGCAGGAACCCCGTTGGCGAGGGGGCAAAACGGGTGACGACCTGAGGCGCGTCGGCGGCAGCGGGCATGGGCCGTGTTAACCTTTTGGATTCCATGAACGGGCGAATGTTGCGCGGTCTAACGTTTGCTTGGTCCGAGAACAAGAGTGACACAGCGCGCCCACATCACCGAAAGTTTCGACAACCAGCGCGGGCGGCTCTTTTTGTGGGTGCCGCTTTGCCTTGGGTTTGGTATCGGCGCCTACTTTGTTTTGCCGGTCGAACCAGACCCTTGGATGCTGGCAGGACTGGCGGCGCTGGCTGGCGGCGCGCTGGTCGCGGCACTTCGCAGCAAGTCTGTCCCGGCTGTCTTGTTGGGCGCAGTTGCGATTGCCGTGCTCGGTCTGGTTCTGGCGGGAGCCCGCGCGCATTCGGTTGCCGGATCTGTCCTGAAATACCGATACTACGGCCCCGTGCAGGGCCGTGTCGTTGCCCTGGACCGCTCGCTGTCGGGCTGGCCGCGCATGACGCTGGACCGGGTGGTGCTGGCAGATATGGACCCTGCCGCGACGCCCGACCGGCTGCGGGTCTCGATCCACACGCGCGCCGCAGCGGCGGCACCAGAGGTGGGGACGGTGGTCATTCTGACCGCCCATATGTCGCCGCCGCAGGGGCCGGTCGAACCGGGCGGCTTTGATTTTCAGCGCCGCGCCTGGTTTCAGGGGCTGGGCGCGGTCGGATACACCCGTACCCCGGTTCTGCGTCTGGCAGCCCCCAACCCGCGCGGTGTTGCTTTGGCGGTGTCGCGCCTGCGATATTTCATCAGCGCCGCGGTTCGGGCGCAAATTCCCGGCGATGCGGGCGGCTTTGCGGCAGCCATCGTGACCGGCGACCGCTCGGGCATTTCGCGCGCTGCGCTCGATGCCCTCAGGGCCTCGAACCTGGCGCATCTGCTGGCGATATCGGGGCTGCATATGGGGCTTTTGACCGGGTTTGTCTTTGCCGCGCTGCGATTCTTGATGGCCCTGGTGCCGCCCCTGGCGCTGCGGGCGCCGATCAAAAAACTTGCCGCCATTGGCGCGCTTGCGGCAGGTGCCTTTTACTTGCTGTTGTCGGGCGGGTCGGTGGCGACCGAACGCGCCTTTGTCATGGTCGCCGTGATGCTGGGCGCGATCCTCTTTGACCAGCGCGCGCTGACCTTGCGCGCAGTCGCACTGGCGGCGGTTATCATTCTGCTTCTGCGCCCTGAATCGCTGATCGAACCGGGGTTTCAGATGTCGTTTGCCGCCACCACGGCGTTGATCGCAGCGTTCCGGGCGCTGACGGTCTGGCAGCCGGGGCCGGTTCCCCGCATGGTGCGGCCCGTCGTGGGGCTGGTGGTTTCATCCGCCGTCGCCGGGGCCGCCACGGCCCCGATTGCGGCCGCACATTTCAATCAAATCGCGCATTTCGGCCTTTTGGCCAATCTTCTGTCGGTGCCGCTGATGGGGCTTTTCGTCATGCCGGCGGCGGTGCTGGCCGCGGTCCTCAGCCCCCTGGGGCTGGCGTGGATCGGATTGGCGATCATGCGCCTCGGGGTGGTCTGGATCCTTGGTGTGGCCAATTGGGTGGCGGGGCTGGATGGGGCGCTCAGCCATGTGCCGACGCCGCCCCCGGCAACCCTGCCGCTGATCGCCGGAGGCGCGCTTTACCTGTTATTGTGGCGTGGCCACGCCCGGGTGGCCGGGCTGGCGCTGGCGGTTGCGGGCTTTGCGCTTTGGTCCGGGGCCGACCGGCCCGACGTCCTGATCTCGGGCACCGGCGGCATGGTCGGGGTTCTGACCGACAAGGGCCGGGTGCTGTCAAAGCCGCGCGGCGAGGGGTTTGTGGCGCTCAGCTGGCTCGAGAACGACGGCGATCCGGTGGCCCAAAAGACCGCCGCGGCGCGGCGCGGGTTCAGCGGCGACCGGGGTCTGAGAACCGGGGAGTTTCCTTTTACGGCAATCATCCACCTGACCGGCAAGGGCAGCGCCGAAAAGATCGCGGCGGCCTGCGAAACCGGCGCAATTGTCGTGACAAACACGAAAGTCGCCCGGCCAAATTGCACACTTTTTGATGCCACTCGCCTGAAAGATCTGGGGGCCGTCGCACTTTACCGGGACGCCGAAAGCCTGCACATGATCAGCGCCAGGTCCGTCGCCGGTCGACGTCTGTGGAATTCTCAATAGGTGCGGATCAGCCCGACCAGACGGCCCTGAACTTTGACCTTGTCCTCGGGCAGCACCCGGGTCTCGTAAGCCGAATTCGCGGCTTCGAGCGCAATCGCCTGCCCCTTGCGGCGGAACCGTTTCAGCGTCGCCTCGTGGCCCTCGACCAGCGCCACGACGATATCGCCGTTCTGCGCGGCCGAGCCCTCGCGGATCACCACAACGTCGCCATCGTTGATGCCCGCGTCGATCATCGAATCACCTTTGACCTCAAGCGCATAATGGTGCGCCGTGCTGGTCAGCATCTGCCCCGGCACCGCGACCGAATGGCTGACCTCAGAGATCGCCTCGATCGGCGTCCCGGCGGCAATCCGGCCCATCACCGGCACTTCGATCGCATGCAGCGCATCGACCCGCATCGCGCCAGCAGGCGGATCGGTTTTCTCGCCTTCGATGACGCGGGGCGAAAACCCGGACCGCTCCATCGCCTCGGGCAATTTCACGATCTCGATGGCGCGCGCCCGGTGGGCCAGACGGCGAATGAACCCGCGTTCCTCAAGCGCCGTGATCAGACGGTGAATGCCCGATTTGGACCGCAGATCCAGCGCGTCTTTCATTTCGTCAAATGACGGCGGCACCCCGTCGCGCTGCACGCGCCGGTGGATGATTTCCAACAGTTGCAACTGTTTCCTGGTCAACATGCGCTCACCCTCCAAGGCCGTGCGGGATCATGTCTTGCCCCGCTTGTTCACGAATGTTCTAGCGATGTTCACTTTTTGTGTCAACGCCCTCAAGCTCAGAGACGGATAATCTCGACGGTTTCACCGGCTTTGCGGGCAGCATCCCCCGTCGGCCTGACGATGAGCACGTCGGCCCGCGCCAGAACGCTGAGCAAGGAACTGTCCTGCCGGTCCAGCGGGGCCACGCCGCCGCCCTTGAAAACGCCGCGCATGTAATGCGCGCGCAGGCCATTTGCAGTCACCGGGCTGGCCAGGGCGTGGGTTTCCCGCGCCCGGGCTTGCGCGCCCAAACCCAGCATTGCGTCGATCACCGGGCGCAGAAACACCTCGCCGCAAACCATGGCCGAAACCGGGTTGCCGGGCAGTCCGATCACCGCCATGCGCCCCAGCCGACCGGCCATCAGCGGTTTACCGGGGCGCATGGCGACCGTGTAAAACGCGCGCTCCATGCCGACCTCGGCCAGCGCTGCGGCCACCAGATCGTGGTCCCCCACAGATGCGCCGCCGATTGTGACCAGCAGATCAGCGCCCTCGGCCAGCGCCAGCGCCGCTTTCAGCGACGTCAGGCTGTCGCGCGCAATCGGCAGGACACGCGCCTCGGCCCCGGCAAGGCGAAGCGTCTCGGCCAGCCCGAAGACGTTCGAGGCAACAATCTGGTCCGGGCCCGGGTTTTCGCCGGGCATCACCAATTCGTCGCCGGTGGCCAGCAACGCCACGACAGGGCGGCGCGTTACCGTGACTTTGGCGACGTTCATCGCCGCCAAGAGCGCCAGATCAGCGGGCCGCAGCCGGCACGGCGCAGACATCTTGTCGCCGCGCTTGAAATCTCCGCCAGGTGAGCGGACGTGATGGCTGGTGTCCAGCTTCTCGCCCAGGGTTATCTGCGTGCCCTGTCGCGTGACATCTTCCTGGATCACCACCCGGTTCGCACCGTCGGGCACCGGGGCACCGGTGAAAATGCGCACTGCCTGGCCTGGGCCAACGTGTCCTGCAAAGCCACGACCGGCCGCCGCTTCGCCGATAACATCGAATGTAACGCCAGGATGGGCCCCAGCGGACCGCACGGCGTAGCCATCCATCGCACTTGCCGCGAAGGGCGGTTGATCCCGCTGTGCGGTTGTGTCTTGGCGCAGAACCCGGCCGCCCGCGTCGCGCAACGGGATATTCTCAGACGGCAAGGGGTCGATCAGGGCAAAGAGCCGCCCGAGCGCCTCGGCCACTGAAATCATCGCCCGGCCTCGCGCGCGACCTCGTATCGGCCCGATTTTCCGCCGTCTTTCAGAATCACCCGGACACCACCGATCTCGATCGCCTTATCGACCGCCTTGACCATGTCGTGGACCGTCAACGCGGCCACGGTGACGGCGGTCAGGGCTTCCATCTCGACCCCGGTCTGGCCGGTGGATTTGACGGTTGCCTCGATGCGCAGACCGGGCAGGGCGGTGTCGGGGACCAGATCAACCGCAACCTTGGCAATCAGCACGGGGTGGCAGAGCGGGATCAGGTCCGCCGTCCGTTTGGCGGCCATGATCCCGGCTAGCCGGGAGACGCCGATGACATCGCCTTTCTTGGCGCGTGCTTGGGTAATGATATCAAGCGTTTCCGGGGCCATCTTCACCCAACCCTCGGCCACCGCAATACGGTCGGTCGAGGGCTTGGATGACACATCGATCATCGCCGCGCGGCCCTTGGCGTCAAAATGGCTGAGCCCGGCCATCAGGCCGCGCCCGCCTGCGCCACGGGCCCCAGCAAGGTCCGGGTTGCCTGCACCAGATCGGCCTGGCGCATCAGGCTTTCGCCGACCAGAAACGCCGCCGCGCCATGGGCGGCCAGATCGGCGATATGCTCGGGGGTGAATATCCCCGATTCCGCGATCACGATCCGGTCCGCGGGCACCCGCGGGGCCAGATCGCGTGTGGTTTGCAGCGTCGTCTTGAAGCTCCGCAGATTGCGGTTGTTGATCCCGATCAGGGGCGAACCCAGCCGCAAGGCCCGGTCGAGCTCGGCGCGATCGTGAACCTCGATCATTGCGTCCATCCCCCAATCAAGCGCTGCGGCCTCAAGTTCGGCGGCCTGGGCATCGGACACGCTGGCCATGATGATCAGAATGCAATCAGCGCCCAAAGCGCGGGCCTCGGCGACCTGGTAGGGGTCAAAGAGAAAATCTTTCCTCAATGCAGGCAGATCGACCGCCGCGCGGGCCGCGACCAAAAACCCATCGTCGCCCTGAAAGCTGGGGCCGTCGGTAAGCACCGACAGGCAGGCGGCACCGCCTTTGGTGTAGGCGCGCGCGTGTTCGGCCGGGTCGAAATTGGTGCGGATCAGCCCCTTTGACGGGCTCGCCTTCTTGATTTCGGCAATCAGCGCGGGCCGGGTTTTGGCGGCGTCGCGCAGGGCGCGCTCGAACCCTCGCACCGGCGGGGCCGCGCGCGCGTCCGCCTCGACATTGGCCAGCGACAGGGCGGTTTTGCGGTCGGCAATCTCAACCAGTTTATAGGCTTTGATCCGGTCAAGGATGTCGGTCATGCTGCCTCCGACGTGATCCGGGCCAGCTTTTCGACGCAGGTTTTGGCAGCACCGCTGTCGATGCTTTCGCACGCTATTTCAACGCCCCGACGCAGATCGCCAGCCCGACCGGCGATCACCAGCGCGGCCGCAGAGTTCAGCAGGACTGCGTCGCGGTAGGCCCCCGCTGCCCCGTCCAAAAGCGCCGAGAACGCCTTGCCGTTGTCCTCGGGCGATCCGCCCAGAATGGCCTCGAACGGATGCACCGGCAGGCCTGCATCTTCGGGGGTGACCTCAAATTCGGTAATCGC
>JAKZRT010000121.1:0-2908 GCA_047518005.1 Brevirhabdus sp.
GACAGTGAAGTTCGGCGCGGGTGTTCCAGGCCCGCGCCATGTTCGAAAGATAATCTTTCGACCAACGCATATAAGAGCATGTAAAAAACCTGTGAACAGAGCGTTAACTGAAGGCTGAAAAATTGATGTTTTTTTTCGCTAGTTTCCTTCCCGACCGGTAATGTTGCGCTGAGCGACTGCATAGAGCGCCACCGCTGCGGCGTTCGAGACATTGAGCGACCCAAAACCGCGCGCCGCTTCGATCCGCGCCAGGCCGTCGCAAAGGCCCCGCGTTCGGGCCCGCAGGCCGGGCCCCTCGGCGCCCAGAACCAGAACCAGCGGGCCCGGATAACGCGCCACCGTCGCGCCAATTTCCTCGGTCGCCGCGCCGTCAAGGCCGATCACCGCAAAGCCCTCACCGCGCAGGGTCTCGAGTGTATTGCCCAGATTTTTCACCCGCAGATAGGGCTGGCGTTCCAGCGCGCCGGACGCGGCCTTGGCCAGCGCCCCGGTTTCGGGCGCGGCATGGCGCGCCGGTGCCACGACAGCCAGCGCCCCGAACACCTCGGCCGAACGCAGAATCGCGCCGGCGTTGTGGGGGTCGCTGACCCGGTCGAGCGCTACAATCACCGGGGAATTGGACCCGGACCCGGCAATCACCGCATCCAGGTTGCCCCAATTCAGCGGCCGAACCTCGACCGCCGCGCCCTGATGCACCGATCCGGCGTCCAGCGGCACCGGAAATCTTCGCGCGTCGACAAACTCGGGGTCCAGGCCCGAAGTTGCCACGGCAGCTTCGATCCGCGAATGCGCGTTTTTCGTCAGCACCAGCCGCAGCTTTTCACGGGCCGGGTTCATCAGCGCATCGGCAACCGCATGCAGGCCAAAAAGCCAAATTGTTTCAGCCGCCGCCGCGCGGCGCGCGCGTTCCTTGTCGATCACCCAGGCGGGTTTTTTCATCGCCGCGCCCTTTCGCGCTCTGGCCAGCCCCTGAACTGGCACCGGCGGCGCGCCCGCGCAAGCCCCGGACCCGGATTTTCCTGTTGACCCGTTCGGGCCGCAAAGCTATCCCCCACAGCGTTGGGCGACGTGCTGCAAGGTGCGGCAGCGGACTGTAACTCCGCCGAGGTGACTCACGCCTGGTTCGATTCCAGGGTCGCCCACCATTTTCCCCCGGAACCGGTGCACTTACTGGACCACCACCAGTGGACTTTCGAAAACCCTGAGCGCCGCGGGTTCGCGGGCCAACTGGCGGGCCAACGGGCACCGAGCGCGACCACCCCAGACATTTCGGCAAGTTGGCGTGAATGCTGGTGCGGTCGGCGAGCACTGATAAACAGTTTCACTGCAATTCAATTTACGTCGTGCGACCTTGCATTCGGGACTATTAGTACGCAAGGCCAAGCAAATATTACGTCAATTCATGTCAGTTGCTTCCATCTTCTTCCATTCCATGTTACATTTGAAAGGTGGATAATCGGGTGGTGATAGATGGCCCGGCACGTTGGAAAGAAACTCACAGTACAGGAAATCAAGGCCGCTGACGCCGGAAAATATTCCGATGGCGCTGGCCTTTGGATACACAAGCGCTCGCAAACGGCTGGCCAGTGGTTTCTTCGCGTCACCGTTCACGGTCGCAGGCGAGAGATGGGCCTGGGCGGATGGCCTGCCACCAGCCTGAAAGAAGCCAGAGAGGCGGCTGACGAGCAAAGAGCATTTGTGCGTAAGGGTATGGACCCGATCACGGTACGCAACCAGGCAAGACGCGAGGCTCAGCGCAATCTCCATCTTCTGAAAGATATCGCCGCCGACTGTTTTGAAAGCCGGAAGGCCGAACTCAGAGAGGACGGAAAGTCGGGTCGCTGGTTTTCCCCGCTTGAACTTCATGTTCTTCCGAAACTGGGTCGCGTCCCTGTCGCAGAAATCGACCAAATCGATATTCGGAACATTCTCGCTCCTATATGGCACAGCAAGGCATCAACGGCGGAGAAGGCCATTCAAAGGCTGGGCATCTGCATCAAACACGCCGCGGCCCTGGGCTTGGACGTAGATTTGCAGGTCGTAGACAAGGCCAGGGCGCTGTTGGGCACGAGCCGTCACGAAGTTACCCATATCCCATCGATGAACTGGCAGGAGGTTCCGGCGTTTTACGCCAGCCTGGACGAAGGCAGTGTTACACATCTTGCGCTGAGGTTGCTGATCCTTACGGGTCTTCGATCCAAGCCAGTCCGGTTTTGCCGGCTTGATCAGATCGAAGGACATGTTTGGACCGTTCCCGCTGAACTCATGAAGGGCCGCAAGGGTAAGTCCAAGGATTTTCGCCTCCCACTGTCATCCGAGGCCCAATCGGCGATCAAGCAAGCCAGTGCTTTCTTGCGCGACGGCTTCCTGTTCCCCAGTGTTCGAAAGGGCGTAATTTCCGACGCGACGATGAGCCGGTACATGCAGCGACTTGGCCTTGAACCGCGTCCACACGGTTTCAGAACCAGTTTCAAGACCTGGTGCGAGGAAGCCGCGGAAGCCCGATGGGAAGTCTCGGAAACCGTGTTGTCCCACACTGTCGGCGGCAAGGTTGAGCGAAGCTATAATCGGACAGATTATCTGGAGCCACGTCGGGTGCTGATGGAGCGGTGGGCCGATCATGTGACGGGAGGAAACCGGCGAAGTGGTAAGGTTGGCGGGGACGTGAGGCCGACGTGAGAGGCGCTCACGGCCTTGTGTGATCTGCAAGACCTCGTTCCAGATAACGATCACCCCAAACTGGATTTTGAGGCGTTTATCAGGCTTGCAGGGACGTTGTTGCACGAACACAGGTAGTTCTGGTAATCGGGTGCTCCACCTCTGATCTGGACACTTGAATGCCGCATAAATTCAACGCTGCTCGTCGCCACAAGTTTCCGAAGAAACGATATCGGGTGACAAATTGGGC
>JAKZRT010000122.1:0-27314 GCA_047518005.1 Brevirhabdus sp.
GACCTGGACAATGGCTTTGATGTGATCACCCCCAAGCGCTCCAGTTCAGATCGGCGACCACCTGGTGGCGGGCTGGCTGCGTATCGATCCGGTATCGGGTCAGGCGCTGGGACGCGGCGCGCTCGGTGGTCAGGATGCGGCCGAAACCACCGCCCTGCAGGCGGCGATTGCCCAGCAAAAGGCGACGCTTCCTTGGTCGTTGGCCCTGTGCGCCGTCTTCACGGCGTTTTCCCATGAAATCGGGTCCGTGATTATGGCCGCGGCGGGTGAACCCAGCCCGCCCGCAACGCCGCGCAGCACCCGGCGGATCGTCGTTGAATTTGTGGCTTGCGTCCTGCTGTCGCATCTGGCCATGGGTGGCGTTCAGGGCATCCAGGCCGCAGCCGCCGCCAGGGGGGCGGCGCGCTTGGGGCGGCCGCCGCAGGGCGCGCGCGCCCAACGCCGCCGGTTGCCGCACGCCCACAATCGGGTGCGCGCCCACCAGCCGCCAATCCGTCTCCGCGTTACGGCAGTGCCCGCCCGAATGCCGGGCGTCCTGAGGGCCGCGGGTCCAGCCAGCAACGCCCGGGCGGAGGTTCCAATAGGCGGCCATCCAATTTCGATACCGAGGGCTCAACAATTATCGACCGTCCGGCCCGCGGATCCGACCCAAGATCCGGGACCTATGTCGATGGCGAAACATTGCCGCCGCCGCGCAGCAGGCCGAGCAGCCCACGCACCGCCGCGGAACAATTCGACCACCTGACCAACCAGCTGTTCGGCGAAAATGCCTATAACCGTCACAGTATGCCAATATCGCGGGGCCGTTGGGAATCGATGACGCCTGCGCAGCGTCGCGCGTCGATTGACGCCTATCGTGCGTTGCGGCGCGCGGACCCGGCCGGCAATCCGGTCGAGCAGTTCAAATCGGTCGTGGAAAATGGCCGTGATTTTGTCGGAACCTCGGCCGAACAGGTCGCGCAGGGCGCGTTGGATTCGACGATGTCGGTGTCGCCGGGCCAACGAAACCCGGGGGTAAATTTGCGCCAACTGGCCGATGCGGCCGGAGTTTCGCCGCAGCAAATGCGCCAAATGCTCGAATCCCGGCTGGCCGAGCGCGGCGGCGGCACCGGCCAGCGGATCGAGGTCGGCGCAGACGGCCAGGTCAGGGCGCGCCCGAGAGAGCCGGCTTGGGAAAACCTAAGCAGCCACGAACGCCAGCTCGCCGAGATGTCCGGCCAGAACCCGCGAAATTCGGCCCGCAATGCCCGCAGCCGCGCCGCAGTTGATGCCGAACGCGGCCTGAGCATCGAGCAAAGCGTCGCCGGACAGGCGCACCACGAACAGATCAACGCGCACGAATACCTCAGCCGCACCGGCCAAACCCGCGTTGAGGGCGAAGCGCATTTGTCGCGCTATCTCGAACGACAAGGCCTCAGCGCCGATAACGCCCGCGCCGCCGCGCGCGATTATTTCGGCCAGGACGGCGGACCCCCGCCCAGCATCGATACCTTGCCGCCACCCGATCGCGGGCCCGGCAGTGCGGGCGGCCGCGGTGGACCAAACGCGCCCGAACGCGGTGCCAGATCGCCGTTCGAATCCGCCGAGAACGCACCCTTTGAGACCCAGCGTCTGACACCCGATCAGATGCGCCGTGCACTGCGCGAGGCCGATACCGTCCGCATCGAGGCCGAACAGGTTCGGCAAATGGCCGAACAGGGCGAAACCATCCGAATGACCGCCGAGCAGTTGCGCGCGGTCGCGGAACGCTCGGACACCGTGCGCCTGACACCCGAGCAGCAGCGCCAGATTGCCGAGGGCGCGGATACGGTCAACCTGACACCCAAGCAAATGCGCGCCATGGCCGACGGCTCGGAAACGGTCCGCATGACACCAGAAGAGCTGCGCGCAGTCACCGAGCGTTCTGACACCGTGCGCCTGACGCCCGAACAGCAGCGACGGCTTGCCGAAACCAGTGAAACGGCGCGATTTTCGCCCGAGGAGGCCAGCCCGCAGAGGCCCGACCCGGCTCCCGTCCCCGAACGTGAGCTTCGAAATCCGGAATTGCCCGCCGAGCGTGAATTTCAGACCGAAGAGGCCGCGCTCCGCGCGGCCGAGCCAGATGGCCTGCTGCCCGCCGAACGTCAGGAAATCGCCAGGCTGGATCGCGCGATCGCAGAAAACAAAAACGAATTGGTGCCTGAAATCCAGGAACTTAACCAACTTGCCGAACGCACCCTTATGCAACATGAACGCAGTGCGGTTGCTGGACGCGGCGAGCAGTTTCAGAAACGTCTAGAGCTTCGGCAACGACAAGGGGCAGCCCCACAGCACGAAATTCCACAGGGTTCTGCGGCGGCAGACCGGCCGCAGCCGACGATCAATGCCGGGCCCACGCCACGCCGACATATGGTCAGGGGCGACAGTGATTATTTGAACGCGATCATGGGCAATTCGCGTTTCGAGGCATCGCAAAACCATGTTTTCGCTGAGACCGTAAACTCAAACGTTCGCGCAATTATTCAGGAGGGCAGGTTTCCGACGGGCCACAATGGCAACCCGCAACAGATCCATCTTCTGCAGGTAGGTCCCAACCGTTACATCATTCAGAACGGGCACCACCGGGTGGTCTCAGCTGAAATTGCGGCACGCCTGACCGGTCGTCCGCTGTTGCCATCCGATGCGATTGGCACCGGACTTGAGCCAATTATTCCGGCCGACAGACTGGTGGTCAGAACGCAAGAGAGCGCCACGCAAGGCGCGACTCCGCGCCTTCCGGCCCGCGACACCCGAGGATGGGGACAAGTTGGCGTCAAATGAGGCAGATAAGTTGCGATGAAGTCGGGCAAGTTGGGACAGCGATTCACTCCCCCAGAACGCCGAGGCGGTCCAGCAGGTTCTCGGTAATCACCGTTCGGTGAAACCGATAGGCCGACCCCCTGTATTCGGCATAGAATCCGAGGCTCAGAAGGCTCGCTTCATCCAGCGCACCGGTGATCGCGCCATCGTAGAATTTCATATCCTCAAGCCGCGTCTGAAGCCGCGTAATCTGGTCAGAATTCAGTGGTATTTCAAGAACATAATAAGTTTCTCCAGAGGGCGTGGGCACAAGCAACACGCGTCTGTCGATGATCACGAAATGCGCCATGATCTGCTCGTCCAGGTCGTTGCAGATCAGCTCGACCGGCACATTGAGCCTTCGGTCAAGTGTCTCCGAACCGAAATCTAACGGCCCAAGTGTTACGTCAGACAGATTTGGATCTTCGAGAAAGAAAACAGGTGAATCAGCTTCGCGGACCGACCAAATTGTGCATTTTTCGCTGTCGAGCCAAGTCAGCATCCCTTCCCCGAACTCGACCGACTGGCCCATCCAATCCTGGCCGAACTGGTTGCTGGCGGTGCTGGCGACATCGCTGGCCGCCCGCGCGGCAACCACGCGGTACTCGCCGAACGGTGCCGGCACTTCGGCCACTTGGCCCGCAACAAGGCCGGGCACCAAGCTCAACGTCGTGGCCGCCAACCGAGTGAGAATTCTCGAAAAAAAGTGCTCCATCGTCTGGCTCCGGAAACTGACAGCGTAATCGTAGGCGCGATCGCCACAAACATGGGAAATTATTTGCCATCCAAAGCCCCTCACATCAACCAATACCCGCCTGCCACACGATGGGAATGTTATTCGTCGGACCTTGGCTTCACGATCCTAAAAGCTGACTTACGCATATAGATCAGTTAGTTAGCTGGCAGTCCGACACCTCATACGCATATTGGCGGCAATTTATATGCGGTCTCAGAACGCAATCGTGTCACTCCGCTGTCAGTGAATAAAATTCGCCTGCAGCTCGGCTGCATATTGGTGGCACTGTTGAATTTCACCTACTGGAACCCGATGCCGGCCGAGTTCCTGGTGTTTGAAGAGCGCCGCCAGCAATCTAACCCCAAGGACTCTCCATGAGGTGGAGGAAACTTGGGGCCCAAGTCATGAACTTTCCGGACTCAACGCTCAGCAGGCCTTCGATGATGTCGTATGCGCTGTCCAGATTGGGAGCGTCTTTGTGGATCATAACGCCACACACCCAGGTCAACGCACCCTCCTTGGGTTGCGCAAACCGAACCGGAACGCCTTCGGCCTTCAACAAGGTCGCGGAACTGTTCCAGGTCATTGCCGCAACCAGTTCACCGGCCGCAAGGGCTTGTTCCAGCGGTGTCGTGTCGTCAGTGTAATCCCTGATCAAAGGGCGTTGCTCGCGCATCACCGCAGCGATTTTTTCGAAAGCCTCATCCGTGGCGATATCCTTCAGATCAACACCAGCTTTGATCGCGCCGCACCACTACGCATCGATCCAAGCTGGTCTAGTACATCCATGTCTTGTCTCCCGTTGTTTTTGCAATCGACTGTCAGCGCCCGCTGGGTTCCGGGTGCGCGTTTTGCTGGGCAAACAGCAAAACAAGCCGATGCCCATTTGACCGCCCTATCCAACCAACGGGCTCACCGCGTCGAGCCGGCTAATTGAACACTCATTCAGTCAATGCATGGGATTAAACCGCAAGTCAGGTAGGGCGGCTTTGGCGCCGGGTCGGGCGCCACCGTGACCATCTGTCGAACAACGATGGCGCACGCCTTGGTCCAGTCGTTTAGGCAATAATCAACCAAAGTCCTTTCGCCTCGGGTGTCGAAATACGTGCCCGCGACTGGCCGCCATGCAGGGTTGTTGGGACCCGGTCGTTTCCAGCTCTGATCGGCACAGCGCAGCGATTGACGTCCGCACTGACAACCATGTTTCTTTCTATTTCGGACATTCGCGGGGCGGTCGGCACGGGGAAAGCGTTACGCCCGCGCCCGCCGTGCCGCCGTCAAGCTTGGTACCACCACCAAATGGTCGGTATTTTCGCGTAAGGATGAGCGTTTCAAGAATTCGCCCCGCCCATTTCGACGGCCGAGATACGCCGCCTTTGCATCAAATAGACGAACCCAAGCAGCAACAGCGCTGGCAAATAGAACACCTCTTTGGGAATTCTGTCCGCCTTGGTGCGAATATCGCTGAGCATAACCGGTTCGTCGCCGTAATAGTCGAAAATCGTGCCGATCTTGTCAAAGAACGGCGTCTGTGGAAATGGCTCGTCAATTTTTGCAAGACCGTCTTCAAGATTGATCGTAAGGCCGGCGGCCTCAAGCCGGGCGATCGCCTCGGCCCGCCGCCCCATGGGAACCAGAATTGTGGTCGAGGTCACCTCGCCGTTGTCGAAATCGGGACCGCTGATCACAAATGTCAGCACCCCGTTGTCAGGCGCGCTGCCCACGATGTCAAAGACCGCAGCGGGCTCTGTCCGCACATAAGGCGATTGCACTTTATCCAGCCAATAGCCTGGTCGGAACAGCGTGAAAGCCACCAGCAACAACGCGGCACCTTCCCAGATGCGGTTTCGGGTCATCCAGAAACCTTGCGTGGCCGAAGCGAACAACATCATCGCGATTACCGCCACGATGAATATAAAGACCGCCCGCCCTGGTCCGACATCGATCAGCAATAGCTCGGTGTTGAAGATGAAGAGAAACGGCAGCAGCGCGGTGCGAATGTCGTAAAGGAAACCCTGAATACCGGTCTTGATCGGGTCTCCACCCGAGATCGCCGCCGCAGCAAATGCCGCCAGCCCGACGGGCGGCGTATCATCCGCCAATATCCCGAAATAAAAGACAAAAAGATGCACCGCGATCAGCGGGATGATCAGCCCGGATTTTGCCGCCAGGATCAGGATGACCGGCGCCATAAGCGACGAGACCACGATGTAGTTTGCCGTTGTCGGCAGGCCCATGCCCAATATCAGGCTCATGATCGCGACAAGGATCAGCATGACCAACAGATTGCCACCCGACAGATATTCGACCAGTTCGCCCACAACCTGGTGCGCGCCGGTCAGCGAGATGGTGCCAACGATAATACCCGCAGCACCCGTGGCGACGGAAATACCGATCATGTTGCGCGACCCGGCGATCATGCCTTCGAGCCATTGGTCAAAACCCCGGCGCGTCGCAGCGCCAAGCCCGCCGGACCCGCGCATGACGGCCTTTAGCGGGTGCTGGGTCAGTGTGACCGCGATCATCGCCAGCGTAGCCCAGAACACCGAAAACGCCGGCGACAGACGTTCCAGCGTGATGCACCAGATCAGAATTACGATGGGCAGAATATAATACAGCCCGGTTATCGCCGTCGGCCCGGCCTTGGGCAGTGTGGTGATCGGCGCATCGGGCGCATCGACCACCAGATCCGGCAACCGCGAGGCAAACCAAAGCAGGATCAGATAGGCAATCGAACAACCGATAATGACGATCGGGAAGGCGGCATCGGGTGCCACCACCTTGATCCAGCCAATCCCGTAGAATACCGAGATGCCAATCACGGCAATGCCAATAAAGCCTGCAAGAAAACCCATCATCTTGCCCATCAGAGTCATCGACGAGGGCGGTTTTTCCAGGCCCTTCAGACCCATCTTCAGCGCCTCAAGATGAACGATATAGACCAGCGCGATGTAGCTTACGACCGCGGGCACCAGGGCGTGTTTGATAATTTCCGTGTAACTCACGCCGGTGAATTCCGCGATCAGAAACGCCGCAGCGCCCATCACCGGCGGCATCAGCTGCCCGTTTGTCGAAGAAGCCACTTCGACCGCGCCGGCTTTTTCGGCCGAGAATCCGGTGCGCTTCATCAGCGGAATTGTAAAAGTTCCGGTGGTGACGGTGTTGGCGATGGACGAACCTGAATAAATGCCGCTGAGCGCGCTGGCGACCACGGCGGCTTTGGCCGGCCCGCCGCGCAGGTGGCCCAAGAGCGCGAAGCTGATTTTGATGAAATAGTTACCCGCACCGGCCTTTTCGAGGATTGCGCCGAACAGCACAAAGAGAAAGATGAGCGTTGCCGAGACGCCAAGTGCGACGCCAAAGACGCCCTCGTTCTGCATCCAGAAATGCCACATCGCCTTGCCGTACGAGGCACCCTTCCACTGCATTGCTTCGGGCAACCAGCGGGCGTCGCCAAAAAAGACGTAAAGCACGAAGACGCCCGCAACGATGACCAGCGGCAGGCCGAGCACGCGATACACGGTAAGGAAAAGAATGATCAAGCCAACGGTCGACACCACCAGATCGCCGGTTGTCGGAAGCCCGGCACGGACCGCAATCTCGTTCCTCAGAACGACGATATAGAGGCAGGCCACAATGCCCAGTGCGGCCAAAACCCAGTCATACCAAGGGATACGATCCTTGGCGCTGCCTTTGAAAAGCGGAAAGGCAAAGGCCGCCAGCATCAGTCCGAACGCCAGGTGAATAAGCCGCGCGTTCGAGTTGGTGACAACTCCGACGCCCAGATATTCTTGGATCGTGAACGGCACGTTCGAGGCGATATAAAGCTGAAAAATCGCCCAGATCAACGCCAGCCACCAGATCAGGTTTCCGTGCCATCCGGTGGCGTTTCGCCCGCCGGTATCGGTGGCTGTGAATTCCGCAACTTTATCCGCTTCGCTCGCCATTTGTCCCTCGCCGCCTGCATATTTGGTGTCAAAGCGGGTGTGGCGGCCCGCCTGGGCCGCCACCTGTCACAAAGTTCGGATCGTTACATCCAACCCTGTTCTTTATAGTATTTGATCGCCCCGTCATGCAGCGGCGCCGAAAGGCTGTCCGTGATCATCTCCTGGGGCGTGAGGTTGGCAAACGCCGGATGCAGCTTCTTGAACTGGTCAAAATTGTCGAACACCGCCTTCACGATGATATAGACCACTTCGTCCGGCACGTCGGCACTGCTGACAAAAGTTGCACCCACACCAAAGGTGCGAATGTCTTCGTCGTTGTTGTACATCCCGGCGGGAATCGTGGCCTTGCGATAGAACGAGTTGTCTGCGACCAGCTTGTCAATCGCCGGACCCTCGACATGCACAAGATGTGCATCACAGCTTACCAGCGACTCTTGGGTCAGGGCCGACGGATGGCCAACCAGCCAGAAATAGGCATCGATCTTGCCGTCGCAGACCGCTTGACCGGTCTCCGCCGATTTCATTTCTGAAGCGAGCTTCAGGTCAGACCGCGCCCAGCCCATCGCCTCTTCGATGACTTCCCAGGTGCCGCGTGTGCCCGACCCCGGGTTGCCGATGTTCATGCGCTTGCCTTTGACATCGGCCAGCGTAGCTATGCCCGACCTGTCGGATGCAATAACCGTGACCGGCTCGGGGTGGACCGAGAACACGGCCCTCAGGTTTTCAAATTTGCCTGCGTCCTCGAACTTCGAAGTGCCGTTATAGGCGTGGTACTGCCAATCCGATTGGGCCACGCCAAACTCAAGCTCGCCCGAGCGGATCGTGTTGATGTTGTAGATCGACCCGCCGGTCGATTCTGCCGAACAGCGAATGCCGTGTTCCTTCCGGTTCTTGTTCACCAGACGGCAGATTGCGCCGCCCGTTGGGTAATAAACCCCGGTGACCCCGCCGGTACCGATCGACACGAATTGCTGCTGAGCAACCGCCGGCAGTGCCAAACCAGCAGCCACCGCTGCGGCAGTCAAATATTTGTTCACAGAAAACATGTTTTCCTCCCATTAGTTTGGTTTTTTTCCGCACAACTGGTGCGGTCGGATGCGTGAAAGCTCAGCCGCGCCCCAGTTCGCTTTCATAAGCGAACAGGGCGGGAAGTCCCCCGGTATGAAGAAAGAGAACCCGATCACCCGCTTTGATCTTGCCGGTTTTGACCCGATCTATCAACCCGGCGAGTGTTCGGCCGCTGTAGACGGGGTCAAGAAGGATCGCATCGTTCCGAGCGGCAAACGAAATTGCCGCGCGAACTTGATCATTCATCAGACCATAGCCGGGGGCCAGAACATTTTCGGACAGGTCAATAACTGCCTCTGAAATCGTTATGCCGCCAAGAAGATCGGCAACTTCCCGGGATCGCCTGAGGACCCGCGCGTGCTGACGGTCGGCACCGCGGCGCACGCATACGCCGTGAACCGGAACATCCCACCCGACCGCCCTGGCCCCTACCAGAAACCCCGCGTGGGTCAGCCCGCTGCCCGAGGGGATCACGACTTGATCCGGCCAGCTGTTTGTGGCGCGGCACTGAAGGAATGTCTCGACCGCTGCGGCCACATATCCAAGTGCCCCGAAGGGCGGATTGTCGATCCCGAGATGAACCACGTACGGCCGCGCGCCTTCGAGGCGCAGGCCGCGCGCGATGTCGTCAAGATTTGCGTCCGCCGCCGCCTCATCTTCGCCGACAGGAAAGTGGTGTACCTCGGCACCGAGCAGCTTCACCAAAAGCACATTGCCCGAGTTGTTGTACGCGTAATCATCCATGGGCACGCGGTGCTCAAGCTGAACCACAGGCCGCCAACCGACGCGGCGCGCCGCTGCGGCGCATAGGCGCACAAAGTTCGATTGAACCGCCCCCGTAATCAGCACCGTGTCGGCGCCTGCTGCCTGCGCCTGACCGAAGTAGTATTCCAGTTGCCGCACCTTGTTGCCGCCAGCGGCCAGCGGCAGCGTATCGTCGCGCTTGACATCAAGACGAATGCCAAGTTCGGCGCCGCTGTGCGGCATCGGCTCCAACACCGTTGCCGCTTCGGTCAGTGCCACACGCGGTAACGTTGCAAGCGCCGGGAGCGCTTTCAGGACATCCGCAAACGTCGGGTCGCTCATGGCAGAACCCGCGACATGGCCGCACCAAGCTTGTCGGCCAACTCGCCGATCTGGTCGTCAGATATGATGAACGGCGGTGCCAACAGCACGTGGTCGCCGTGAACCCCGTCGCGCGTGCCGGCCATTGGGTAACAGATCAGACCCTCGTCAAACGCGGCGGCCTTCAATCGTCCGGCGACCCCGAGGGCCGGATCAAGCGGCTTTTTGGTGTCTCGGTCGGCGACAAACTCGATCCCGGCAAACAGCCCCCTGCCCCGAATATCGCCCACATGCGGCGCTTGTTCGAACCGTTCTCGAAGCACAAAAGCCAACTTTTCTCCCTGCGACGATGCCCGCGCGACCAGATCCTCGCGCAAAAGTTTTCGGACCACCGCGCGTGCGGCCGCGGTGGCAACCGGATGGCCCAAATAGGTATGTCCGTGTTGGAAAAACCCGCTGCCACCCTCGATAGCACCATAGATCTTCTTGCTGCACAACATCGCACCGATCGGCTGGTACCCCGCGCCCAAGCCCTTGGCGATGCACAGAATATCGGGCTCTATACCCTCGGCTTCGCAGGCAAACAGGTACCCCGTGCGCCCCATGCCGCACATAACCTCGTCTAGGATCAACAGCACACCATATCGGTCGCAAATTTCCCTGATGCTCCGGAAATACCCTTTCACAGCAGGCACCGCGCCCAGTGTCGCGCCAACCACCGGCTCGGCGATAAAAGCCATGACCGTCTCCGGGCCCAGCCGCAGGATCTCCTGCTCAAGCTCCTGCGCGGTTCGCTGCCCGTAAACCTCGGCACTTTCAGCGGCCTCGCGAAAGGCATATTCATAGCACGGCGCGATGTGGCTGACTTCGAACAGAAGCGGCGCGAACTGTTCGCGACGCCAGGCATTGCCGCCCGCCGCCAGCGCGCCCAGCGTATTGCCGTGATAACTCTGCCGCCGTGCAATCAGGTGGCGGCGGTCGGGCTCACCTGCCTCAAGAAAAAACTGCCGGGCAAGCTTGATCGCGGCCTCGGTCGCCTCGGACCCGCCCGAAACAAAGTAAACCCGGTCGATACTTTCCGGCGCCTTCGAAATCAGCAGATCAGCAAGTTCCTCGGCAGGCTCTGAGGTGAAAAACCCGGTGTGGGCGAACGCCATTTCGGCGCATTGGTCCTGGACCGCCCGAATGACATCCGCATCGCCATGACCCAGGCACGACACCGCCGCGCCACTCGATCCGTCCAAGTAAGACTTGCCATTTTCATCATAAAAATAACAACCCTTGGCACGTATCGCCCTTGGTAGGGCGATTTTCATGTGGCGGGGAAATACATGCGGCATCGCGTCACAATACTCTTGGCTATCGCGGACCAGAATCGCCGACTCTGCGGGGAAATCAAGTGGATTGTGGTGGCACGTAAAAAGTCCAGAACTAGGCTGCCGGACAGACCCTTTCACCGCGCGACAGGTCCCTGAGCCGATAATAAAGCGCGGCGGACTTCCCAAACAGTTCCGACCCAGCCGACCGCTGAACCGATGGAACAGGCCGAAACGGTTTGGCCAATGTGCCTGAAATGCCTGTCGCCTTGGCCAGACCTGTCCAGACCGAAGGATCATTGCACAGGTCTTCGTAACACACGAAACGGGCATTTTCAGGCGCGGTGGACGCCAACCAGTCATAGACTGCGTACCATTGCCCGAGCCAATATTCGCTGTCCGCCATTGTCAGCGTTGTGTCGCCTGGAACCGCGAAAAACTTGTGATCGGCACCAAATTCGTGATGGGCCAGCCAGCCCATGTATTGCCGCGCGAACGGGTCCTCGCCGTGCAGAATGCAAAACCGCCGGTGCTGATTTTCAAGCGACGCGGCGTGGGTCAGCGGATCACGAAACGGAATCAGAATCAGGGCGTTTGGAAAGGCCTTGGCCAGGGTCGGCAAACGAAGGATGTTGTTGTTGTTCTTGGCCAGATACCGGCTTGATCCGGTGGATATCAAAATCGCGCCTACATAGGCGCGGTAGCGGTCGATCATATCGCTGTCCGGGGTATGCGGAATCATGCGGTCTGCCAATATATATGCCGGACCGTCAAAGAGGCGCCAGAAAGGTTCCTCCAGGGCTTCTGGGCTGTCGATGTCGACGATCAGGCCGTCGCCGTGGGCGCGTTCTGCGGCCTGGACGCTTTGCCGCGACTTCCCGCGTATTTTGCGCCACAGACCCGGCGCAAGAACAAAGGGCATATCGCGATAAGTCAGCGACCGGAAAGCCCCGCTTTCATAAAGACTGCGCGTCAATATGGTGGTGCCTGCCCGGGCCAGTCCGGCAACGAAAACATGCGGCCCCCGCCCGACCTTGTCGGGATCGGGCCTTGCGAGTGTTTGATCTATTGAAAACGCCATCTCGGCGGTCGCCGAATTCCCCAGCGCAAGCCGGTGAAAAAGCCGCTCAAGCCCGGTGTAGTCAGTCATGGGCCAGTTTTCGGCGCAGCGCCAAATAGGCGAACGCCACCAAACTCGCCCAGACAACCCCGGACGTCGCGAGAAGAAACTGGAAAAATCCGGGCAGTACCGCATCCGCCGCCACCACCATTACATAGCCCGCCCCGCCAAGTAGCCCAAGATAGGTCGCCAGCGTCAGGGCACCCGAAAGCGTCCGCCTCGCGTAAAGCAACATCGCACGTTCTTTCCAATGGTCGGATATTCCGCGTGCCCGCATCACTGCGACCGACCGTCGGCTGGGCCCGACAATACGCCCGACCACGTCAGGAATGCGCATTCGCAGGGCCAGTTCGACCAAGGGGACAGTCAGGACCGCCGCAACGGTTGCGCTTGCCGGATCAAAGGTCATTACTGATCGGTCTCGTTGTGATCAGGTGCAGTCTTTCGCTTGGCAAACACACGCTTTAGCGGGAACCAAATCAGGGCGATGAGCGCCATGAAAAACGCCGCCACGACCCCCAGAACCGAAGCGATAAGACCCAGCCCCATACCCGGCCCGGCGTAAGCGTGTGCAAGTTCCGGTACAACCGCAGCAAGCGCGAACATTGTGATCAGATATTTGAGCATGTTTTCTCGTCAAGGTTGAGTGCGTTTTCGGAAATCCACAGATATTCGGTAAGCACGAAATTCTGGTCGTCCGTTCCGGGCTTGAGGTTGAAAAATTCCAAAACCGGTTGACCGTCCGGGCCCACCTCAAGCGCCCGCCCTTGTTGCGGGCTGGATAAGATCAGATCGCCGCGATCCGACCGCATGTGTTTTCCACGGATGCGGCTGTAAAACCCGGTCTGCGACCCGGCGAAGGTTACCCTGACCTGGTTGGTTTGCGGCGAAATTGATACGATCCGGCTTGCTCCCATACCCATGGCGTTGTCGTAGACCGAAATCGTTCCATCCGGCTGCCAGTCGGGGTCATGCTGACGCATCATGCCGCCGGTATGGTGCCATTTGATCCTGAGCGTGTCCGGATCGACCACCACGATGGTGTTCAGGTTCCGCGCGCTCAACAACAGATCACCAGCCTGAAATTGCGGGAACGCACTTGCCAGTGATTGCGGCAACGGGTCAGCGTCGTTGAAGTGAACCGGATCATGCGGCCAAAAACCCTGAACCCCGGGGATATTGGTTTCGACTGCGCTCTCGTCGCGACGGCCCAACTCAAAAATCCCAAGCCCCGGATTTGCGTCGATCAAGTCGGCGACACCGATTTCCTGCAGTATCTCGCCAGTCCTCAAGTCCAGCTTGACGGCTCCGGTATTCGGCGGATTCTCGGGTCCGGCGGATGCGCCGGGTCTTGCAAATCCGCCCTCGCGCAGCGTCCAAATATATCTGCCGTCCTCGGTCAGATCGATCGAATGATGAAATTGGCCCGGCTGGATCCACATCGCGCGGTCGCAGAAATCGCGACGTTGCAGCGCCGATCCATCGTCAAATGCAAAGGCGACTGACCCGTCCGGCAAGATTTGAAACCCATGCAGAACACGGTGCGCCGGGCTGGCTTTGTTCGCAACTTCGACTTCGTCTTCGTCTAGTTTCCAGATTTGTCGCACGCTCAGATCCGGAGCAAGCAAAACCGCGACCGCGCCAGGTGACCCGTCCAGTTCCATCACGCCGGCCAGCAGCCTCCAACCGCGGTCCGCTGCGGCCACGTCGCCACGAACAATCAGTTCGGACAATTGCTCGCCTGCGGGCAGCTCCACCGCGCGGAAACCCTCGGGGTCAAAGTTCGGACGCGGCACCGACAGATATCGGGTTTTTTCCGCCCCGCTTACAATGCTGACCGCCTCGCGCCACGCTTCGACGACGGTTGTGGGAAACCAGGCAATTCCAAAAGCCACGCGACCTGCTTTGCCGAATTTGGCCGGATTGCCAGCAACCATCAGAACCGACCAAGAGTACATCATCAAGACAAGCAGCGCGACCATCAAATAGACAGTCCACGCAGCCAATTTGGTTCTGAACGTGCTGTACATCGTTCCTGCTGGCCGGATTGTTTCTGGTTCGTGGCCAATCTTTGGGTAAAATGATGACTATTTTGGGGCCAGAACGTTTCAAATCTGTGTTCTTGCGGCTTCGTTGCTCACCTGTTTTTCGCATTCGGCGGGGTCCCGACCGAGGCGACTAAAGGCTAGGCGAACCGAGACTGAAAGGTCATTGCAACCGGTCAAGTTCCGGCCTTCCCGGCCCCTCGGGAGGTGAAGACCCGAGCGGCCTACGAAAAAGGCCCCCGAAGGGGCCTTAAGCTCTTCAAAGTCAAAGACTTTACCCAATAAGTTCCGCAAGCGCCTCAAGATCTGCCAGTCGCTTGTTGGCCGCGTCGATTGTCTCGGCCCCGGCCTCGGCGGCGGCGGTCCGGGCCGTTTCTACGCGCTCTGACACGAATTCCGCCGTCACGTCGGCAGTCGGCAGCGCCTCTTCGGCCAGAATGCTGGCGCTGTCGCCCGAGACCTCGGCAAAGCCGCCGGTAACTACAAATTCCTGCGCCCCGCCTTCCAGCTCGACGCTCAGCACACCCGGGCGCAGCGTGGTGATCACCGGCGCGTGCGCGGGCATGGCGACCATATCGCCGTCGGCCCCGGGGATCAGCACCGATTTCGCAGCGCCCGACACCAGACGGCGCTCGGGCGAGACCAGATCAAACTGCATGGTGTCGGCCATGATGCCTCCTTATGCCGCGTCCGCAGCCATCCGCTCGGCCTTGGCAACCACTTCGTCGATGTCGCCGACCATGTAAAACGCGCCCTCAGGCAGGTGGTCGTATTCGCCCGCCACAACCGCCTTGAACGACGATATGGTCTTGTCCAACGGCACCTGAACCCCGTCCGACCCGGTGAACACCTTGGCCACATCGAAGGGCTGCGACAGGAACCGCTGAATTTTCCGGGCCCGGGCCACGGTCAGCTTGTCCTCTTCGCTCAACTCGTCCATGCCCAGAATGGCGATGATGTCCTGCAACGATTTATAGCGCTGCAAAATCTCCTGCACGTCCGTCGCCACCTTGTAATGCTCTTCACCGACAACCGCCGGGTCGAGAAGCCGCGAGGTTGAATCAAGCGGGTCAACCGCCGGATAGATGCCCAGTTCCGAGATTGCGCGCGAAAGCACCGTGGTCGCGTCGAGGTGCGCAAACGATGTTGCCGGTGCCGGGTCGGTCAGGTCATCGGCGGGCACGTAAACCGCCTGAACGGATGTGATCGACCCGTTCTTGGTCGATGTAATGCGTTCCTGCATCGCGCCCATGTCGGTGGCCAGCGTCGGCTGGTATCCGACAGCCGACGGGATACGACCCAAAAGTGCGGACACTTCCGACCCAGCTTGCGTAAATCGGAAGATGTTGTCGATGAAGAACAGCACATCCGAACCCGTCTCGTCGCGGAAATTTTCAGCCAGCGTCAGCCCGCTCAGCGCCACCCGCATCCGCGCGCCCGGCGGCTCGTTCATCTGGCCGTAAACCAGTGCGATTTTGCTGTCTTCCATCTTGTCGGGAACGATAACGCCCGACTCGATCATCTCGTGATAAAGGTCGTTGCCTTCGCGGGTCCGTTCACCAACGCCCGCAAACACCGACACGCCCGAATGCACCTTGGCGATGTTGTTGATCAGTTCCATAATCAGAACCGTCTTGCCAACACCCGCACCGCCGAAAAGACCGATCTTGCCGCCTTTGGCGTAAGGCGCCAGCAGGTCGACGACCTTGATGCCGGTGATCAGAACCTCGGATTCAGTGGCCTGATCGGCAAAGTCGGGCGCATCCTGGTGGATGGCGCGACGGGCGACGGCTTCGATCGGACCCTTTTCGTCAACCGGTTCGCCGATCACGTTCATGATCCGGCCCAGCGTCCCGGGACCAACCGGTACCGAGATCGGCTCGCCCAGATCGGTCACTTCCTGACCGCGCACCAGACCCTCGGAGGCATCCATCGCCACGGTGCGCACCGTGTTTTCGCCAAGGTGCTGGGCCACTTCCAGGACCAGCCGGTTGCCATTGTTGTCGGTCTCCAGCGCGTTCAGAATTTCGGGCAGGTCGGCGTCGAACTTGACGTCGACGACCGCGCCGATGACCTGAGTCACTCTGCCTTTTGCGTTTGCCATTTGGTTTCTCCGATTCCCTAGAGCGCCTCGGCGCCCGAAATGATTTCGATAAGTTCGTTGGTGATGACCGCCTGACGCGACCGGTTGTACCGGATCGTCAGCTTGTCGATCATCTCGCCCGCATTGCGGGTCGCATTGTCCATTGCGCTCATCCGCGCGCCCTGTTCGCTGGCCGCGTTTTCCAGCAGCGCCGAAAATATGGCTGTGGCCACGCCGCGCGGCAGCAGATCTGCCAGGATCTCGTTCTCGTCCGGTTCATAGTCGTAAACCGTAGCCCCTTCATCAGGGGCCTCGTCAAAGGCGGCCGGAATGATCTGGGTTTCGGTCGGTACCTGACTGATCACCGATTCATACCGGTTGAAAAAGATCGTCGCGACATCAAACTCGTCGCCGTCAAACCGGGCAAGGATGTCGTGCGCGGCACTTTGCGCGTTGGCATAGCTGATCCGCTTAACCTCGCTCAGGTCCACATGATCGACCATCGCGTGTTCATAGTCGCGCTTCATCTGCTCGCGGCCTTTTTTACCGACCGTGAATATCTTCACGGTCTTGCCGGCAACGCGCAGAGCCTCGGCGCGGGCTTTGGCCAGTCTGACAATCGACGAGTTGAATCCGCCGCACAGGCCGCGCTCGGACGTCATCACCACCAACAGATGGGTCTGATCGGCACCGGTGCCCTGCAAAAGCTTTGGCGCGGCCTCGTTGCCGCCCGCCGCAGCCGCCAGCCCTGCCATCACCGCGTTAAAGTGTTCGGTGTAGGGGCGCGCCTGCTCGGCTGCATCCTGCGCCCGGCGCAGCTTGGCCGCCGCGACCATCTGCATGGCCTTAGTGATCTTGCGCGTCGACTTGACGCTTTCGATCCGGTTTTTCAGGTCCTTGAGGCTTGGCATTGGTTTATCCTATGTCAGCCTCAGGCGAAATCTTTGGCGAAATCGTCAAGCGCGGCACGAATCGCATCTTCCAGATCACCGGCGACCTTGCGGTCGTAGTTGGTGATGTCGTCCAACAGATCCTGATGGTTCGACCGAAGACGCGCCAGCAGCCCATGTTCGAACCGGCCAACGTCGCGCACCCCGACCTTGTCCAGATACCCCTTGGTGCCGGCAAAGATCACGCAGACAATCTCGGCATTGGTCAGCGGCGAATATTGCGACTGTTTCATCAGTTCGGTCAGGCGCGCACCCCGATTGAGCAGCGCCTGCGTGGCCGCATCAAGGTCCGATCCGAACTGCGCAAAAGCCGCCATCTCGCGGTATTGCGCCAGTTCCAGTTTGACCGGACCCGCCACCGATTTCATCGCGTTGGTCTGGGCCGACGATCCAACCCGGCTGACCGAAAGACCGGTATTCACCGCCGGGCGGATACCCTGATAGAAAAGCTCGGTTTCAAGGAATATCTGACCATCGGTGATCGAGATTACGTTGGTCGGAATAAAGGCCGACACGTCGCCGCCTTGGGTTTCAATGATCGGCAGCGCGGTCAGCGACCCCGAACCATTATCTTCGTTCAACTTCGACGAACGCTCCAAAAGCCGCGAGTGCAGATAGAAAACATCGCCCGGATAGGCCTCGCGCCCCGGCGGGCGGCGCAGCAGCAACGACATCTGACGGTAGCTAACGGCCTGCTTGGACAGGTCATCATAGATGATCAGCGCGTGCCGTCCGTTGTCGCGGAAAAATTCGGCCATCGCACAGGCCGAATAGGGGGCCAGAAACTGCATCGGTGCCGGGTCCGATGCAGTGGCCGCCACCACGATTGTATATTCCATCGCGCCGGCCTCTTCCAGCTTCTTCACCAGCTGGGCAACGGTCGACCGCTTTTGGCCAATTGCAACATAAATACAGTAAAGTTTTTTGCCCTCGTCGTCGCCGGCAATCTCGTTATAGCTTTTCTGGTTCAAGATCGTGTCCAGCGCCACAGCCGTTTTGCCGGTCTGCCGGTCGCCAATAATCAACTCGCGCTGGCCCCGGCCAATCGGGATCATGGCATCAACCGATTTCAACCCCGTGGCCATCGGCTCGTGCACCGATTTGCGCGGGATAATTCCCGGCGCTTTCACGTCGGCAATCCGCCGTTCGCTAGCCTCGATCGGCCCCTTGCCGTCCAGGGGGTTACCAAGGCCGTCAACAACGCGGCCCAGCAGTGCGTCACCGGCGGGTACGTCAACGATTGCTTTGGTTCGCTTGACGGTATCGCCTTCTTTGATGTCCCGGTCGGTCCCGAAAATAACCACACCGACGTTGTCGGCCTCAAGGTTCAGCGCCATCCCCCGGATGCCACCGGGAAATTCGACCATCTCACCGGCCTGGACGTTGTCGAGGCCATAAACCCGCGCAATCCCGTCGCCGACGCTCAGCACGCGGCCCACTTCGGCGACTTCGGCTTCCTGGCCAAAGTTCTTGATCTGCTCTTTCAGGATCGCAGAAATTTCGGCTGCCTGGATTGCCATTATCCGACCTCTTTCATTGAATTCTTTAGGTTGGCGAGCTTGGCTTTTATCGACGTGTCGATCATTTTCGAGCCAACCCGAACGACAAGACCGCCGATGAGGCTTTCATCGACGGCCATATTGATTTTCACTTCCTTGCCGAAACGCGCCTTCAGTGTGGCGGCAAGGGTCGATTCCTGGTCGTCGCTCAATGCCGCTGCGGCGCTGACATTGGCGGTCACTTCGCCCTTGGCCTCGGCGATCAGCGCGCGCAGAGCGCTAACCATCGCGGGCAGAACAAAGAGGCGCCGTTTGGACGCCATCAGCGCCAGCGTAAAACGCGTGGTCTGGCTCAGCCCCGCCTTTTCGCCGATCGCGGCAATCGCCCCGCCCTGTTCGGCGCGGCTGTGGATCGGCGAATGGATAAGTGCGCCGAAATCGTCGCTGTCGCGCAACGCGGCCCCGAGGGTGTCCAGATCGGCCTCCAGCGCGTCCAGCGCATCGGCCTCGGATGAAAGTTCAAACAAAGCTGTGGCATAACGCGCGGCGATGCCGGAAGAGATCGAAGCTGGTTCGGACACATCCACCCTTTCGTTATCGTCGGCCCGTTTGCAGCCTTCTGCGGGCTGTCTGGGCTTGATATGGCGGCGAGCAGCTTGGGCCAGCCGATCAAATCGCCGTGCATTTAACAGACCAATTCCGACCTCGCAACAGGTTCGGTCGGAATCAGTCACCAGGCAAGTCGTTAAAAAACAAAGACTTACGACAGGGTGCGACGGAATGCTTCCCCCATAGTCAATTTTCTTAGCCCAAGGGACCGCCTCTGACCATCGAATCCGCCGAATTCTCGATCTTTCTGGATACCAATCCTGCCCCCCCTCTCGCACTTAGTGTCGCGCGTCATCCAGACCGCAAAACGGATCGACCGGATTTGATCCGCGCCAGGGCGCGCGACCCATCAGACAGTTCGCCACCGCCACCTGCATGCTGCGCGCGGTGGCGTAGGCGTTGACATAAGTCGGCACCCGCGGCGCATCGTAGAGGTAATAAGGATAGCCGAACGAGATCATCGCGGTCGGAATGTCGTGCCAGAACCGGTCCATCGCGCCAATGAAGGTACCCGACAGCTTTGCCCAATCGAGAAATATCCGGTTGCGGGTCAACAGCGTTTCCTCGCCAAAGAGGTAAAGTACCAGATCAAAATTTTCGGGCGCAACCACCAGGCCAGGGGCGAACATCGTCACGTCGAACCCTTCGTCCTCAAGCATTGCGGGCAAATCAAAATTTATCGGCTCGGGGTGAACGGGCGAGATAATCCCGCCAGATATCACCAGCACGCGCCGGTGACGGTCCACTGACAACGGCAGCAGGTTTTGGGTGTCTTTCACCAGCGTCGGTGCGCGTTGCGTTACCCGCGCCGCGGCCTCGCGGTGCGCTTTTGATCCAATCACGGCGCGCGCCGGCAGTGCTGGAGTGTTGTGCAGCCCCAATGTTGCCTTCAACGCCAGAACCCGCGTGACCGCATCGTCAAGCCGCGCCGCTGGGATCACCCCCGCCTCAACGGCCTCTCGCACCGCCGCCATATCGTCCCTGGGATCGCGCGAAAACAGGATCATGTCGCAGCCGCCCACAATCATTGCAATCTTGCCCTCCTGCGCCCGGCACCACGACGTCAGGCCGGCCATCTCGGAGGCATCCGAGATGATCAGCCCGTTGAAACCCAGCTCGCCGCGCAATAGGTCGATATTCAGCACCGGCGAGACCGAGGCCGGGCGATAGGCCTCGATCCCTGAATCCGGGTCCTTGGTCCGCGCGTAAGACGGCAATGCGATATGCGCCGACATCACTGCCAAAACGCCGGCCTCGATGCCCCGGGCATAAAGCCGCCCGTGCGTCTCGTTCCATTCGTCCATATCCAGCGGGTTTATCGTGGTGACCAAATGCTGGTCGCGGTCGTCGTGACCCTCGCCCGGCCAATGTTTCAGCGTCGCAGCGATCCCATGGTCCTGAAACGCCATCAGCTGAGTTGTGGCATGGTCGCCGATCACCGCGACGTCCGACCCGAAACCACGGGTGGCCACAATCGCGCTGCGAAACGCGGCGTTAATGTCCAGGACCGGCGTAAACGACCAGTTAACACCCGCCGCAGCGGCCTCGACCGCCATGATCCTCGAAATTTCGGCTGTGGCCGCCAGATCGTTCACCGCCGCCAGTGCCAGCGGATTTGGCACTTCGGTGCCAAATGCCAGAGACATCCGCGACCCCTCCAGATCAGCCGCGACCACCAGGGGTATTTCCGAACCAGACCGCGCCCGCGCGATCATTTCCATCTCGCGATCCCTGTCGGACCCGAAAAACCTGGTGATCCCGCCCGGCTTCATCGCAATCAAGTCGTCCAGCGCATCTTCGTCCGGTCCCATGCTGAGTAACACGAACACCTGCGCAACCTTGTCGGCGAGGGTCATGCGGTCGCGGGTTGCATGCACCCAAGCAGCAGCGTCTGTTGAAAGCTTGAACGGAACCTGATCAAGATGAATTGCCACGGGCGCGACCTCGCTTTTGTTGGGCCGGTCCGGGGCAGGCTAGCACCAATTCCGCCGGCCTGGGAATTGCGTCGCGCGTTTCGCGCGTCGCCACGCGGCAAAAGGCCAGCCGCTCAACGCACGCCTCTCCGGGCTGTTATCAAGCAAAGGATGGACAGTAACTAGGTGTCTCGGGTCGCCTTCAAACCGGCTTCGGGTTGGGATTTGACAAACCATCCAGTGCCCTCAACGGTTTTTTGACCGCCTCGGGCAGTCCAGGCCGTTTCGGCGCATAGACGCGTTTTGTCGCCTCGACAATCACCACCCCGCCGGCCAGCCGCGACGGCAGTTTTGGCCCCATGCGCTCCCACAAGGGTCCGGTCCGCAGCCAGAACCGGCGCTTTGACGGCGGCTGGAACAGCGCCCCGATATGGCGCTCGGGCGCAAACAAATGACGGCGCAGCTGGGTTTCGAGCTGGCTGAGCGTGTAGGGTCGGCCAAAACCGAACGGTGTCCGGTCGCGCCGCGCCCACAGACCGGCGCGGTTGGGAACGATGAACACGGCCCGCCCGCCCGGCCCCAGAACCCGCCAGCATTCGTCCAGCAGCAATGTCGGGTTCTCGCTGGTCTCCAGCCCGTGCAGCAGCACCAGCCGGTCAACCGACCCGGTGTCGATCGGCCAACTGGTTTCCTCGACCAGCACCGCGATATTTGACTCGGGCTTCGGCCAGGGCATGACGCCCTGCGGGCCCGGCATGGCCGCGATTACCCTGCGCGCCTTGGACAGATAGGGACGCAGCACGGGTGCTGCAAAGCCGAAGCCCAGCATGTTCAGCCCGGCAACCTGATCCGTGGGCCACAATCGCAGCACCGCCGAGCGCACCGACGACCGCGCCGCGCGGCCAAGCCCGGTACGATAATAAAAGCTGCTCAGGTCCAGCACATCAACGTGCATTGCGCCGCTCCCCGGCTTGGGCCAGTCTCGGGCCAACCTTATCTCAGCGGGATGAAAACACCATGCCTGTCGAAATACTCACGATCCCCTGTCGCCAGGACAATTACGCCTTTCTGATCCATGACAGCGGCACCGGCGAAACCGCCCTTGTCGATGCGCCTGAAACCGCGCCGCTGGCGGCGGCGCTCGATGACCGGGGCTGGCAGCTCTCTACGATCCTTCTGACCCACCATCATACCGACCACATCGACGGCGTCGCCGATCTTGTGGCCGGGCATGGTCCCAGGGTAATCGGTGCCGCCGCCGACGCGCACCGTCTGCCGCCGCTTGATGCCCAGGTGGCCGAGGGTGACCGGCTGACCGTCGCCGGGCAAGAGGTGCAGATCTTCGATGTCTCGGGGCACACCGTTGGGCACATCGCCTTTTACATGCCAGAAGCGGCGGCGGTCTTTACCGCTGACAGCCTGATGGCACTTGGCTGCGGGCGGGTGTTTGAGGGTACGATGGATCAGATGTGGGAAAGCCTTTCCAAGCTCGCTGCGCTGCCGGGTGAGACCACCGTCTATTCCGGCCATGAATACACCGCCGCCAATGCCCGCTTTGCCCTGACCATCGAGCCGACGAACCCCGATCTGCAGGCGCGCGTTGCCGAAATCACCCGATTGCGCGATAATCGAACGCCGACCGTGCCCTCGAACCTGGGCACCGAGCGGTCGACCAACCCTTTTTTAAGGGCTGGTGTCGGATCAGTGAAATCCGCGCTTGGCATGGAAAACGCGCCGGATGCGGTGGTTTTTGCCGAGATTCGGGGCCGAAAGGACCGGTTTTGACAGAATTCGAGAACGTTCGTTATCTGTGGCCAACCGGCCCCACTGTTGCGCGCGAACCAATTGTGACGAAGATTGAACAAAAAAGCCTTGAAGATGGGCGAATAAAACCGAACTTTAAGGGTAGGATGCCAATATCGGTTTAGGGTCGGCCACTTTGGCCGCGGTAAGGGAACTGGTCACGTGCCATCGTTTTCGAAAACACTGGAAGCCGCCATTCACCACGCGCTGGCGCTGGCCAACGAGCGCCGCCATGAACTGGCGACGTTGGAACACCTGCTGTTGTCGCTGATCACCGAACCGGATGCCGCCAAGGTCATGCAGGCATGCAGCGTTGATCTGGAACAGCTGCGCGCCACGCTGATCGAATTTATCGACGACGACCTGTCGACGCTTGTGACCGACGTCGATGGGTCCGAAGCGGTGCCGACTGCCGCCTTCCAGCGCGTCATCCAGCGCGCCGCGATCCATGTGCAAAGCTCGGGCCGAACCGAGGTAACGGGCGCCAACGTTCTGGTCGCGATCTTCGCCGAACGCGAATCGAACGCTGCGTACTTCCTGCAAGAACAGGATATGACCCGCTATGACGCGGTGAACTACATTGCGCATGGCGTCGCCAAGGATGCCGAGTTTGGCGAACCGCGCCCGGTGACGGGCGCTGAAGCCGACGAAGACACCGGCGCATCCGAACCCGACAACAAGGAATCGGCGCTTGCCAAATATTGCGTCGATCTCAACGCCAAAGCCCACAAAGGCGAAGTCGATCCGCTGATCGGCCGCGAACATGAAGTTGAACGCTGCATTCAGGTGCTTTGCCGCCGTCGAAAGAACAACCCGCTTCTGGTGGGCGACCCCGGTGTTGGCAAAACCGCCATCGCCGAAGGGCTGGCGCGCAAGATCATCGGCGGCGAAACACCGCATGTTCTGTCGGGGGCTACCATCTACGCGCTTGACTTGGGCGCTTTGCTGGCCGGAACCCGATATCGTGGCGACTTTGAGGAACGGCTCAAGGCCGTGGTGAACGAACTGGAAGACCACGATGACGCGATCCTGTTCATAGACGAAATTCACACTGTGATCGGTGCCGGGGCCACTTCGGGCGGCGCGATGGATGCCTCGAACCTGCTGAAACCGGCACTTCAGGGCGGCAAGCTGCGCTGCATGGGCTCGACCACCTACAAGGAATTCCGCCAGCACTTCGAGAAAGACCGCGCGCTTTCGCGCCGGTTCCAGAAGATCGATGTGAACGAACCTTCGGTGCCCGACAGCATCAAGATCCTCAAGGGCCTCAAGCCCTATTTCGAGGAGCATCACGACATCCGCTATACGTCCGAGGCGATCAAATCGGCGGTCGAGCTGGCGGCGCGGTACATCCACGACCGCAAACTGCCCGACAAAGCCATCGACGTGATCGACGAAGCCGGTGCCGCCCAGCATCTGGTCGCCGAATCCAGACGCCGCAAAACCATCGGCACCAAAGAAATCGAGGCGGTTGTTGCGAAAATCGCCCGCATTCCGCCCAAGAATATCTCGAAAGACGATGCCGAGGTTCTCAAAGACCTCGAAAAATCGCTCAAGCGTTCTGTTTTCGGCCAGGACGCGGCTATCGACGCGCTTTCAAGCGCGATCAAACTGGCGCGTGCAGGCTTGCGCGAACCCGAAAAGCCAATCGGCAATTACCTCTTTTCTGGCCCGACCGGCGTCGGCAAGACCGAGGTCGCCAAGCAATTGGCCGACAATCTGGGCGTCGAACTTCTGCGCTTTGACATGTCCGAATACATGGAAAAACACGCGGTCTCGCGCCTGATCGGCGCGCCTCCGGGCTATGTGGGCTTTGATCAGGGCGGTATGCTGACCGATGGCGTCGACCAGCATCCCCATTGTGTCTTGCTTCTGGACGAGATCGAAAAAGCGCACCCGGATGTCTATAACATCCTCTTGCAGATCATGGACCACGGCAAACTGACCGACCACAACGGGCGTCAGGTCGATTTCCGCAATGTGATCCTGATCATGACCTCGAACGCCGGTGCCGCCGAGATGGAGAAATCGGCCATCGGCTTTGGCCGGGACAAGCGCGAGGGCGAAGATACTGCCGCTATCGAACGCACGTTCACGCCCGAGTTTCGCAACCGGCTTGACGCGGTGATCAGCTTTGCGTCGCTCACCAAAGAGGTGATCATGCAGGTGGTCGAGAAATTCGTGCTTCAGCTTGAGGCCCAGCTCATGGACCGCAACGTCACCATCGAACTCACCCGCGCCGCCGCCGAATGGCTGGCTGACAAGGGCTATGACGACAAGATGGGTGCCCGCCCCCTGGGCCGGGTCATTCAGGAACACATCAAAAAAGGCCTGGCCGAAGAGCTCTTGTTTGGCAAACTTGCCAAGGGCGGGGTGGTCAAGGTCGGCGTCAAGGCTGGCAAAATTGATCTCAGGATCGAGGCACTGGACAACCCGCGCCTGTCTGGTGACAAGCCCCCGCTTCTGACGGCAGACTAGGCCCCTTCGACCCGGGTCCGTCAGGGCATCGTCCGATAAACCGTCACCACATCGGCGTGCCCGTATCCGTTGAACCCAGTTGCCATCGCCTGGCCAAAAGCCCCCGGACCGCCGAACAGAACCTAATCGCCTTCGGTGTTGCTCTGGGGCAATTCCACCGCTCCCGGTAACCGGTCGAGGCTGCCCCAGGTCGGGCCGAAAACCGTGAACGGCGCTTCGGCCCCCGCGCCCGCGCTTCTGCCCCAGGTCGAACGCGCGCACACTGCCTCGGGCCGCTTCGACATGATCCTGACCGTGGTGCCCCGCGATACCGCAGCCCTTGACCAGACGCTCGACACCATAGGTGCGATGCCCGGCGTGACCGACACTGAATCGCTGACCCAGTTTGCCACCAAAATCGACCGCCCCCTCTAGAATTTTGACCACGCGACGCGGGCATCCCCCAGCGATGTCTCCCAGCGTCACGCCCAGGTCGAAAACGGAACAGATTTGCGCATCTGAATTCGCAAGCTGCCATTATTCAACCGGGGGTCTCTATGACACCAATTGCTCTGACCGACGGACGCCTCACCGCACTCCAGGCCGCGCAATACGCTAGCGACGGCTTTCTTTTTCCGATCCCCGTGGTTTCGCCCTCCCAGGCCGCCGCGTGGCGCGCCGAACTGGAGGCGATCG
The DNA here is from genome assembly GCA_047518005.1 of Brevirhabdus sp. Classification (GTDB taxonomy): domain Bacteria; phylum Pseudomonadota; class Alphaproteobacteria; order Rhodobacterales; family Rhodobacteraceae; genus JAKZRT01. Next base: position 26,125 of record JAKZRT010000122.1, read on the forward strand.
AGGCCAAATGGCTCGACGCAGACCTCCCGCAGCCGCTCAACACCTATAAACGCACCAACGCACATGTCGTCATGCCGCTGGCCTACGCGATCGCCAGTCACCCCGCGATATTGGACGTGGTCGAAGGCGTTCTGGGCCCCGACATCATGATTTATTCGGTCGAGTTTTTCGTCAAGGAACCGCGTACCAGGGCCATCGTTTCGATGCACCAGGACCTGACCTATTGGGGTCTGGGCGCCACGCAGGGCCTGACCACCGCGTGGCTGGCGCTCAGCCCGGCAACGCCCGCCTCGGGCTGCATGGACTTCGTTCGCGCCAGCCACAAAAATGCGATCCTGCCCCACGACGACACGTTCGACGCCAACAATCTGCTCAGCCGCGGGCAAGAGGTGCGGGCAGAGGTTGACGAGGCCGACAAAACATCGATCGAACTGCAGCCCGGCCAGATCAGCCTGCACCACGGGCTGACCATACATGGGTCAGGCCCCAATACCTCGGGCGACCGCCGCATCGGGGCCGCTGTCCGCTATGTGCGCCCTGACGTGGCCCAGAAGGTTGGCAAGGCTGACTATGCTCAGCTTGCGCGAGGTTGCAACCGGAACGCGAACTTCATTCCCTTCGATCCGCCAACCGCCGCCTTCACGCCCCAGTCCCTTGAATTGCACCAGAAAATTCGCGACACTCAGGCCGCTGTCATGATGAAGGGCGCGCGCGGCACTTCCGCCATTTACGCCAAAGGATAGGGGATTACAAAGAATGGTTGACATCGGGGGTGCCAGTCGCATGATGGACGGATGTGTCGATTCATTGCTACCGCCATTTTGGGGCTCGCAACCCTCTTCGTGCAAGGCGGCATAGAGAAGATGATGCCAGACCTGTCACCGTGGGAGTCATGGGGTATAGCCGGCGCTCTCTTTATCATTGCGGTCGCTGTTCTTTACTTCCAGAAGTGGTGGCCCCTCGTATTGTCGTCCGGGACTCCTGCACGGGCGCCGGCGACCCACCCATCTCTTGAAGGGCCGACCCCCGACGGGACACTGCCAGAACTTATCCAGCACATGCAGAGTGCTGGCATTGATTTAGACCGGAGTTTCTACGAGATCGAAGATAAGGCACGGCTAGGGCAATTGGCGTGTTGGGGGCGGCGGTACTCTGTAGCCGGACCCGGCCGGAACCCGAACCCGTTGCGC
>JAKZRT010000123.1:0-29518 GCA_047518005.1 Brevirhabdus sp.
GTAAACCTCCTCGAACTTCATCAATCTCAGTCCCTGTACCTGCTCCGTCCGACGCATCGCCTCCCTCCATGGCTTGGAGGCGTTCTAAAACCGGACAGATCATCTGGTACATAAACCGGACATATCGCGTGTTACCGACAAGTTTGGAGAGCGCACTGACGGGCTCGCCGGAATCGGTATGATTCTTATGCTTTTTGTTCCGTTCCGTGCGCGCTTCATGGTTGCACGGGACCACCAAATCCCCTTTCGGGGCGCTAGGCCGGACCGTCACAGTCCGGCTTTTGCGTTGATGGCCACTGCGATTCGTCGCAGCACAAAGGCACCATATATTGGGGCAACTGCTCTGGTCAACCACCAAATGCCGAGAAACCTACAGGATTTGAATCACTTACTGGGAAACTGACCGGCCGCTCACGGCGTCAAGTATATAAGCCCCATTATTAAGGGGCCTGGTCCAATTATGCGCCCCACGACCGGACAGAATGTTCGCGACGGAGAGTGTCTTTGGATCAACTCATCGCCCTTTGGACTGCCCTCGATTTCCGGCGCCGCTTCATCATCATTGCTGCGTCATTGGCCATGTTCGCGGCGGTCTTTGGTCTGACACGGCTGGCAGCCACATCGAACATGGCGTTGCTTTACTCCGGTCTGGAAAACGGTGCCTCGGGCGACGTGGTTGCGGCGCTGGAACAGCGCGCGGTCGAATTCCAGGTTCGGGGCAGCGCGATTTATGTGCCGGCGTCACGCCGGGACGAACTGCGCATGACACTGGCGTCTGAGGGCCTGCCCGCGACCGGGGCGGCGGGCTACGAGCTTTTGGACACGCTGTCCGGCTTTGGCACTACTTCGCAAATGTTTGACGCCGCCTATTGGCGCGCCAAAGAGGGCGAACTTGCGCGCACCATTCTGTCCAGCCCCCAGATCCGGACCGCCCGCGTACACATCGGCCGCCAGGCCGGTGCCGGGCTGCGGCGCGAAATCCGCCCGACGGCCTCGGTCACGGTAACCGCGACCAATGGTGCCTTGTCGGCGGCGCGGGCTAAGTCATTGAAATTTCTGGTCGGTTCCGCGGTCTCGGGACTGTTGCCAGAAAATGTGTCGATCATCGACGGGCAAACGGGACAAGTCTTTGTCGGTGATCCGGTTGATCGCGGCGACAGCGCGCCCAATGACCGTGCCAGCACGCTGAAAGAAAATGTCGAGCGCCTGCTTGCAGCGCGCGTGGGCGCCGGTCGCGCAATTGTCGAGGTGGCTGTGGAAATAGCCTATGAGACCGAATCGATCACCGAGCGGCGCTTTGACCCGGACGGGCGGGTGGCGATTTCGATCGAGACCGTGGAAAGCACTGTGGACTCCACCGAAGGCGCGCCGGGCGTGACCGTGGCCAGCAACCTGCCAACAGGCGACACGGGCGCGGGTGCCGGAAACAGAAGCCAAAACAGTCAGACCACCGAGCGCACCAATTACGAGGTATCGGAAACCCAGCGCGAAGTTTTGCGCACACCGGGGGCAATTCGGCGCCTGTCCGTCGCGGTTCTGGTTGATGGCGTCACCAGCGTCGACGCAAACGGTCAGAACACCACCGCGCCGCGCAGCGCTGAAGAACTTGCCGATTTGCGCGAACTTGTGGCCTCGGCGGTTGGATTTGACGAAGCCCGCGGCGACGTTATCACCATCCGGTCGATGATATTTGAACCGGTCCCCGAGGTCGGGACCGAAGCCGCGCCATCGTTCCTGCAGTCGCTGAATATCGACGTGATGGCGATCATCAGGCTGGTTTTGCTGGGGGTATTCGCACTTGGCATCGGTATGTTCGTTCTGCGCCCGATCGTGGCCACAGCGGCCGAGGCGGTTCAGGCCAAAGCCCTGCCAGCGCCCGACGGCGACGCGCCCGCCCTGACCGGCGTGATCGACGACCGCGGGTTCCCCGAGGCAGATTCGCTCAGCCTGGTATCGGCCGATGTTGGGGACGGGGACGGGGCCGACGGGTTTTCGGACCTCGCGTCGCTGGCGGCGGGAACGGACCCGGTCGAGCGGCTGCGAAAAATGATCGAAGATCGCCAGGATGAAACGGTCGATATCCTTCGCGGCTGGATGGAAAAAGATGGGGAAAGCGCCTGATGACCGGGCCCATTCACCTTGAAAACTTTCAACCGACCGCGGTCCAGCAGTCGCGGGCGGAAGCCCTAACTGGAGAAGTTGAAAAGAAACTTTTGGAGGCCTACGAGCACGGGCACAAGGCAGGCTGGGATGACGCGGTTCAGGCGCAGACCAAGGAATACACCAAGATCAGCGCCGATTTTGCCAAGAACATTCAGGATATGTCGTTCACCTACCACGAAGTTCAGGCGCATATCATGCGGTCGATCGAACCGCTGCTGCGCGAAATGGTGATGCGGGTTCTGCCCGTCGCCGCCGCCGAAACTTTGGGTCAGACCATTCTCGATGCCCTGCGTCCGATGACCGAGGGCGCGCTGGATACGCCTGTTGAACTGGTGCTGCACCCCGATAATCGACCAAAGGTCGCGCCACTGCTCGAGGCGTCGATGTCGCTGCCGCTTACCGTAGTCGAGGAAGAGACGCTTGGCTCGGGGCAGATATTCATTCGCCTTGGGCAGTCGGAAAAAAGCATCGATATGGAAGAGGTTCTCAGCGCGGTGTCCCAGGCGATCGAGGCCTATTTTGCCGTGTCGAACGACGCCGTTTTAGATACCGCAATCCCCTTTGAAAGTGAGATGAGTCATGCCGGATGACGCCCTGAGCGCGGCCATGGAGGCCGGCGACGAAAGCCCGCTTACACGTGTGCCTATTGAAATCACCATTTCGGTCGGTCGCGCGCGACCCACGGTGCGCGAGCTTTTGCGCCTGAAAGCCGACGAAGTGCTGGAATTGGATCGCCGTATCGATGATCCGGTCGAACTTTACGTGGGCGACAGGCTGATTGCGCGGGGCGAACTGCAAGAGGTCGACGGCGATGATGCCGGACAGCTGGCGGTGCGCCTGACCGAAGTGGTTGACCTTGAAAAGGGCCTCTGACACCGGGCGCTGGCCGACTGTCGGCTGGTCGGTGCTGATCCCGGTGGTTATCGGGCTATGGGCCGGGCTGGGCGGCGGCCCGCTGGCTGCCCAGGAAATATCGATCAATCTCGGCGATGAAACCTCGCTTGCTGCCCGCTCAATTCAGCTGATCGCGCTGGTCACCGTGCTCAGCCTGGCGCCGGGAATCGCGATCATGGTGACCTGCTTTCCCTTCATCGTCACCGTCCTGGCGATCCTGCGCCAGGGCATCGGGTTGCAGCAATCGCCGCCCAACATGCTGATCGTCAGCCTGGCCCTGTTTTTGACCTGGTTCGTGATGGAGCCGGTTTTTTTCGAAGCCTGGGGCGCTGGCGTGCGCCCGCTTATGGACGGCCAGATCGCGCTCGCCGAGGCCACCACGCTAATTTTCGAACCCTTCCGCGTGTTCATGAACGCGCGTGTCGATCCCGAGACCCTGCAAAGCCTGGCCGACCTGCGCGCCGATACCACGCCCGTGTCCGCGGCGAACCCCGAGGGGACGGCCCTGTCGGTTCTGGTCCCCTCGTTCCTTCTGAGCGAGATCGAACGGGCCTTTCAAATCGGATTTCTGATCTTTCTGCCGTTCCTGATCATCGACCTCGTGGTCGCGGCGGTTCTGATGTCCATGGGAATGATGATGGTGCCGCCCGCCATCGTGTCGCTGCCGTTCAAACTCGCGTTTTTCGTCGTTGCCGACGGCTGGACGCTGATCTCGGGCGCTTTGGTGCGCAGCTACTTTTGACGCTGCGCCTTCTTCGGGCCGAGAATATCCGGGCCGGCCCCCTTGCGCGGCACCAGGCCTGATTGACCCGAAAACCTGCGATATACCCTAGCGCACGATGAAATCGGCGTGCAGCGCCCCTGCCGCTTTGATGCTCTTGAGTATGTCGATCATGTCGCGCGGCGCCACGCCCAGCGCATTCAGACCCTCGATCACCTGGCTCAGCGAAGCGCTTTCAGGAAGTTCGGCCAGTCCCAGACCGCGCTCTTCCTGAATTGTCGCCTCGGTTCTGGGCACGACGATGGTTTCGCCCTCAGAAAACGGGTTCGGCTGTATGACCAGCGGAATTTCCTCGACCCGCAGCGTCAGGTTGCCCTGAGCGACCGCCACCCGTGAAATGCGCACATCTTCACCCAGTACGATGGTGCCCGAACGCTGATCGACGACGACCCGCGCGCGCGATTGCGGTTCGACCAGAATGTTTTCGATGCTGCCCACCAAGTGGGCGGGCGACAGACCGACGGCGTCAATATCCAGCGTTACCGTGCCGGCGTCTATCATCCGCGCCGCGGGCAGACCGAGCACGGCGTTGATCGCCGTCTCGATACGACCGGCCGTAGTAAAATCAGGATTCCGCAGCGCCAGCCGCATGGTGGTCATCGCGCTGAAATCAAAATCTATTTCACGCTCGACCCGCGCGCCGCTGGGAATCGAACCTGCGGTCGGCACGCCTTCGACCACACTGGCCCCGTCGCCTTCAACCGACACGCCGCCGGCGATCACTGTACCCTGTCCGACCGCATAGATCTGGCCGTCGGCCGCGTTCAGTGGCGTCATGATCAGCGTGCCGCCAAGCAGGCTTTTGGCGTCGCCGATTGCCGAAACGGTGATGTCGATGCGGCTGCCGGCGCGCGCAAAGGGCGGCAATTCAGCCGTGACAAAGACCGCCGCCACGTTCTTGGGGCGGAATTGTTCGCCGGTGACGTTGACGCCCAGGCGTTCCAGGATATTCACCATGATCTCTTCGGTAAAGGGCGCGTTGCGGATGCCGTCGCCGGTGCCATTCAGCCCCACAACCAGCCCGTACCCGACCAGATCATTGCCGCGCACACCGTCAAACTCGACCAGATCCTTGATGCGGATCGGCGCCGCCTGTGCGGCCAGCGCAAAGCCAAGAAACAACAGAACCAGAACCGCGCGCATCACCGCAAGAAATCCATCAGGGTCAGCCGCGACATGCGCGCGGTCAGCGTATAGAGCATCTCGAGCTGCACCTGCGTTGCCTGAAGCTGCCCGGCGGCGGCGTATTGGTCGACATTCACGATCTCGGCCCGCGCCATTTCCAGCGCGAACATTTCGGCGCTGTTACGGATCTGCGCCTTGTCGATCTCGGCCTCGGTGGTGCCCACGGCCGCCCGGTATTCGGTGAATTTCTTGTCGCCGGTCAACAAAGCCTCGCCAGCCATGCGCACCAGATCGCGCATCTCTTCCGGGTCCAGCATAAAGGTTCCGTCCTCAAGGATCGCCCCCATGGCGAAACCTTTCAGCAGGTCGCGCACTTCTTGGTCGTCGGCCGCGACATCGAACGACACAAACTGGCCCTGGCCCAGGTCAAAATCCTGCAATCTTTGGGTCGACCCCAGATAACCCAGGGTTTCAAACCCGCCGCCGGGGGTGTCGAACCAGGCGGTGATGGCATCGGTAACCTCTTGCGCAGTGGTCGCGGTGGCTGTGGCGCTCACCAGTTCGGCCATCACCGTTTCGATGTCAGTGACAGCGGGCGAATTGGTGTCGACGCCGGCAAACACCGTGCGTTCGCCGATCTGGATGTTCAGCGCGCCAAGAACCGAGGCGAATACCTGCCGCGTGTCATTGGTCACAGCACCCAGCACCGTCATCTGGGCGTTGCCCGAAAGCGAGATCAGGTTGGTGCCCGACTGCAGGGCATAGGTCTGGATCGTGTCCAGTGTCCGCTGCGCGGTTTCCACGAATATTTGCGTCTCAGACAGCGAATTCTGGTACCATTCCAGCGACGTGATCGATCTTTCAATGCTCGCCAGTGGCAGGAAATCACCCTTGACTTCCTTGGCGGTATCGGTGGTTCGCCCGGTGGTAACCTCGGCGCTCAGGCGTTCCAGTGCCAGCTTCAACGCGCCGGTCTGCCGGGTGGTTCGAAAGCTGCGCGACAGATCGCCGATGGTTACCTGGTTCAGCATATCAGAGCTCCATTAGCCGGTCCAAAAGCGCCTCGACCGTCTGGATGACGCGCGCGTTGGCTTTATAGGCCGCCTCGACCAGCAACAATTGCTGCATTTCGTGGTCGGTATCGACGCCGGCGCGCAACTCAAGTTCCTTAAGCGATGCCGCCTGCGACTGCGCAAAACTTGAACTGGTTTCCAATTCTTGCCGATGCGTCCCGACCAACGACAGAAATTCGGCCCCCAAACCCGATGCGCTGCGCATCGCGCCGGAAAATCCTCCGCCAGACAGCGCCCGCGGGTCATTCAGTGCGTCGATCAGCGCGTTCAACTGGGTGGCATCGCCCACCGGGCCAGCGACGGCGGAATTCAACCCGTCACGCAACCGACGCACCTCGCCACCCTGGTCAGGATCGACGGCGGCATTGACCCTGATCCGGGCCGAAAGCCCTTCTTCATTGACGGGCGGCACCGGCACGAATGGCCCGCCACCGTCGGTGAACAGCCCGGCATCGCCCGCCGCCAGGGTCGGATCGACGGCCGGGTCCTGGAACCGTTCGACCAAATCCCGCGCGATGGCGTCAAGGCGGGCCTGTTCGGTCACGGCCAGGTCGTCGCGCACCGAAAACAGGCCCGCCAGCCGACCGCCCATGATGGCGTTGGTGGGGTTGTCCAGGTTGATCGGGAAACCGTTGATCGCGATCCCCGACAGCGACCCCGCCTGCCGCGTCATGTCCGGTGTGATCACACCGACCTGCGCAAACGAAAACTGTGCGGCCTTGCCGTCGTAGAGAACCCCGCCGCCGGGCGAGATCAGGGCAATCTGTTCGCGGTCGCGCGCCACTTCCTTAACCGGAATAATCTCGGATATCTGGTCGATCAGCATCTGGCGCTGGTCGATCTGCGAAGATGGATCGTACCCCGAGGTGATGCGCCGGGCGATCGCGGCGCTGATCTCCTCGATCTGGGTCAGAGACGCGTTCAGAAATTTGACATCGCGCGCGATCGCGGCGTCGGCTTCCATGCGCTGTTTCTGGATATCGTCGGAAACGCCGTTCAGCTTGCTGGCCAGAAAGTTTGCGGCGGTAACCGCCGACCTCAGCCGCGATTCGGTGTCCGGCCTGCTGGCGGCGAAAATCAGGGTCGATTCCAAGACCGCGATCCGGTCGGCCAACGACCCGTCTTCGCCGGGAATGCCGGTGGCCGCTTCCAGTCGCTGCAAAAACTCAAGTTGCGCACTGACAAATCCGGTTCGCCCATCCGCGATGCGGCGGTCGGCCAGCACGCGTTGGTTGACGACGCGCTCAATCCCGACCACGCGCACGCCGGAACCCATTTGTCCGGTGGTGCGGCTTGCCAGGTTTAGTTTGCGCAACCCATAGCCGTCGGTCATGACATTGGCCACGTTTGACGACACGACCTCGGCCCCGCGCGCGGCAGCGGTCAGGCCCGAGACGGCATTCGAGAGAGACGTTGATAGAGACATAGCGCTGTCCTTCCCAGCTAAGGCGCGCGTTCAGACGTCAGCGTTTGATATTCGTCGTCTCTTGCAGCATTTCATCGACGGTTTGGATGACCTTGGCGTTCGAGGTATAGGCGCGTTGGGTTTGAATCAGCATGGTCAGTTCGCCCGCGACGTCGGTGGTCGATTCCTCCAGCGCAAAACCGATCACGTCGCCGGTTGGTCCGTCGCCCGCGTCCCACAGAAAGAACGATCCCGATTCAAGGCTGGCCGAATAGGTCTGGTTGTCCAGCGCCTCCAGCCCGTTCGGGTTTGGAAGATCGACCAGCGGGATCTGATAGATGACCCGCGTTATGCCGATGTCAAAATTCGCGCTGACGTAGCCGTTCGAGTCAACATCGACCCCGATCATGTTGCCCACCGGCGAGCCGTCTTTTGAAATCGACGTTGGCGCGAAATTATCCGAGAGCTGTGTCAGACCATTTGTGCCGTCGCCCGGCACACCGATGTTGATGTCAATCGGGCCACCATCGACCGTGACCTGCAAAACACCTGTCAACGGATCATACGCCCCGCCTATATTTGTCACGACGCTCAAAAGCGTTCCGCCCGAGGCGCGGCTGTCGTCAAAGGTCAGCGTGTAACTGCCCACAATCGTCCCACCGAGGGCCGAGTCGGCGATGGTCATCGTCCACTCGTTCGTTGACCCCGAGACCGGCACGGTCGGCGTAAATTGCAGCGCTAGACTTTCCGAGGTGCCAAGGTTGTCAAAATATTCGATCGACAGGTCCAGCGGCGTTCCGCTGGCCCCGGCCTCGGTCTCGGTGGCGGGCAGGTTCACACCCAGCGACATGCGTGTCGTCGGCTCGCCGGCAAATTGGTTCACGTTGATCTGCACCGGCACCAGACCGGACTTCGTGTCGCGCGGAAAGACCGGAACCGACCCGTCGGCCAACGCCGGCCAGCCCAACAGGGCCAACCCGTTCTGGCTGACCAAATACCCTTCGGCGTCGGTTCTAAACGACCCGGTGGTCGCCATGTAAAGCGGATAATCGGCGTTGGCCAGTCCTATCGAGACTTCTGAGGTGACCGGAAGAAAACCGCGGCCCCTGACGGCCAGGTCGGTTGAGTTGTTCGAAGACACCAACGGCCCGCGTTCGTCGATCAGGCGCTGCGTGGTGACCCGAACGCCGCCCGCCGAATATCCGCCCCCGCCCGAGTCGATCACCATCGAGGTAAAATCGGCCACGGCCCGTTTGTACCCATAGGTCGATGAATTGGCAATATTGTCGGAAATGGTGGCCAGCCGCGCCGCATTTGCAGCCAGTCCGGCAACGCCCGCATTCAGCGAGGAGGAAATTGTCATGGTGCGCCTTTCTGATGCACGAAGGTTGGGGCAACACTTGCAAACCGGCATTAACAGCCTGCTAACAAATAAAATTCAAAACAGATATCGGCTATCGATCGGACCGAATAAGGATGAATTCCAGCCGGTTGTTGCGCGCCGCCAGGGGGTTTGTGGCGACCAGTTGACGGTCGGCGTAACCGGTCAGACGATGAATGCGCTCGGCCGGCAGCCCCCCGGTTTCAAGTAAGCCGCGCACTATCTGTGCTCGCATGGTCGACGTATCCCAGATGCGGGTATCCCGGGCCACGACCGGGCGGCTGCTGACGTGGCCGTTGATCGCTATCTTGTTGGTGACAAGCTGAAAAACCGTGGCAAACAGCGCCGTGATGTCTTTCATCGCCTGGGTCGGCTCGTGGGTCATCGGGTCGAACAAAGGCTCGCCTTCCAGGTCGAACACTTCCACAACCAGCCCTTCGTCGGACAGGCGCGTGATCACATGGCGCATGTCAAGCTCGCTGGACATGCTTTCGCCGCCGTGGCCCATAAGTTCCGCCTCGACGGCGGCAAGGGCGGCATCCTCGGCTGGCGGCGCTTCGTCCAAACGCGCGTCAGCACCCAGCTGACCCCGCGCGGCACGCTGCGCGGTCGGCTTGGTTTTCGACCCGCCGGCACCGTTCTGGGCCAGGGTCTTTTCGGTAAAGACGCTGTCTCCACCAAACGACCCGTCGCCACCGCCCGACACACGCGACAGCGGAATCGATGGATTGAAATAGTCAGCGATACCTTTTCGCTGGCTTTCGGTCGTTGCGTTCAGCAGCCACATCAACAGAAAGAAGGCCATCATCGCGGTCACAAAGTCAGCATACGCGACCTTCCACGCCCCACCGTGGTGGGCGTCCCCGCCGACGATTTTCTTCCTTTTAATAATGATGGGCGCGAGGTTATTCGCGCTCATTCACCACCACCTTTCTCACCCACCCTTGTGGTACGCATCACCGGTGAATATCGGATTAATGCGGCCTCGCGGCTACCGCAGGCCGGCGCAGCCAAATGTCCCGCACCACAGGCACCCGGTTTGAATGCCGCGCCTGTGGCTGTGGCATGATGTCCCCATGTTCCCGCCGCTTCGATCAGCTATGGCTTTCGCCGGGAACACTCGGATGCATGACGTCGCACATCAGCTTATTCCGGCCTGGATCGATGGCGTCCTGACGCCGGTCGACAAGCTTGACGTCCACCTTCGCGGGCTGAAGCATCCGGCAGTTTCGGTCTTTGTGATGGCCGGGCAGGAAATTCTGATCCAGCGACGGGCCCTGACGAAATACCACACACCGGGGCTTTGGGCGAACACCTGCTGCACGCATCCCCTGTGGGAAGAGGCTCCGGGCGACTGCGCAATCCGGCGTCTCGAGCAAGAGCTGGGCATTACCGGTCTCTCGCCCACGTTCCGCGACCAGGTCGAATACCGGGCCGAGGTCGGGAACGGGATGACCGAACACGAGGATGTCGATATTTTCGTGGCCGAGGCGCCAATCGATCTTGCCGTTACCGTCAATCCTGACGAGGTTATGGATACACGCTGGATCGATATCTATGACCTCGCCGCCGAAACCCGCCGCCACCCTGACCGCCATACCCCATGGCTGACGATCTACATGGATCGCCACATGGGCCGGATCTTCGGTATGGCTGACCGGGCCTGAAGCTACTGTGACGCTTCGGAAAAAATCGCCAGAAAAGCCGCCACGTCGGCGGCGTCTTCTTCGTCGCGCAACTTCAGGGTCATCCCCGAGCGGGCCTTTTTTTGTCGTCCAGATAGTCCCGCAGGAACCCGGTTGGATCCTGGACGTATGTCACCACTTGTTCTTCGATCCAGATCAATCCCGCCACGCCTGCGGCCACCCGCGACTTCTTGGACCTAAAACCATCCAATGTTCCCGCCTGCCGCCCCACGATACCCCAAAGATTTGGTCCGGTTTTGCTCGACTTGCCCGCCAGAATCGTTCCGTCGGGCGCGCGCACCACGTGGCAGGCCTGGCATTTCTTGATTACTTTCGCACCTGAATCGATGTCGGCATGACCGTCCGCAAGGACCGGCGACGTTGCCAAAAGGGCAGCGGTCGTCACAATTAAGCTGATCACTGGGAATGCTCTGATACTGGGTCGACGCGAGCGGCTGTACCGCATCTTTGCATGTCTCCAAGCATAATTGCGCACCTTGACGGCGATGCGAGCGACCGGTTGGCAGAAACTGCGCGGCCGCTTAGTGGACAGGCGCAATTGTTCCATCCGCAACCCAGCCGTCAAATATCTCCAGCGCGCTTTCGGCAAATGCCGGATCGTTGATGTGGGCGGCGATTTCGGTCAGGCGCAGGGGCGCGACAATGACTTTGCGCATCTCGTCCACAAACGCCGCCAGGGCTTGCGGATCATGGGCGGGCTGGCCCGGCTTATCCCATTCCTCGATCCCGCCCGTCGGCAGGATCACATGCGCGGGCGTGTCTGACGCGGCCAATCGATCAGCGATAGCGCGGGCGGTTTCGCGGCGTTCCTCGGCGTTCAGCGCCGCGGATTTGATCAGCCGGTTGTGGGCATGAAACGGGCGGTCGGCGTAGCGGTCGGGAATGTCCTGCCAACCGGCAAAATCGATCAGGTCCAGACACCCCGGTGCCACGATGCGCGGCGTGCCCGCGCGCCCCGCGGCCAGCATCCGGTCGGGCCCCGAGTTTACCACCGAACCGGCCAGCAAGTTGCCAAGTTCGGGCAGGGCGAAATCCATGACACAGGCAAACCCGCCCTGGGCTGCGATTTTCTCGAATGCCATACCGCCCATGCCGGTGGCGTGAAAGATCGCCACTTCGAACCCCCGATCCTCGAGCGCCGGTTTGAGCGCTTTCATGTATCGCAGACAGCTTGAGCCAAGCGATGTCATGCCGATCACTGGCCGGTTGCCTGCCGGAGGCTCGACAGCACGCGCCGCGCCGAGAACCGCTCCGGCGGCCTGGCTGAGCGACGATTTGCAGACCGAATTCAACCCGTAAAGGCCGCCTGCCCACAGGATCATCTGAATATCGGGCGACAGCCGGTCGGCCGGTAGAATGGGCGAGAATGACACAGTAGACACGACGTATTTCGGCACCCCGAGCGGCAGCGCCTGACAGACATCAAGCGCCAGATCGGTGCCCATGGTCCCGCCCAGGACCACGACGCCATGAATTCGGCCCTGCTGATGAAGCTCGGCAGTCATGCGCGACGCCCCCTGGGCCATGATCTGCATAGCCTGGTTCTCGTCCTGGGTCGCGATTGCCGCTTTGATCGAACTGCCCGCAGCGCTGGCCACATCGTGTTTCGAGACGTCGCACGGCGTTGACGGATCGCCCAGAACGCTGACGTCCATGGTTAGAACACCGCCACCTTGCGCGACGATTCGCTCGGCGATGTAAAGCAACTCGTCATCCTTGGTGTCGTAGGTGCCCACCACCATTATTGTCTTGTCGGCCATCCGGATCCCCGAGCGTTTCCAGCTAAGACTAAGACAGGTCGTGCCGGGATTGAACCGCCGAGTTTGCTATGGCGCTACGATCAAGCCGCCAGGATTTCCGCGAGTCTTCGTCTCAGTATCTTGCCCGAGGGTCCCTTGGGCAGAGCATCCATGACGTATATGCGATCGGGGCTCTTGAATTTACCGAGCCGCGCTTGGCAGAACGCCCGCAGCTCTGCCTCGGGCGCAGTTGATCCGGGTTTCAGAACAACTGCCGCCGCGACCGTTTCGCCATAGTTGGCGCAGGGCCGGGCAAATGCGGCGGCCTCGATCACATCCGCATGTGCATAAAGCGCCTCGTCGATCTCGCGCGGGGCAATGTTCTCGCCACCCTTGATGATCAGGTCTTTCAGCCGCCCGGTGATGAAGAAATATCCGTCGCTGTCCTGTCGACCCAGATCGCCGGTACGCAGCCAGCCGTCGGCGCTCAAACATTCGCCGGTCGCCTCGGTATCCTTGAGATATTCGCGCATTACATTCGGTCCGCGCATTACAATCTCGCCTTCCTGCCCGCGCGGGCATTCCGAAAGGTCGGGCGCAGTCACGCGCACCTGATTGCCAAGGGCCAGACCGGCCGAGCCGACTTTGCGCAGACCCGGCGGGCACGGGTTCGACAGGATCTGCGCGGCGGTTTCGGTCAGCCCCATGGTTTCCACAATCGGCACCCCAAACCGGGCTTCGAAGTCCGAGTGCACGTCGGGTGACAGCGCCGACGAGGCCGAGCGCCCGAACCTGAGCCGCGCGTGGGTTTCTGGCGACGGTTCGCCGTCTGAGTGCAGCAGATGCGACAAAATTGTCGGTACCACCGAAAACCAGGTGGCTTTGGATTCTTCCAGTTGATCCCAGAACTGGCTGGCCGAAAACGTGGCGCACATCGCCAGCGACCCGCCGGAGACCAGCGCGCCCATGACGGACACGCAAAGCCCGTTGATGTGATAGATCGGCAGCACGCAGAACCCGCGGTCCTGTGGCCCCAGGGCGTGGGCAATGGCGGTCGTCCAACCGCCCGCCAACAGACTGGATTGCGTGTGAACCACCCCCTTGGGGCGGCCTGTGGTGCCCGACGTGTACACCAAAAGCGCAGGATCACGGGGCGCAACATCGCGCAGCCGGGCCTGCCCCCGCGGCTGGTTGACGTCCAGTTGCGCGATGCGGCCCTCCGGGTTGGTCGTGGCGAACAAATCTGCCTGTGCCGCGTCAACGAAGGCAAATCGCGCATCCGAATGGCCCAGCGCAAAGCTGATCGCTTCGCTTCCGGCCACCAGATTGATCATGGTCGCGCGAAACCCGCCGTAAAGTATGCCGAACAGCGCTTGGACCGCCGGGGCTCCGTTTGGCATCATGACGGCCACGCTTTCGCCCGGCGTCACGCCGCGCGCGGTCAGATCGGCGGCAACGGCACGCGCGGTCCTTTGCAAATCGGCCCAGTCCAGCGTTCCGCCGCCAGCAAAGACGAACCCGGTGCCCCCGGCTTTGGCGCGCTGGCCCAGCCAGTCGCGCAGGGTGCCCTGCGGCGGTGAAACCGGGTCAAACGTCATTTTCCGGCGTCAGCCCAGTAGCCCGCGAAGATGTCTTCGACCGCCGGCTGGCGCGGTGGAATTTCGCGGACAATTTTGGTGGTCTGAATGAAATGCCGCCAGTTGAGATTGTCGTCGATCGAATTGCCGCCCCAGCTGCCGCAGCCCATACTCAGCGAAAACGGCAGGCCGTTGTCGAACGCCCCGCCGGTGGCAAAGCAGTGCGCCTGGTTGACGATCACACGGCAGGTCGGAAGGGTTTCGCCCAGCCGCATCGCGCGCGCCACAACGGTCGAATGCAGCCCGATCGAATGGCCTGCCCCCTGACGGCGCAGAATCCGCGTCGCCACGTCCGCTGCCTCGTCAAAGTCGCGGGCGCGGTACAGCGCCAGAACACGGCTGAGTTTTTCGCCCGATAGCGGGTGATCCGGCCCGATCCCCGCGGTCTCGACAACCAGAAACGCCGTGCCTTCGGGAACCCGGTCCGAGAACCCCAGTGCGCCCAGCATCTCGTCGGCATCCCGCGCAATCACCGCGCGGTTCAGATGCGCGCCATCAGGCCAGAGATTGGCCACCACCCGGGCCTCGTCCGTGGTATGGGCTCCGCCCTCGTCGGCCAAGGCGGCGACGAAGGCATCATAGACCGCATCGACCACCACAACGGCGTTTTCCGACGAACACGACGTGGCGTTGTCAAAGGTCTTTGACGCCGCGATCTTGGCTGCTGCCGCAGCGATGTCGGCGGTCTCGTCGACGATCACCGTCACATTGCCTGTCCCCACTCCAATCGCGGGCGTGCCGCTGGCATAGGCGCGGCGCACGTTGTCCTGGCTGCCGGTGGCGACCACCAGATCTGCGGTTTCCAGCATCCTTTGGGTGCGCGCCTTCGAGCCCGGCGCCGGGATCATCTGAACCAGATCATGACCGAGGCCAATCTTGTCAAACTCGGCATGGATAAATCCCAGCAGCGCCGCGCAGCTGGCGATGCCTTTGGGCGAGGGCGACAGCACAATCGCGTTGCCCCCCTTCACCGCGTTGATGATGTTGTTGGCAGGGGTCGCCGCCGGGTTGGTCGAGGGCACCACCGCCCCGACAACCCCGATCGGGCGGGCAATTTCGGTGATGCCGGTCGCGGCATCATCGCGGACCACCCCATAGGTGCAGGCGCTGGCGATGTCGCGCATCAGGCCCAGGGTTTTGCGGTGGTTCTTGGTGATCTTGTCGGGCACATTTCCAAAGCCCGTGGTCTTTACGGCCAGTTCGGCAAGCATCTGGTTGCGCGTCGGTTCCATGATGGCCCAGGCCACGGCCTGCGCGGCGCGGTCATAGCGGTGCTGACTTCCATCGGCCTCGAAAGCAGCCTGGGCCACGCGGGCGCGGGCCATGATGGAATCGACCAGGGTCCGATCGTCTTGAGCACGCATTTGAAAACCCCTGTGCTTGGTGAAGCGGGCGGATATCGTCACCCCTTTGGGATTCATATAACCGCTGACCCGTAGACCGGCCAGCAGCTCGTCAAGCGTTGCCTGACGTACCTCCTGCATTTCCCGGTGCCCCTGAAATCGGATGGCATCCCGTTCATGGACAACCGGAAGACACACGGCATGCGCGCGACCGATTCTCAGACGCTCAAGCTTGACGGGGACTTTGGGCCGACCAGGCGATCGCGCCGCGACGCCCGCGCGGCGGGTTTCACCCGCTGCCAGAGAAACCGCAGCACCGCTTTACAGGTCGGCGTGCAATCGGACTGGACCCGGTCAGCCAGATGCCGGATCGCCGATGCGCATGGTGGGGGCCGTCTGGGCCCTCATCCAAGATACCGGTCCACCACCCGCTGCACTGCCGGCGCGAAATGGGCAAAGTCGGGGGTTTCCATCGCCGGGTCCTTTCCGGCGTCGTCCAGGTGGCGGACCTGGATGATTTCCTTCAGGTTGGGCATGGTTTCAAAGGCGGCAGCCTCGACTTCGGACATCGGTCCGCCTTGTAGGTTCAGCGAATGCACCGATGCCGCCGAAAGCCGCGCCAGATAGGCGGGCCGCGCGGCGCAGAGGTACCTTTTGGCCGACACGTGATAGCGCACACAGTCGATGACGACGCGCGGGAAAAACTGGGCCAGCACCGTGGCGCCCGCCTCTTCGTGGTACCGGTCCTGGGTGTCGGCCATGGTGAAGGCGCCGAATTCCGAGGTGAAATGGCCGATGTCGTGCAAAAGCGCGGCGACCACGATCTCGTCCCGCGCGCCGGACTTTTCAGCCAGCGTCGCGCCCTGCAGCATATGCTGGGCCATGGTGACGGCCTCGCCCAGATATTCCTCGTCGCCGCAGCGCTCGAATATATCGGCGATGAAGGCGACGATGGTGTCGCGGGTGGGGGCGGCCAAGGTGGTCACGCGGCGGCCTCGGCGGCGCCCGCACCAAGCGCTGCCACCGTCGACAAAAGCCCGTCTTTGTCGGCATATGCGCCCTGAAGCCTGCGGGTGCCGGTGCCCGAAAATGCCTTGCGCGCGTGCAGGGTTGGTACCGGGTCACGATAGGGATTGTCGGAATGGGCCTGAAGCCCTAACCCGGTATAGGCCAGATGGGTCGGGTCAACCTGCGTCCGCACTTCGAAATGGCGGCCATAGTTGGTTTTGCGGACATACCCGAACAGATCGACCACGTCGAAAATCGCGCCGTCACGGACCGGCCCGCCGTCAAGCTTGCCGAACCCGTATCGCGCGACCTTGGCCAGCCAGGCGCAAAGCGCGCCAGGGTCGGCGCTGACGGCGTTAAATTCGGCCACGGGCAGGGTGTGTCGGCCAGACCGGCATTCCAGACTTCAACCCCGCCCGCCAGCCAACCGGGGGCTTGGGGCGTTGTCCGGTCGTAGGTGCTGCGCATCAGCCAGCCAAGATCATAATCGACCGACTTCATTTCGGGTTGGAATGTCACGCGCAGGGCGGCACCCGAAACCGCCGCGGTCGAGATTGTGGTCTCGGCGGGAATGTCGCGCAGGGCGATCAGCCGCTGGCCGTTGCCCGGCGCGCGGGTTGCGTCGTCCCAGGCATTGTCGCGCAGCCAGATGGCGTGGAACCGGGCGGTCCGGGCACCGTGGGTCACTGCAAGCGATCTGCCGTGATCATGAACTTCGACCTGTGACATGGCACAATCCTTTGTTCGCCCCGCCGCAATCCGTATTCATCTCCTCGCCGCCGTCAATCGGTTATGCGACCTGGTTCGGGTCGCTTTTCCGTTTATGATCACTTTTCTGCAAATACTGCGGGGGAGCGCGAGGGGCAGCGCCCCTCGCCCTGTGCCGACGCGCGTCAGAGCGGCGCAAGACCTGCCTATCTTGCGGCCACCCAAAGTTCTTCGACCTCGCGGAACCGCAACCGGTTGGCGATCCGGGCGGGCGCGGTCAGTCGAAGGTCGGGGAACCGCGCGAAAAGTCTTTGAAATCCGATGACGGCCTCCAGCCGCGCCAGCGCATTGCCGGCGCAGATGTGGACGCCCAGCCCAAAGCTGAGATGCCGGTTTGGGCGCCGCGTGATATCGAACCGGTCGGGGTCGGCGAACTGGGCAGGGTCGCGGTTGGCGGCGGCGACGATCATGTGAACCGCGGTCCCGGCAGGCAGGTCAATGCCCCCCACAACCTGGTCGGTGGTCGAGCGGCGGTTGTTGATCTGGATCGGCGCCTGGAACCGCAGCACCTCTTCGACCATGGGATCGATCAGCGCCGGATCATCGCACAGGCGCGCGATCTGATCGGGGTTGCGCAGCATCTCGTGGACGCCGTGGCTGAGCATGTTGGTCGAGGTCTCGTGACCGGCATTCAGCATGAAGATGCATTGGTGCAGCAGTTCGATCTCGGTCAGTTTCTCGCCATCCGCCTCGGCGTCGGCCAGCACCGTCAGCACTTCGGTATCGCTCGCCCGACCGGGATGCGCGCGCCGGTGCCCGATCAGGTCGCGCAGATAGGCCTTGAACTCGTCAACGGCGCGATTACCAGTGTCCAGCTGATCTTGCGAAAGCGCCGGTTCCAGCGCGCTCAGTATCGCCAACGCCCAGTCGCGCAGCCGCAAGCGGTCGCTGGCCGGAACCCCCAGAAGGTCGCAGACCACCTCGATCGGCAGTTTGAACGAAAATTCGCCGACCACCTCCATGCGACCCTGATCCTCGAACCGGTCGAGATAGCCGTCGACCAGCGCCCCAATGCGCGGCACGAAGGCCGCCAGCGCCTTGCGGGTAAAGGCCGCCTGGAAAAGCCTGCGGATACGAGTGTGATCGGGCGGATCGGTGAAGACAACGCTGGTGGTGTGGTGCTCATAAAGCGGGCTTTGGCCGAATTTCGGCGCGAAATCGGCCTTTTTGTCCGAACTCCAATTGACCGGATCGCGGTAGATGGCGGCGATATCGTCATAGCGGGTCAGCACATAGGACCCATCAGGGTTGCGATGCACCGGCGCCCGCGCGCGCAGGGCCGCCAGATAGACATAAGGGTCGTCGATATAGCCCGGTGGGACCGCAAGCAGGTCGAATCCGTCGATATCGACCCCGTCCTGATCTTTTAGCATGTCTGCACCGGTTTTGCCCGATCAGAGCTTATGTGAGATGGCGGCGCTCTGCTAGGGTGGCGAAAACGACGGTGGAACCGCCCCATGACCGATCCATACGACCCCGGGCCCGAAGGCGCTCAGATGACGTTTGACGGCCGCATGTCTTATGGCGATTACCTGCATCTTGATCAGGTCCTTGGCGCCCAGGCGACCCTGTCATCCGCGCATGACGAGCTTTTGTTCATCATCCAGCACCAGACCTCGGAATTGTGGATGAAACTGGCGCTGCACGAATTGCAGGCTGCACGCCGCGCGCTCGACGCCCGCGACCTGCCGCAGGCGTTCAAGATGCTGGCGCGCAATTCACGGATATTCGAGCAGCTCAACAACGCCTGGGACGTGCTGCGCACCATGACGCCCAGCGATTACACCACGTTCCGCGAAGCGCTGGGGCAATCGAGCGGGTTTCAGTCGCACCAGTACCGGATGATCGAATTCGTGCTTGGCAACCGCAACGCGGCGATGATCAAGCCGCACGCGCACCGGCCTGAACTGGAAACCGCCCTGCGCGCCGAATTGGCCAAGCCGAGCCTTTACGATGTCGCGCTGCGGGTCGCCTGTGATCGCTTTCCCGACCTGGCACCGCGTATCGCCGCGCGCCGCCGCGCCGCGCCGCATGAAGCCGACGACGACATCGTCGCGATGTGGCAGTCGGTCTACAGCGACGTCGCCCAATATTGGCAGCTCTACCAGCTGGCCGAAAAACTGGTCGATCTGGAAGATTACTTTCGTCGCTGGCGGTTCAACCATGTGACCACGGTCGAGCGGGTCATCGGTGGCAAGCCCGGCACCGGGGGGACGCGCGGCATCGAATATCTGCGCAAGATGACCCAGGTCGTGTTGTTCCCCGACCTCTGGGCGGTGCGCACCCTGCTCTGAGGCGGGACCTGGGCCGTTGTCCCGGTGGGCGATATGCTCTTTGATGGAACGCAGGTTGCGAGGGGCTGAATGAGCGACGAGCGGATTGAATACGAGTGGATCAGCGCCTTTGCGCAGGTCTTCGGGCATTGCGCGATGCGCACGGGCGAGACGATCGTGATCCTTGCCGAAAGCGGGTCGCGCGCGGTCAATGTGCACCTGGCCGAGCTGGCGCTGGGGCAGATGGGTCTGTCGTATTTCCGGCTGACCGTGCCATCGCCCCCCGACCCGGCGGGCCCGATTGTGCGCTCATCGGGGGCCTCGCGGGCGCTGGGCGTGCAGGACGCGGCGGTCCGCACGTTGGCGCAAGCCGATGTGGTGATCGACCTTACGCGCGAAGGTCTGATGCACGCCCCGCAGACCGCCGCGATCCTTGAAGGCGGTGCCCGGATCATGAACATCTCGAACGAACACCCTGCGGCGCTGGCGCGTCTGGTTCCGGACGAAGGCCTGAAGGCGCGCGTCAAAGACGCCGCCGCACGATGTCGCGCGGCCAAAGCGATGACCGTGACCTCGCCGCATGGCACCGATCTGACCGTTGCGATGGACGGCGCCTCGACCGTGGGCGTCTGGGGCTGGACCGACCGTCCGGGGACTCTGGCCCATTGGCCGGGCGGGCTGGTGGCAAGCTTTCCGGCGCCGGGGACGGTAGGCGGGCGGCTGGCGTTCCGGCCTGGCGATATAAACCTGACCTTCAAGCGTTATTTTGAAAGCGCCGTCGATCTGGTGATCGAAGCCGACCATGTGACCTCGGTCAAGGGCACCGGCGCTGATGCGGCGCTGATGCGCGACTATTTCGCGGGCTTTGATGATCCGGCGGCCTATGCCACCAGCCACGTCGGCTGGGGTCTGAACCCGCTGGCCCGGTACGAGGCGCTGACGATCTATGACAGGGCCGACAGCAACGGCACCGAGCTGCGCGCGCTGGCCGGGACATTCCTTTATTCCACTGGGGCCAACGAATTCGCGGGCCGGTTCACGGCTGGGCATTTCGACCTGCCGATGATGGGCTGCGACATTGCGCTGGATGGGGTGCTGGTCGTGGAGCGTGGCAATCTGGTATGATCGCGGGCGGCATCGAATACGACGCGGTCGGCGACGGCCCGCCGGTCGTCTGCCTGCACGGCATCGGCGGCGGGGCAGAGAGTTTCGCGGCCCAGATGGCCGGTCTGCCGGGTCACCGGGTCATCGCCTGGAACATGCCGGGATATGGGGCCAGTGCGCCACCGAACGGGGGCTGGACATTTGCCGGTCTGTCGGCCGCGTTGGCGGGATTTACCGATCATCTGGGCCTGGGCGCGGTTCATCTGGTCGGCCATTCGATCGGTGGCATGATCGCGATTGATCACGCGCTGCGTCACCCGGATCGGGTCGCCGCACTGGCGCTGATCGGGACAACCCCGCGTTTCGGAGGGCGCGATTCAAGGTTCAGGAACGCGTTTCTGAGCGCCCGTCTCGGGCCGCTCGATGCGGGTCAGAACATGGCCGAGATGGCCGCCGGTTCGGCACCCGGGCTGGTCGGGCCTGATGCCACGCCGGCGCTGACCGCCGAGGTTGCGACCGCCATGTCCCTGGTGCCTGAACCGACATGGCGCGGTATTCTAAGCTGTCTGGTGACGTTTGATCGCTCCGACGATCTGGGGCGCGTGTCACACCCCGCTTGCGTGATCGCAGGCAGCCACGACCAGAATGCGCCGCCCGCAACGATGCGGAAAATGGCCAGCCGAATTCGCGGCGCTGAATATCACGAAATTGACCGGGCCGGGCATATGATCAATCTCGAAGCGCCCGACCGCGTAAACGCCATCATATCGAGATTTCTGGGGGACCACGCACCATGACCCATGCGCCGATCTTCGACCCCGCTGCCTGGCGGCTGAGCGCCAAGACCGCCGATCTGGCCAGCCTGGCGCGCAATCTGGCGGCCGAGAAATTCGCGCCGCGGGCGGAACGCATTGACCGCGAAGCAATATTTCCGACCGAGAATTACCGCGATATGGCCGAGGCGGGGCTGTTGGGCATTTGCATTCCCCAAACCGAGGGCGGGCTGGGGGCCGATCTGAAGACCTATATGATCACCGCTGCCGAGATCGGGCGGTTCTGCGGCGCCACGGCGCTGACTTTCAACATGCATGTGTCGTCGTGCCTGTGGACCGGTGATCTGTTGGACCAGCTTGACCTTGATGCAGACACCCGCGCCCAGCACCACGCCATGCGGCGCTTGCATTACCGGCGTATTCTCGATGACGGGGCGATCTATGCGCAGCCGTTTTCCGAAGGTGGTGCTGCGGCGGCGGGGTTCAAGGCGTTTGGCACCACGGCGCTGAAGGTTGACGGCGGCTGGCGCATCAACGGCAAGAAAATCTTTGCTTCGCTGGCCGGGCACGCCGACTTTTACGGCGCGCTTTGCACGGCGCTGAGGACCGAGGACGAGGCGCATTCGCGTCGCAACACCATGTATATCGCGGTGCCCGCTGATGCCAAAGGTGTCAGCGTGGTGGGCGACTGGGATCCGTTGGGGATGCGCGGCACGGTTTCGCGCACGCTGCTGTTTGACGACGTTTTCGTTCCGGACGAGGGTCAGCTGATGCCCCAGGGCGTCTATCCGGCTGCCGCCAGTCGCTGGCCGCATATGTTCATGACGCTGACGCCCGCCTACATGGGCATCGCGCAGGCCGCATTTGATTTCACTGTCGCCTATCTGCGCGGCGAAGTGCCCGGAACACCGCCGGTCAAGCGGCGCATGTACCCCACCAAGCAACTGGCGGTGGCGCAGATGGGCGTGATGCTGGAACAAACCAAGGCGCTGTGGTTTCAGGCCATCTCCGAGGCCCGCCCCGACCCCAGCCGCGAGAGCCTGATGCGCGCCTGGGCGGCCCAGCACAGCGTCATGGAGAACGCGAACGAACTGGCGCAACTGGCGATCCGTACCTGCGGCGGGCAGTCGATACTGAAATCGCTGCCGCTCGAGCGGCTTTACCGCGACAGCCGCTGTGGCTCGCTGATGCTGCCCTGGACGGCGGAACTGTGCCTCGACATGCTGGGCAGCGCCGCGCTTTATGCCCCCGGCGAGAGCGATGACGATTGATTGCTGGATCAGCGATGCTGCGGCGAAGTGGCCCGACAAACCGGCGCTGATATTCGGCGAAACCGTGATCGGCTACGCCGCGATGGCGGCGCTGATCGACCGTCGTGCGGCCGGACTGGCGAAAGCTGGCCTCAGCCGCGGTGACCGGGTCGGCTGGCTGGGCATGAACAACCCCGAGGTGCTCGTTCTGCTCTTCGCCTGCGCGCGCATCGGTGCGATGCTGTTGCCCTTCAACTGGCGGCTGGCCGCGGCCGAACTGGCCGAGATCGCCGCCGATTGCGCGCCGCGTATGATTTTTCACGATGCCCATTTTGGCGACGCAGCGGCGCGTCTGGCGCGGCCGAACACCGCCACCATACCAACACCCGTCCCGGACGCGATCCGGGACCTCGCCTTGCCCGCAAAACCACCGGATCACGCCCCGGGTGCGATCAGCGAAGACGATCCGATTCTGGTTATCTATACCTCGGGCTCGACAGGTGCGCCAAAAGGCGCGGTCCTGACCCAAAAGGCGCTGATCGCCAACGCGGCGATGAGCGTCGAGGCGCACGACCTGACGCCCGCCGACCATGTGCTGAACGTGCTGCCGATGTTTCATGTCGGCGGATTGAACATCCTGCCGACACCGGCGTTTTCGGTCGGGGCCACGGTGGTTTTGCACGAGAAATTCGAGGCCGGACCAACGGCCCGCGACCTGACCCGCGTGGACGCGGCCATCGTCGTGCCGACGGTCTTGCAGGCGGTCATGGCGACACCCGAATGGGCCGCGGCCGACCTGAGCGCGTTGCGCGTTCTGTCGATCGGGTCCACGGATGTGCCGCCCGAGCTGATCGAGGCCGTCCACGCGCGCGGCGTGCCGGTGATCCAGATCTACGGCGCCACCGAGACCGGACCTTTCGCGATATACCAGCGCCGTGACCAGGCGTTCACAACCGTCGGCAGCATCGGGCGCAGGGGCGCGGGCTGTGACATTCGCCTGGTGCGCGACGACGGGCAAGAAGCCGAAACCGGCGAGCCGGGCGAGATCTGGGTGCGCGGCGACAATGTGGCAAGCCATTATTGGAACCGCCCGGACCTGACCGCCGAGGCGCTGCAAGATGGCTGGTTTCGCACCGGCGACGTGGCGCGGCGCGACGCGGGCGGGCTCTTCTGGTTCACCGACCGGATCAAACACGTGATCATTTCGGGCGGAGAAAACATCTATCCAGCTGAAATAGAACGCCTTTTGCGCCAGCACCCAAACGTGGCAGAGGTCGCGGTGGTGGGCCGCGCCGACGCAAAATGGGGCGAGGTCCCGGTGGCCGTGGTAACCGCCCGGGGCGACACAACGGCGCGGGCCCTTCTGGGCGCGCTCGACGGCAAGATCGCGCGCTTCAAACGCCCCCGCGAGGTGATCTTCGTCGATGCCCTGCCGCGCAACGCCATGGGCAAGGTCGTGGTCGGCGAGGTGCGCAGGATGATCGCCATCCCATAGCGACGCACGCCCATCATCATCCTTCCAGAATATACTCCGGAGAGGGGCGCGGGCAGAGGCTGGCCTCGCCCTGCCGCCCCTTGCACCCGACCCCGCGCCTTGCCATGAAGGACCGGCATATCAGCGGGGCCGCGCATGACGCTCAAGGTTGCCATCCAGATGGACCCGATCGGGGCCATCGACATCGACGCGGATTCGACCTTTCGCATCGCCGAAGAAGCGCAGGCGCGCGGCCATTCCCTGTTCTATTACACCCCCGACAAGCTGGCGTTCGAGGCCGGGCGGGTGACTGCGCGCGGCGCGGCGCTGACCGTCCGCCGCGAGGTCGCCAACCATTTCTCGCTGGGGCCCGAGGCGACCGTCGATCTGGCCGAGATGGACGTGGTCTGGCTGCGCCAGGACCCGCCTTTTGATATGAGCTATATCACCACCACGCATCTTCTCGACATGATCCATCCAGCCACGCTGGTGGTGAACGACCCGTTCTGGGTGCGCAATTATCCCGAAAAACTGCTGGTGCTGGCGTTTGGCGACCTGACCCCGCCGACGATGATCGCACGCGATCTGGCCACGATCCGAAGCTTCAAGGACGACCACGGCGACATCATCCTGAAACCGCTCTACGGCAACGGCGGTGCGGGGGTGTTCCGGCTGGACGCGCGCGACCGCAATCTGACCGCGCTGCACGAGCTTTTCGCCAGTATCTCGCGCGAGCCGCTGATCGCGCAGAAATTCCTTCCCGATGTGTCTGCAGGTGACAAGCGCATCATTCTGGTCGATGGCGCGCCCATCGGTGCCATCAACCGCGTGCCAGCACCGGGCGAAAACCGGTCCAACATGCACGTCGGCGGGCGGCCCGAGAAAGCCGAGCTTTCGGACCGCGACCGCGAGATTTGCGCCGCCATCGGGCCGCTGCTGCGCGAAAAAGGCCAGATATTCGTCGGCATCGACGTGATCGGCGACTGGCTGACCGAGATCAACGTGACCTCGCCCACCGGCATTCAGGAACTCGAGCGCTTTGACGGCACAAATGTCGCGGGCGCGATCTGGGACGCCATTGAGGCGCGGTTGGGATGACGCCTCCGCCTGCCCGCTTTGGCCCGCGCGTGACTGACGCCACCGACGGCCTGAAAAACCGCACCGACGGGGCGGCGATGGGCGATGGGGCGCATTTCTACGACCCCGACGGGCGGGGCGACATCACCGAGACGCGGCAATACGTGCCCACCGAATGGGACCCCACCGCGACCGACAACATCCGGGCGCTGCGGTCGGTCTTTGATACCAACGGCGATGGCGTGCTGGATGCCTCAGACGCCGATTTCGCCAAGTTCAAGGTGATGGTGACGAACGCGGATGACAATCGAACTGCGGCTAACCTGAGTAGACAGATTTAGGGCGAGGCACCGATGAAAACGTTTTTGCGCGGCATTTTATTCGAAGAGAACAGAACTGGATGGCACTACGTTTTTGGGTCCATTGCGTTCCTCGTCCTTGCCGCATTCTTCTTCTGGGACGAATATCCTGTGGTGGGAATGATTGCCTCTGTGGCCGCGATTATCGGCGCTCCAATTGACTATCTAAGATTTAGAAATGCTCGAAATATGCATAGTACAAAAGGTCCGAAATGAGCCAATCAATGAATTTCTCTGGGGACGCCGTAATTCAAAGCGATATGGCTGATTTTGTGATGGACCTAACTGCAATGTCAGCAAGCCGTAGGGTGCGCTTCAGGGCACCACTCCATCGCCACCGCCACGCCCCGCCTACCTTGTGCCCACCTGCGTTCACCCCACAATCCTTTGAAATTGCCCGCCCAAAGCCGCAAATGATGGTGGCAATCCTGCCCGCGAACAGCAGCGTCTGACGAGTGGCTTCACGGCGATAACACTGTGAAAACAACCACTTACCCATTGGTTCCACCGTGAAACTCTGCGCGCGCCCGCGCCAATAAAGTCGAGGTCCCGCCTAAATACCCAGTCGCCCCAGAAACGCCGCCAGATCGCGGGCCCCGTCCGCACCCAGATCGGCCACCTTTGAGCGGTACAGCGTCGCCTGGCTGGCGTGGATCACCTCGCCCACCACCTTCAGGTGGTTCGCCTCCAGCGTCGCCCCGGACGAGGTGATGTCGGCGATCGCCTCGGCGGTCTGATTGGCCACGGTCCCCTCGGTCGCGCCCTGACTGTCGACCAGCTGATAATCGGCCACGCCCGCAGCCCGCAGATGGGCGCGCACCAGCCGGTGGTATTTGGTGGCGACCCGCAGGCGGAACCCGTGGCTGGCGCGGAACTGGGCGGCCACCGCATCGAGATCGCCGAGGTCGGCGACGTCGGTCCAGACCTTGGGCACCGCGATCACCAGATCGGCCTGCCCGAAGCCCAGCGCGGCAAGCGGTTCGACCCGCGTTTCCCACCGCGCGATTTTCTCGTGCACCACATCCGAACCGGTGACCCCAAGTGCTATCCGACCCGTGGCCAGTTCATGGGGTATCTCGCCGGCGGCCATCAGCATCAGGTCGATCCCCGGCGCGCCCACCACCCGGCCCGCATATTCGCGGTCGGTGCCGGTACGGGTCAGCCGCACGCCGCGGTCAGCAAACCAGGCGAATGTCGCCGCCATCAAACGGCCCTTCGAGGGCACCCCCAGCCGCACGCTCATGACCGGTCCCCGCGCAGGGCCACGACCACATCGGG
The DNA here is from genome assembly GCA_047518005.1 of Brevirhabdus sp. GTDB lineage: Bacteria > Pseudomonadota > Alphaproteobacteria > Rhodobacterales > Rhodobacteraceae > JAKZRT01. The sequence continues at coordinate 26,612 of JAKZRT010000123.1, forward strand.
TCGGATCACCGCGCCCACGGCGGGCACCGCTTGCCCGTGACCCAGCCGTCGGGTCAGGGCGTCATAGCGCCCGCCGGTGGCAACAGCGGGCAGATCACCGCCCCCGGCGGCGGTGAACCCAAACACGAAACCGTCGTAATATTCCATGTTCGTGAGCCCGTAGCTGGCCTCGAAATCCAGATTTATCGGATCAATACCAAGATCGCGCAGCGCCGCGAGGCGCGCCTCCAGCCGGTCGACGGCAGCGATCAGCGCCGGGTCACCGGCGGCAATTTTTTGCAACGCGCCCGCCGCCTCGGGCGCGGTGGCCCGCACCGCGAGGATCGCGTCGAGCCGCGCCACTTCGGCTGCGCTCAGCGGCGCGGTCCCGGCCTCGTCGGCCAAAACCGAAAGCCGCGCGGCGATCTCGTCGCCGCTTCGCAGACCGATGTGCGGCGCGTCGCTGGGCGCATCGGCTGGCGGCTGCGATTTGCGCGCGTAACGCTCGACCAGCGCCCGGAACCGGGCGGGCCGCCACAGGTGGCGCCTGAGCGCGGTTTTGCGGCGGTCCGGCGTCTCCAACCCATCAATCGCGGCCACCAGAAATCCGATGTCGCCCATGGCCGCGCGGACCGGCAAGCCACCCAGCGCGGCGGCAATGGCGGCAAAAACCTCGGCCTCGGCAGCGGCTGCGTCATCGTCGCCGAAAACCTCGTATCCGACCTGAATATATTCGCTGGCGCGGTTCTCGTCGTCTTCCTGACGCCTGAAGACCTCGCCCGAATAACAATATCGCCCCGCGTTTGCACCGCTTTTCAAATGGGCCAGCGTGACCGGCACCGTAAAATCGGGGCGTAGCATGCGTTCACCGCGCAGAGGGTCAGACGTCACATAGGCGCGCGCACGAATGTCTTCGCCGTAAAGGTCCAGCAGGCGGTCGGCGGGTTGCAGAATATCCGTCTCAACCGGAACCGCGCCGCGGCCCGAGAATTCTGCCAAAAGCCGTGCCGCCTCGGCGCTTATGTGGGCCTTGGTTGGCACGTCAGGGGGCCTCCCCCCTGGCCCCCCTCCCACGGGAGGGGGGAAGCGCGCCAGATGCGGTGTCGCGGCTCCCCTCTTCGCTTCGGAGAGGGGATGGGGGAGAGGCCATCGCCTGAAACAAAGATCCCGCTGGCAGGTTCATCACGCCGGGCCCGCCTCGTGGCGCGCTAGAATGGCCCGCACTTCAGTCACCAGATCACCGCGCGCAACCTCGGTCTGCGCGGGCTGGCTTTTCCATTCCTCGAGGCTGGCGTTTTCGGCAATTTTCGCGCCCAGTATCAAATCCTTGACCTGCACCACCCCGCGCGCGGCCTCGTCCGACCCTTGAATGATGGCGACGGGAGCGGCCCGCCGGTCGGCGTATTTGAGCTGGTTGCCGAAGTTCTTGGGGTTGCCCAGATAGACCTCGGCGCGGATACCGCCCGCGCGCAGGTCGGCGGCCATCGCCTGATAGTCGGCCATCCGGTCGCGGTCCATGACGGTGACCACAACCGGTCCGCGTTCGACGGATGCGATGCGATCCTTCGCGCGCAACGCGGCCAGAAGGCGGTCAACGCCGATGGAAACGCCGGTTGCCGGAACCGCCTGCCCGGTGAAGCGTTTCACCAGATCGTCATAACGCCCGCCACCGGCGACCGAGCCAAACTGGCGCGGGCGGCCCTTGTCGTCGGTGACTTCGAAGGTGAGTTCAGCCTCGTAAACTGGCCCGGTGTAATAGCCGAGGCCGCGTACCACCGAGGGGTCGATCCGTATCTGGTCGGTGTCGTAGCCCCGTTGATGGACGAGCTTCGCAATTTCGTAAAGTTCGTCGACCCCTTCATTGCCGATCCAAGAATCTCCAACCAACTCTCGAAGATTGTTGAGCAACGTGACTTCCACACCGCTCTTGTCAATTGATTGTGAATTGGGACGGCTGATCTCAACGAATGCCACAATATTCTCGGCCTGCGTATCCGTAAGTTGCGCCCCGCCAGTAAAATCCCCGCTTTCGTCTTTGCGTCCTCCTTGCAAGAGTTGCCGAACTGCGAAAATTCCAAGTCGATCAAGCTTATCGATTGCGCGCAATGCAACCCCTCTTCGCATTGCTTCCTTTTCCGGATCGCTCGGGTCGAGCAGACCGTTTGCCTCCATCACGCCATTCAAAACCTTCCGGTTGTTCACCCGGATCACATAGTCGCCGCGCTCGATACCCACGGCTTCCAGCGTATCGGCAAGCATAATGCACATCTCAGCATCTGCCGCCATACTACCCGTGCCAACCGTGTCGGCGTCGCACTGAAAGAACTGGCGAAACCGCCCCGGACCGGGTTTTTCATTGCGCCACACCGGGCCCATGGCATAGCGGCGATAGGGCGTGGGCAGGTCAGTGCGGTGCTGCGCATAGACGCGCGCCAGCGGGGCGGTCAGGTCATAGCGCAGCGCCAGCCAGTCACCGTCGCCGTCTTCCTGCCAGGCGAAGACGCCCTCGTTGGGGCGATCAACATCGGGCAGGAACTTGCCCAGAGCCTCGACCGTTTCCACCGCCGATGTGTCCAGCGGATCAAAGCCATGCGCGTGATAGACCCGCGCGATGGTCGCAAGCATTTCCTGCCGGGCAATCACATCGCCACCAAAGGTATCGCTAAAGCCCTTGGGCGTTTCCGCCTTGGGCCGGGGCTGTCTTTTCACTTTGGCCATGGAACCCGCCTTTCGCGCGCAGGCTTTAGCGGCCTACGCGCGCGGCGGCAAGACGGCCGCGCGCGCTGGGCCTGTCGAGAACATTCTGAGTTGACCGGTTTATGTACCATATGAGTTGACCGCTTCTGTTGCGGTTTCTGGCCCTGTGGGGAAGTGGTCGGTCGCGGAGCGGCTGTCCACTTGTCCACAGGGCGCCGGTCGGTCGCGTCG
>JAKZRT010000124.1:0-7289 GCA_047518005.1 Brevirhabdus sp.
AGGCAGGCGAGGCCCAGGAAAATCGGCAAAACTCGGGTGTTCACGGAATTGCGGTCCATGTCAGTCTCCCTTAGTAGGGTTGGAAACGTTGTCGGTTCAGCGGCCCGATCCGGGCCGGTCAGGTGTCGAATTCGATCGTAAAGACATCGTCCATTTGCTTGTCAAACGCCTGGCTGATCAGAAATGCCAGCTCCAGCGAGGGTGAATATTTGGCCTTTTCGATAGCCACGATAGTCTGGCGGGTCACGCCGACTTTTTCGGCCAGTTGCGCCTGGGTCATCTCGTCGGCGTCAAATCGCAGGCGGCGGATATTGTTGGTTATGATTGGTTTCTTGCCCATGCCTCAGCCCATCCGATAACGGATCATCATGGCGGCCTTGCCCGCCAGATCGCCGGCGGAAAACCCAAACCACATCGCAATAAGCGCGCTCAGAGGGGTGATCCCGATGGCCAGCGCAATCACCGCACCGATAAACCCGATGCTGACGACGATGGCGGTCACCTTCATCCCGAAGTTCGAGATAATCTTGTCGCGCTCATCGACCAGAAAGCTCGGGCTTTCGGTGCCGGTGGCAATCGCGTGCAGGATGTTGAACAGGATCATCGTAGCGATGACCAGCGCGATCCCGATCGGGATCACCCACAGCATGGCGCGCGCCCAGACCATCACGGCGTCGTCCCCGGCAAGGCGCCCGTCCTCGAACATCGCCATCAGCTTGAAGATCACATAGAGGTTGACCAGCAGGCTGGCGAAAATCGCCGAGACGGTGTTGCGTTCTTCGTGGGTCATTTCGGTTGTCCTTCAGCGTGTCGATTTGGGCAGACACCATGTCCGCGTTGTTGGTCATGAAGTATGAAATAGCATTCATGATGTCAAGAATAATTTACATAGTGTCCGGTTTGCTATACCAAATACAGTGAATCGAGTGGGTTAGCTGGGTTGACGCGTCGGCGATTTTGCGAGCGTCTTCAGGCCCGGCCCGGGCTGATCCTGCCCCGCCGCGAATCGGAGATGCGTATGACTGAAAAGGCACTGATCACCTAGGGCGGATGGGACGGGCACGAGCCCGACAAGGTCGCGGCAATCTTTCAGGCGATGCTTGAAGGCGAGGGGATCGCCACGCATGTCACCGACAGCCTTGACTGTTTTGACGATGCCGATGCGCTGCGAGACTATGACCTGATCGTGCCGGTCTGGACCATGTCCGACCTGACCCGCGAACGGGCCGAAAACGTCAGCCAGGCAGTGGCGCGCGGCGCTGGTCTGGCCGGGTGCCACGGCGGCATGTGCGATGCGTTCCGCGACAACGTGCTCTGGCAGTTCATGACCGGGGCCAACTGGGTGGCGCACCCGGGCGGCGACGGGGTGGGCTACCGTGTGACCATCACCGACCCGGACCACGAACTGGTGGCCGGCATCGGCGATTTCGATGTCGCGTCCGAGCAATACTACCTGCATGTCGATCCCGCCAACCAGGTGCTGGCCACCACCCGCTTTCCGACCGCGACATGGTTCCACAGCCCCAACGGCCCGGTGGACATGCCGGTGGCCTGGACGCGCGCCTGGGGCCTGGGCCGGGTCTATTACAACGCGCTGGGTCACAAGGCGGACGTCATCGCAAGCGGCCCGGCGCACGAGATGCTGCGCCGGGGGCTTTTGTGGGCGGCCGAAAGCAAGGCGAAGGCGACCGGGCGTTACGAGGATTTTGCCGCCGAGGGACAGCATTTCTAAGGCGTGGCGCGCGATTCTGGCGCCGCGTTTCACGCGTCGCCGGTGGCGAGGGGCGCTACCCCTCGCGCTCACCGGAGTATTTTCGGAAGGATGATGTCAGGTAGTGGGTTTCATTCCAAGGCGGGCCACGGCCCGGGGGCGCAACCAGCGCCTTGACCTTGACCCGTCGCAGCCCCAAGGTCGCGCCGTCAAATGAAAGCGCCCATGGCCCAGAGCACCGCCCCATTTTCCGCCTTTGAGTGGATGATCGCCTGGCGGTACCTGCGCGCCCGCCGGTCCGAGGGCGGGGTCAGCGTGATGACCTGGATCAGCCTGATCGGGGTGATGCTGGCGGTCTTTGCGCTGATCGTGACGCTGGCCGTGCGCTCGGGCTTCCGGTCTGAATTTGTCGACACGATCTTGGGCGCTAACGCGCATGTCACGGTCTATTATCAAGGCGTGATCCAGACCGGCGGGTCGCTCAGCCGGACCATCGACGATTATCAGGGGCTGGCCGCGCGCCTGCGCGGCGTGCCGGGGGTAACCCGAGCCGCGCCGCTCATCAAGTCCGAGGTCATGGCCAGCCGGGCCGACAAGAACGCCGGCGTTCAGGTCTTTGGTATCTCGGCTGAAAACCTCAAGACCATCCCGCGCGTCGCCCACCCCGAACTGGCGCTGGGCGACATCGAGCGCTTTGAGGAAGGTATCGCGCTGGGCTCGGGGGTGGCGGCGACGCTGGGGGTCAGCGTCGGCGAGGCGGTCAAGCTGATCTCGCCCAATGGCGTGAAAACCGCCTTTGGCACCAGCCCGCGCGTCGGCATCTACGAGGTGGTCTATATCTTCCGCGCCGGGCGCTTCGACATCGATGGCACCCGCGCCTATCTGCCCTTTGCCGAGGCGCAGGTGTTTTTCAACCGCGAGGGCGTGGCCGACGAGATCGAGGTCATGGTCGCCGACCCGGAGGGCGTTGACGACCTGGCCGAGGCCCTGCGCGCCGCCGGCGGCCCGCGCACGCTGGTCTGGTCGTGGCGCGATGCCAGCGGCAACTTTTTGCGCGCGCTCGAGGTCGAGGACAACGTCATGTTCGTGATCCTGGCCATTCTGGTGCTGATCGCGGCGATGAATATCGTCTCGGGCCTGATCATGCTGGTCAAGAACAAGGGCCGCGACATCGGTGTCCTGCGCACCATTGGTCTGAGCCAGGGCAGCATTCTGCGGGTCTTTTTCATCTGCGGGTCGTTGATCGGTGTTGTCGGAACCGGCCTGGGCGTCATCACCGGTTGCCTGTTCGCGATCTACATCGATCCGATTTTTTCCTTCGTGAACTACATGGCCGGCGGCGGCGTCTGGGACCCGTCGATCCGGGGTATCTATGCGTTGCCCGCCGAACTGCGCGCAGGTGACGTGGGCAAGGCGGTGGCGCTGTCGCTGAGCCTTTCGTTCATCGTCACCATATTCCCGGCCCGCCGCGCGGCGCGAATGAACCCGGTCGAGGCGCTGCGCTATGAGTGAGGCGGTGCTGCGGTTGGAGGGTCTGGAAAAGTCCTATCTGAAGGGCACTCCGGGTGAAATTCGAGTGCTCAGGGGCGCGGATCTGAGGCTTGAGCCCGGCCAGGCCGTGGCGCTGGTCGCACCCTCGGGGGCGGGCAAATCGACGCTTCTGCATATCGCGGGCCTCCTGGACAAAGCGGATGCGGGCCTGGTCGAAATATCGGGTCAGGACCTGACCCGCGCCTCGGACCGGCACCGCACTACCACGCGCCGTGCGCAATTGGGGTTTGTCTATCAGTTCCACCACCTGTTGCCCGAGTTCTCGGCGCTGGAAAACATCGTTTTGCCCCAGCTGGCCAACGGAACCGGCCGGGGCGCGGCCAACGCCCGGGCGACCGAGCTGCTGGCGCGGGTCGGCGTGGCCGATCGTGCCGACCACCGGCCCGCCGCGCTTTCGGGCGGCGAGGCGCAACGCGTAGCCTTCTGCCGGGCCCTGGCCAACAGCCCGAGCATACTTCTGGCTGACGAGCCTACGGGCAACCTGGACCCCGACACCTCGGACAGGGTTTTTGCGGCGTTGATGGACCTTGTGCGCGAAACCCGGCTGGCGGCGCTGATAGCCACGCACAATATGAACCTTGCAGCGCGCATGGATCGCATTGTGCGTCTGGATCACGGAGTGTTGCACGATGGTTGACGTGAGCCTCGATGCGATCGAAGACGCCAGCGCTGTGGCCCTGCGGACCCATGGCGCGGCGAACTGGATCGCGGCCTCGGTCGCCCGCGCGGTGCGCCGGGCCGAGGAAACCGGCAACGTCATTTGCGGGCTGTATTATCTGGAAAGCTATTGCGCCCAGCTTCGATCAGGCCGCGTTGATGGCACTGTCAACCCGCAGGTCAGCCGCCCGCGGCCGGGCTCGGTCAAGGCCGATGCGCGCTTCGGCTTCGCCCAGCCGGCGTTCCAGCGCGGCCTGCCGGTGGCGCTGAAGGCGGCGCGCAAGAACGGCACTGCGTCGCTGGCGGTGGCGCACGCGCATACCTGCACTTCGCTCGGCTATTTCACCGAAACGATCGCCCATAAAGGCTTTGTGGCGCTCGGCTTTACCAACGCCTCGCCGGTGGTTGCGGCACCGGGCGGGCGCGGCCGGGTGATCGGCACCAACCCGATCTCGCTTTCGGTGCCTGACGGGGCCGGTGGTCTGGCGCTGCATTTCGATTTCTCGACCAGCGCCGTGGCGCTTGGCAAGATCACCATGGCCAAAGCGGCGGGCGAACCGATCCCACTGGGTTGGGCGGTTGACGCCGAAGGCCAGCCCACCACCGACCCGGACGCGGCGCTGGGCGGCGCGCTGGTGTCGGCGGGCGGGCACAAGGGCTGGGGCATCGGCCTGATGGTCGAGGTGATGGCCGCCGCGATGACCGGGTCGGTCAATTCGCTGGATGTCGCGGGGCTGAAGGCGGCCGACGGTCCGCCGCACGGGCTGGGCCAGTTCTATATGCTCGTCGACCCCGGCACCTACACGGATGCTTTCGGCGACCGGCTGGCGCGTCTGGCCGAGGCGGTGGCCGCCGATCCTGGCGCGCGGCTGCCGGGGCAGGGGCGCAAGGCGCTTGATCCGGTGAATGTGCCCGACGCGCTGTGGGATCAGGTGGTGGCGCTCGGACGGTGAGCGTTCAGCGTGCGTTTTTCCAGGCGTTGAACAGAAACAGCAGCACGCCGATCAGGATCGCAAGCTCGCCAAGCGGTGCCGCAGGTACCATCGCCGCCTCGCCAATGACACCGGCCAGCATCAGCGTCAGCATCACCAAAACAACTGTCCCGCCAATCACGTGCAGCCAGAAATTCCAGACCGCCAGACGGCTCGCCCCCAGGTCGGCAAAGGCGCGGTAGGTCAGCGCAAACAGCACCGACAAGGTGAACCCGATAAGATTGATATGCGCGTGCGCGACTGACATGGAATGGTCGCCCGCAGCGCCCATATGCATGCCCATGGCGATGCCGATCACCAGATAAATGCCGCCGATCAGCAGGAAGTTGCGCGAAATGTTCATGGTGTCCCCCGATTGCCTTGCCGGGTTTGATCGACCCAGGTCTAGGGGCACCGGACCCCCTGTCAAACCCGGGGACCGGGCTCAGGCGCTTTGGGTCAGCACCACCCCCAGCGCCATCAGGCCAATGCCGCCCGCGCGCAGGGCGTTGATCGGTGTCGGCACCGCCCCGAACAGGCCGAACTGATCGATCAGGGCCGCCGAGATCAGCTGGCCCAGCAGCACGAACAATACCGCGTTCCCGACCCCGAAATGCGGCGCGACATAGGTGATCGACAACACGTAGAAGGCCACCAGTACACCGCCCAGAAACAGGTGCTTGGGCGTCGTGGCCAGTGCCGACCAATTGGCCGGGCCGCTCAGCGCCAGCGCGCCCAATGCGGCGACCAGCGCCACCAGAAACAGACACACCGCCGCCGCTACCGGGCTGCCCAGACGCACCCCCAGCCCGGCATTCAGCGCCGCCAGCAGCGGCACACCGATGCCTGCGGCCAGCATGATCAGAGCGTATTTCAAGGTCTCGGCGGTCATGGTGGGGTCCTTTTCATCGTCTCAGACTGGCGGACAAAAAAAACGTGGCCGTGGCGGTGGCGACCGCTTTGCCCGAGGGTTCGGCAAAAAGCGCCGCGCGGGCAAAGATCAGCGCCCGCCCCGCCTTAACTATCTGCGCCTCGGCCCGGACTGCATCGCCCGTGGCGGCGGCCAGAAACTGGGTATCCAGGTTCGTCGTCGCCACCGGCTGCCACCCGCCGGCGTGCGCTGCACAGGCAATCACCATCGACGTATCGGCCAGCGCCGACAGCGCCTGCCCGCTGGCAATCCCGCCCACCCGCGCGATGTGATCGCCCAGGGGCATGGCCAGCACCGCGCCTTTGTCGCCCACTTCGCGCACAACCGGCTCCAGCGCCAGCACCCAGGGCGCGAAATTCTCGGCAAGCATTGCTTGGGCGTCTGCGGGGGTCATCAAAGGGCCTGTGGCTTGGGTTTCAGGAAGCCTAATTCGGAATTCCCGAATATGGAAATGCTATCAAAATGAGCGCCTGCGGCGCACACGATATATTGCGCCTGCCTGTGGCAATCGCGGAGCGCTCCGCGCGGGGATATTTGAGCTAAGAAGAAGATCGGAAAACACTTCCAAGATCATCTTTCCCCAGATACTTCGGGGAGCGCGAAGGGCAGCGCCCCTCGCCCGTGGCGACGCGCGCGGGGCGCGGCGCAACGCTAAAAGTTAATCCACCCGCGAACCCCAAAGGTCGTACTCGCCCGCTTCTTCGACCTCGACCGTCACGATGTCCCCCGGCGACAGCCCCTCGAACCCTTCATCAATAAACAAATTCCCGTCGATCTCGGGCGCGTCGGCCTTGGTGCGGCAGGTCGCGGCCTGATCGTCGACCTCGTCCACGATAACCTCGATCCGTGTCCCGACTTTGGCGGCCAGCTTGGCTTCGGATATCGCCTGAGCCCGTTCCATGAACCGGTTCCAGCGGTCTTGCTTGACCTCGCCCGACACATGGTCGGGCAGGGCGTTCGACCGCGCGCCTTTGACATCCTCGTACTGAAAGCACCCGACGCGGTCCAGCTGCGCCTCGTCGAGCCAGTCCAGCAGGGTTTGAAACTCGGCCTCGGTCTCGCCCGGATAGCCGACGATGAAGGTCGAGCGCAGCGCGATCTGCGCGCAGATGCCGCGCCACTCGGCGATCCGGTCCAGGGTCTTTTCAGCGTGCGCGGGCCGGGCCATGCGCCGCAGAGTGTCGGGATGCGCGTGCTGGAACGGGATGTCAAGGTAGGGCAAGATCAACCCACCGGTTTCTGAAACGACATCCATCAGCGGGATCAGGTCGCGGACATGCGGCTAGGGATAGACGTAATGCAACCGCACCCAGGCCCCGAGCCCGCCCAGATCGCGCGCCAGATCGGTGATATGGGCGCGGTGACCGCGGGCCTCGGCGTGGCGAATATCGGTGCCGTAGGCCGAAGTGTCCTGGCTGATCACCAGCAATTCGCGCACCCCGGCCTCGACCAGCTTTTCCGCCTCGCG